>JAFEEI010000121.1 GCA_018241205.1 Pseudomonadota bacterium
TCAATCGCTCGGTCAGCAATTGGGGTTGGTGACAGCCAATCTCATCCGTAAAAACCTGAATATATCCCCAACGCTTGAAATCAGGCCGGGGTATCGCTTTAACATCATCGTGACCAAAGACATGAGGTTTTCCAGACCGTATCAATCATTTGATTATTAATGCAAGGAGTGTTTGAACATGACAAACAGTAAGCATATAGCTTCCCAGTTGATAGCAATCCTGTTCGTACTTGGTAATCTCGGTTATTCATCGGTTATCAAAGCGGGCGGTCTTGCTGTCATTGATATGGCGAATATCAAACAAACCACAACGACCGCCATCGAGAATGTAGCGCAAACGCTTAAGCAGATCGAGCAGTATCAGACGCAATTGCAGCAATATGAAAACATGATTCGCAATACGTTGGCGCCACCAGCCTATGTCTGGGCGCAAGCGCAATATACGATGAACCGGTTGCTCTATCTGACCAATACCATACGCTATTATGAGCAGCAGTATGGCGGGCTGGATGGTTATATGCAGCGGTTTCGCAATGTTGAATATTATCGAGGCTCGCCTTGCTTTAATTTACAGGAAAAATGCAACGATTCCGCCTGGAAACTATTACAAGACGGACAAAATACCAGCACCGACGCACAAAAAAACGCCAATGATTCGTTATTGCGGGGTTTAAGCGAACATCAGAGTCAGATTCCAGTGGATGCTGCTCACCTGCAAGTCCTGCAACAAAGAACCGAGTCAGCTCAAGGACAAATGGAAGCGCTGCAATATGCCAACCAATTGGCTGCGTACCAGGCAAACCAATTGCTGCAAATGCGTCAGATGCTGATTGCCCAGCATAATGCCGCCAATACGCAAAGTCAGGCAGAAGTAGATCAAAAGGCCATGTAACGGGCTGCGCGTGAGGCGGCAACCAAGCGATTGAGTCCTGAAATACTGCCAGTGGGTAGAAACTGGTCTGTCAGGGATGCCTTTTGAAACACCAATATAAGGAGATACCGGTGAAAAAAGATCATCTGATGATTGCAGTAATCTGTTCATTGTCTTTGTTGCTGTTGTCAGGGTGTTATAAGGATGGCAAGCTTGAATTGAAGGAGCCTAAGAAGGAATTAAGTGAAATGCCGGAAAGAAAGAACTTGCTTGAAATGGATATTTCTGATCCTGATAAATTTAAGAAACAAATGGATGGTGCTGAGTAGCTAATTACTATGGGAATAGCAAAATGCTTAAGAATCCAGGCGTAATTTTCCTTATTTTTATTGTATTGTTGAGTTTCTCATCTGCTGTATTTGCAGAGCTTCCTTACATTGATCCTGCTACAAATCAAAGTGTATTAGATCAGGTAATTCAGAAATTTTTAGGAAAAGCCAAATCTTGGCAAACGGTCATTCAAGGTGCTGCTGAACGCTTGTTCTGGATGTTGGTGCTGATTTCCATGGTGTGGACATTTGGAATGATGCTATTGCGGAAAGCCGATATCGCGGATTTCTTTGCTGAGTTTACCCGTTTTATTATCTTCACCGGGCTTTACTTTTGGCTACTGACTAATATCAAGCAACGAGTAATCTTACATTACTGCAGCCGGTCGATAGCCTGATTGCTGTCATCATATCGTTGATAGTTCTCATTGTTTTAGCGGCAATTGCAGTGAACATGCTGCTTTTGTTAATTTCATCTTGGATACTCATGTATGCAGGAATCTTCTTTTTAGGCTTTGGTGGTGCACGCTGGACCGACCGTAGAAACAAAATACCCTCGAGCCCAGAAAACCTCACCTGTAAAATTCTTTACTCGACCTCCGTAGCGCCTCGCTATCGCAATTGCACTCTTCCCCTTGATGTAGCCCATCACGTTCGATATCGCATATTTCGGCGGAATACTGATGCACATGTGCACGTGATCCAACATAATGTGCCCCTCTACAATCTTCGCTTCCTTATGTCCCGCAAGTTCGTGGAATATCTCCCCCAAATGCTTGCGCAACGCCCCAAATATCCGCT
>JAFEEI010000122.1 GCA_018241205.1 Pseudomonadota bacterium
TACCGTGTGCGTACCCACAGGTACGTTGAGGAATAGTTGAGTAGAATTCGGAACAAAGACGCCGCCATCTAAACTGAAAGTACAGCTTCCACAGTTCGATCCATTTACTCTTGGGTTGGTGATCTTCCCCAGGCCGCCATTACACAGGTAAGCGCCTTTTACGGTAACTGTAAAGGTGGAAATACCGGGCCCTGCGCCGGTATTGGTAATGGTAAAATCCTGTGTGCCAACGCAGCCAGATCCATCTTTTACATAGCCAGTATAATTTCCGGCAGCGATATTGATGAATGTGCCGGAAGATTGGTACGTACTACCATCAATACTGTAAGTTAACGGCGCCACCCCACCACTGCCTGATATTTCAATGATGCCATTTGCACTGTTACAGGTTTCATCTGTAGTGCTGACACTGATTGTCGCACTCGAAATGGCATCAACAGTAACAGCACTTGTAACAATGCAGCCATTGGCATCTTTCACATACACCGTGTAGCTGCCGGCTGAAAGCCCGGTAAAAATATTGTTGGCCTGGTACACAGTTCCATTGATACTGTATTGCAGCACACCGGTACCGCCTGTTGCCGTTGCCGTTATCACCCCGATACTATTGTTACAGGTAGCTGCAATGCTGCTAACAGTCATGGTTAACCCGGAAGCATTGTTAACAGCAACAGTTGTGGTGCTTTCGCATCCGCCAGCATCTTTTATAGTAATGGTATAGGTTGTGTTTGGCGCCAGCCCTGTAAAAATATTACTGCCCTGGAAAGTAAATCCATCTATGCTAAATTGATAGGGTAGCGTGCCGCCGCTTCCGGTTGCTGTAATGCTGCCATCATTGGCATTACAGGAGGCGGCTGCTGATACTGCTGAAACCAAAGGCCCGGCTGTATTGGTTATTACTACCGAAAACGCAGCAAAACATCCCAGTGCATCTTTTGCATACACAATATAACTGCCGGCAGGTAAGCCTGTAAATATGTTACTTGCCTGGAAAGTGAAACCATCAATGCTGTATTGATAGGCAGGTGTGCCGCCGCTGGCTGTGGCAGTAATGCTTCCATTACTGGCGTTGCAGGAGGATGAGATGGTTGTTGCGGTCAACGCCGGGCCATTAGTGCTTGAAACAGTAACATTGACTGTATTGGTACAACCCGTAGCATCCATAACCGAAATGGTATAAATACCTGTGGCCAACCCGGTAAAAATATTGCTGCTTTGATATGTTCCTCCATTGATGCTGTACTGTAAAGGTGCAACGCCACCAGCGCCATTCACAGTGATCGATCCATTTATATTACTGCAGGCTGCCGGGGTACTCGTGCCTGTTACAGTCGGTGCCGGCGTATTGGCAATGGTTACTGAAGTGGCATTGGTACAGCCATTCGCATCTTTGACAGTGACTGTATAGGTACCTGGCGTAAGCCCGGTAAAAATATTGCCTGGCTGAAATGTATTGCCGTTAATACTGTATTGCAAAGCGCCGGTGCCGTTGCTTCCAAAAGCCGTGATGGTGCCGTTTGTATTGCCACAGGTAGCCGCTGCAGGGATCGCAGTAACAAATGGTGATGGAGAACTTGTTATTGTAATAGTAGCTGCATTGGTGCAACCTGAAGCATCTTTTGCCAGCAATATGTATGGCCCGGAGAGAAGCCCGGTAAAGAAATTGCCGCTTTGATAAGTAAGGCCATTGTTGATGCTGTATTGATAAGGAGCTGTGCCGCCGGAAGCATTGGCTGTAACGGTGGCATTGTTACTGCCACAATCTGCATTCACTTGCGTAAAGGTTAATGAAGGTCCGTTACTGTTCAGGATGGTTACAACTTTTGTACTGGTACAACCACCTGCATCTTTCACTTTAATAGTGTACACACCGGCTGCCAAACCATTGAATGTTCCGCTTGCCAGGAAACTGCCGCCGTTGATATTATAAGTAAAAGGCCCTGCTGTGCCCGAACCGCTTGCAGTAATGCTTCCTGCACTGCTGCCGCAGGTGGTATTAATCTGCGTGGTACTTATATTGGGTGCCGGAATAGTAAAAGTGTTGCTTGCCTGTGCGCCACTGCAATTCAGGTTAATGGTTGCAACGATTTTGTAGGTAGTGTTTGGAACAATGCCGGTAAAAATGCCTGTGGTATTGGTTGCAATTTGAACGGTGCCTGTGTATACTGTATAAGTAATTGTAGAGCCCGGCGGTGGTGTTGGGCTAACCGTAGCTGTTACTGTACTGGTGACGCAGTCAGGAATTGCATTGACCGTGTAGAAAGTATTGGGACAGTAAGCTGATATGTCAAAAGATGCAACAAAACCATCACCGCTCACATACATTAATTTTTTGGCTTCATCGTATGCCAGGTCGTACACATGTTTTCCTGCAAATCCAGCAACTGAAATGTCGGCTGCGGCTGCGTCATTGAAAGTGCTGCCATTGAATTTGTACACTTTAATATTACCGTTTGCTTCACCCACAAAAACGTTGTTGCATGCATCCACGATTATACCACCCTGCATAAAAGCAGTATTGGCTGTTACCAGGGGAGTGCCAACAGCGGCGCCTGTTGCTTTATCAAAAGCCTTTAAATTTTTTCCATCCCAGTAATATAAATACGATGCGTTTACATAAAGCATATTGGCCGAGTTGTCTACGAGGCCGCCTGCAACAAGATAAGGCCGGTTGGCAGCTTCACTCACTGTGTTGTAGCCGGAGGGAAGGCTCCAGGCAATAGAGGCAGCACTGTATGGCGCCGTATTCTTGTACATCATATTACCCAGGGATGGCGTGCCGATCAGCGAACCATAAATAGTGTACATGTCGTTGTTGGCAGGATCAAAAACAAAATCGGCGATGTCCTGCGCCCAGCCGGTACCACCAGTGTAAGGAATGCCTGTTACATTCAATGAAGAAACAGTGGTAGCGGGTGGAGTGAACAATCCGAAATTTATTTCTGAATTGATTCCTCCTCCGGCGATCAATATTTGTGGTGAGCCATTGTTACAATTCCAGAACATTTTCCATGCTTCGGTAAAACTCTGGTTCGCAGTTGTGATGTAATTGTCATACAACCCTGTTGTACTCACCCTGATCACCTGGAAACCGGTGGAAAAATTAAATCCCTGTCCAAGGTAAATATTGCCGGTTGGCTTTTCTACCATCCAGCCGCCGTAGTAGGTTCCAAAAGTCCAGGATGGGATGGTGAGCGTGCCATTGAATGTCCATTGTAAAACGCCTGCAGCATCATATTTGGCGAGACTGTGTGTAGTGGTATAAGAACCACCGCCGGTGATATAAACATTTCCTGCATAGTCAAAGTCCACATCCTTTGCTTTTCCTGCATTCAACCCGATAAGGTTACCCGTTGCCGTTACAAAAGGATCAATCACCAGGGTACGGGTATTGTCCAGTGTTTCATCAACAGAAAAACTTA
This sequence comes from Pseudomonadota bacterium, assembly GCA_018241205.1. Classification (GTDB taxonomy): domain Bacteria; phylum Pseudomonadota; class Gammaproteobacteria; order Burkholderiales; family Nitrosomonadaceae; genus Nitrosomonas. The sequence continues at coordinate 3,423 of JAFEEI010000122.1, forward strand.
CAATATTGCCCTGCAGATTGAATTTTACCGGGATGTTTTTTTGTTTGTCATCTTCATAAAAGCCAAGCGGTGCTGTTTGGGTAATGCCACTCAATTCCGTTTTAACCAGCAGGCCATTGTTGGTGAGCTTGATCTTTTTGGCATCGCCACCAAATTTCATTTTAATAACACGGATGTCAGCGCCGGGATGAAGGATAATGCTGTATTCAAACCCCGGCCGGTCATTGTTTAAGAACTGGTACACCACATCAATACCGGGGTAAAGATCTTTGTAAGTGATTTTTTTATATGCAATAGCTTTTTCAGTCAGCATACCATAGGTGTGATACTCCTGCGTTTTTTCTTCCGGTATAATTACAGGGTCAGGGTTGGCATTCAACCATTCCATAGTAATGCTCCCGTCTTCCGGTATCATCTTCTCAAAAGCATCCTCCTTCCTGGTGCCTTTACGCTCCTCACGTTCTCTTTCTTCCTCTGTCGATCCAGGTGCCTTGCGCTGGAGTTGAATCAATCCTTTTTTGGTAAACAGTACCGGCATGCCCATTCCTTCATAGCCATATAGCAAGGCTCCCATTTGTGTTATACCGGCCAGGTAATCGCCATACTGGCCGATGTTCTGTATGAACCTGTGCTCAATGCCAAATGGGTCTTTATCCAAATCTGATGTTCGGTCTGTTGAAAATATTTTTTTCGCAACATCAGTCTTAACAGGTTGCTGGGCGTAAAGGAGGGGAAATAGAAAAAGCAACAGGAATACAGCCGATAGATTTCGGGTAAAAGCAAGAGCCGGGTTGCAGGCATTCTTCATGATGAATATTAACAGTAGTCAGGTATTGTATTTTGCTTTCTTTGATGCTGCTTGAATGTTCAATTGTATGAACAAAGAAGCGGTTGGCATATCGTCATGATAAGAACGGATATTTATAAGTAGATTGGTTCCCGGTCACCTGCAGGTTTATTGAGCAACACCTGTAGTATTCCTTTCACTCTAATTTATAATTAAAACTACGTGCAGTAATTTTCGTGCCGAAAAATTATTCACTGAACGGGTGTTTTTGGGTACTGAACAGGCTTGTTGAAGAAAAAAGCTGCAAGAGTTGTTTTAAAAGAAAACCTTTGGCAGCATGTTTTCGGCCTGCTAATAAAACGGCCGGGCGGTCCTGCAATGTATTTGGAAGATAAAAACGCCAGTTTGCATTTCTTTTGTTCCTGTACCAGAATAATGAAAGAACTTTATGTAAGCTGGTTACACCGTTAAAGTATAAACATTGACCATGAGCCGGGTGCTTGTCAGCGTGTATGACCGTATCTTCCTCCTTGACCAGAGTTTTATGCCTGCCCTCAACGACCTGTTGCTGGGATTGCTGCTTTACCGGTTACGACTGATGCCCGGAGCGCTTACATTGATTGGAATCGCCGGAGCCTTTACCCTGATAGCGGGTTATTTTGCCGTTATGTTCTGTTTAATTGGTCAGCATGATACATTGACGGATTTGTCCGCATTACTGGTTGCATTTGTTTGAATTTTCGCTCTGCATATATCTTAGTTGGAAGGGATTCAACCTGTAGTTACTACCGGTAATCAATAACCTGTTTTTATTCATCAGCCAATTGGTAAAAGCGAATGCAAAATTTTTAAAGAGAAATGAGACCAGTTTATCAATTCATCCACAAACAGAAAATGTATAGGCAGCAATAATAGCAGGATTACTGTTGCTATAAAGTACAGTATATGTTGTGATATTTACTACTTTTATGATCTGGCCGTTTTCAGCAAATACAGGTTGCAGGAAAGCTGGCAATACAAAAAACAAGAAAAATGACCATACTAAAAAGCAGAAGCAATTCCCTGGGCATCATTATGCTGTTGCTGTTCACCGCAGCTCAAACAAATGCCCAAAACAAGGCCTGGCCTAAACCAATTATCGACACTGATGGAACCGTTACCGTACCATCCTATAAGTTGCCTCCTTCGGTATACATGAGTGCGGAAGCAAAAAAAGCACTCCCGAAAGATATGGAGGATAATGAATCTGGTATTGAGCAGCTCATTACCAATGGCGGTATTCCCAATTTGCGTAAGGATATCATCCGGGATATGACAGCCCAGATCAATGATCTCAAAAAAAAACATTCCGTTACTACCAGGGATACGATCATCGCAGGCATACAAGCAATAAGAATTATCCCGGTCAATAAGAAATTGACAAAGGAAAAAAAGCTGCTGATCAATCTTCACTCCGGTGGGTTTCTTGTTGGCAGTCCTTATTCAATGGGTTTATCAGAGTCCATCCCCGTGGCAGCTTTAACCGGTATTGAAGTGATAACCATTCAATACAGCCAGGCGCCTGAATTTGTTTTTCCTGCAGCAAGCATTGATGTGGCCGCAGTGTATAAAACATTACTCAAAACATGCAAGCCGGAGAATATAGGAATTTACGGATGTTCGGCAGGTGGCCTTTTAACGACCCAGGCCATTGCATGGTTTAACAAAGAAAACCTGCCGATGCCTGCTGCAGTTGGTATTTTTTCTGCCTCTGCCGATGCCAGTTGGGCAGGCGATTCATGGTTTTGGCAAAAGCCTTTGCTTGGCATGAGCAGCCCACCATCGCTTGACGAGCATTTTTATTATGGAAAATATGATTTAAACGATTCATTGATATCGCCCGTTAAATCTGTTGAAGTTTTGAGGAAGTTTCCACCAACACTGATTATCGCCGGAACCCGAAGTCCTGAATTGAGCGCTGCTGTAAATACTCACCGGGAGTTGATAAAACTCAACATTGATGCACGCCTCCATCTGTGGGATGGATTGGGACATGTTTTCTTTACAAATTTTGATTTGCCGGAATCAAAGGAAGCGTTTGATGTGATCGCCCGGTTTTTTATTGAAAAACTCAAGGTAAAAGACCGTTCAAAAAGCAAAAGATAAAAGAGTGTTTCGCAGATTAAATAAAAGAAATCAGTTAGCAAACATTGCCGGAGAAATCGGTGGAAGGATTAATAATGCTCCTTCGATGGTCTTAACTATTCTTTCAAAAACACAAAAAATCCGGTCTTCGAATCCCCATGCATACCCGGATGCGCCCATAAAAAAAACTAAAAAAGGGGCTTGGGCCCAGAACAGGAATCGAATGACAGTCTAAAATACAATACAGCAGCGATTTTATATTTTACAAGGTACACCACCGGTACAAAACAATGCTTTTTTAGCTGAATAAATACAAAACGGGTAATGGGTATTGTGATTAGTCAAATAGTTAGACTGGGAACTGCCTTATTGATTAAGATTGCATCCCGGTTAACGGATAAAATAACAACAGACCAATCAGTCAGTCTGTTTTACTTGCGAATGGCTCCGTTTCTTATGCGACTGCCTGCCGCAATACAAATGTATTATACAAAGAAATTATAGACTTCGTCTATCAATCGCATCTCCAATTGTCCGAATAATCCAAGGCTCTACATCTGCCGGTGCATTGACTGCGGCCAAGGCGGCATTTTCATTCATATCCATCGTGAAGGTATAGCCACCTGTTTTGTGATGCAGAAGGCATAGGTAAAATTCAGCGGTTGGGCCAAGGCCATCTTCATCAATCGATATTTGTTCATTCGCTGAAGTATAAATCCTTGTGCCACTAACAATAATTTCTACTTTAAAGCCTGCATTTGTAAAACCAGGCAGTTGGGTTTTAACTGCGTTTGATTACATGATTTTTATGAGATAAAGAAAGAGGTGTCGGATTAGTCATCGCCTTCTTCTATAATCTCTGCTGGTTGCAGCCCGGAACTCTCAGTCGAATGATACCCGGCAATTACATAAAAAGGCAAATCGTAAAAGTGCGTTGGCATAAGTGCTATATCATTTATTTTTAGGGCAGCATCGTTGAATGGATTTGGTTCTTGCCTTAAGATTACTAATGGTTTTTGGTTGCCCAAACATTCAAACAGGTAAAAACCGGTGGATCATTTTTATTGGCAGGGAATGCATACATATCATCACGCCCAAAATAGTCAGGCTGCTTCATCGCAAAATCAATAAACTAATTAGTTTCATTCCCGGTGAATGGCTGGGCAAAGGATCCCTTTCTTTTTCTTTCTGCAGTATCCATTAGGCTATCCTTTGGGTTGCATCAACAGCTTTTTTGAATCAAATGAGTATCTGGTCAGGTTGGTTTCAATTTTCTTTTCCATTTTGCTTATTTTAGTTACTGTGAGGTCTATGTTCTGGTGGGCACGGTAATTATCCCATGATTTGCCGGTTCTTACTAAGTTAATAACGGATTGCGTACAAGCATGTGACGAAATTTACCTGGAAACATGTATTTGGTACTATGATTTTCTACTGAAAAGTAACTGCAGATTACCAAGCTTTAACGCATTGCGTACAAGCGTCTGACGAAATTTAGAAACATGTAATTGGTAAGATGATTTTCTGTTGAAAAAGTAACTGAACAGTTACCAATTGAACCGTTTGTAAACAAACACTCTTCCTTACAACCTCGGTTCGAAAAGTTTATGCTCTAAGTTGTTTTACAAGAAGGCAGGCATCTTCGTCTGACGAACGGACTTCATTGTTTGCATTTTTTCAAGAGATAAAAATAAATTGCTCGAAAATGAATGATTCAATCTAAAAATTTGATAATTTGGTCCTAACCCTTAATGGTTTATCCCACCAATTAAGTACTACTGACCCGACGGAAACTGCATCTTGAATTACAATGTTGATTTTTTTTAATATTCCGCCTGAACTGTAAAAAAAGTTGGGAATATATGGTTGTGTTCGCTTTCCAGTGGAAGTGAGAGAAGCGAAGCTCTGCTTATTAGTAAAATAACCTGGAAAAGTAGCTTTGATTCGTTTTTATACTATAAATAATTCCGCGTTTTTACATTGTTGTAGAGTACAAACACTTGCGTTTTTACATTGTACAATATAAAAACGATAAAAGTAAATCTTTGCGTTTTTCTTTGCAAGTCTGTGGATGCAAATGGTTTATCTACATTGTTAATTTTTTCGAAATTTGTAAACCTGCGTATATTTATGAGTTGCCTGCAAGCCTATTGGCGACAGTAGTATATTTCAGCAGATAAAACAAAATCTCTACTCTTCAACAAATATCATTCATACATTAACCGAAAATCAAAAAAATCATTACTCAGAGGCCTTGAAAATGCTAACTATAGTGTGTGGTTTAGGTTGCATACTATAAATAGCTTTGCTCATTGAAATTTTCTCAATGAGTAAAAAGAAAATACTAATAGAATTCGGTGAAAAAATTAGGGAGCTAAGAAAAGAACAAGGGATTTCACAAGAAGAACTTTCTTACAAGGCAGACCTACACAGAACTTATATTGGTATGATTGAAAGAGCTGAAAAGAACATAACTCTTATCAACATTGAGAAAATTGCAAAAGCACTTAATGTTGACATAAAAGAGTTATTTAATGACACCAAATCCTGATTTAATTACTATAACAGATAACGAGAGTAAAATAATTACACTTTTGCAAGAACTCGTTTTGCAACCTAGACTTAAAGCTTTGCAATGGTCAAAAATAACCAAGCAGACGCCCAATATGAAAATTGGTTATCCTGGGCAACATCTAGCATCTCTCATAACAGGTATAGAAGGTGCAAGGACTGGGGCAAGGGGTGACGATTTAAGAGATGGAACAGAAGTAAAATCTTGCAGCAGAGTTGACCAACTTGACACTTGTAGTGCTTGTAAAAATAAAGTCTTAAGGATTGAAGAAATTTGTCCTCATTGTGGTTCGGACAAAATAAAAAGAATGGATGATAGCAAGTGGTTATTTTCTATAAAATCAGAAGCAGAATTGGAATTGCTCACAAATACAATTGACAGAGTATTCCTTACAATAGCAGATTATCCAAATTTTGAAGATAATAACTTTGATGTAATACGATTTCAGGCATTTGAAATATGGGTTAAAAATCCCAGACACAGACATTTTAGGACTTTAATGCAGAACTACTATAACAAGTTATTTTTGGAACATATAAAATTGCATGCTAACAAAACACCAGCACCAAAAAACTTTTGGCCATTTTCTTACCAATTTTATTTGTGTAATCCTGTTAGGGTTTTTAATTGCATTGTAACAGATGCAAATAATAATCCAACAATAGAAATTAAGGACTATGTACAACCCAATGAAAACAGAGGCTTGCTAATTCCTGAGCAGTTCCCTACAGCTTTACTATCTCAAAATGAATGGAAAGAGTTTTTTGATAATGCAGACGAATTAACTATCAGTTCTCAAATAAAAAATGGAGTTACATATCAAGAACTTGTCGCAAATACATATGGTGCAAAGTTCAATAGAGAATTTAATCTCAATGCAATACCCTACTTGAGTGAAAATGCAAGAGCATTTCTTCAGTTGAGAGATACCGATGTTGTTTCAGAAGCTAAAGTTGCATATACTAGACGGAAATAAGTGAGCTCAATGGATTTTTAATAGCCTCAATTCTTCTCAAGACTTCGTTGTAATAGTTTTCATCGCTGTCTATAGTAATGAAGTTTCTATTCAGGTGAATTGAAGCAATTGCTGTTGAGCCACTTCCAGCAAAAGGGTCAACTACCAAATCACCTTCATTACTACTTGCTAATAATAAACGTTTAATTAAAGTGAGAGGCTTTTGAGTAGGATGTACACGGTCCTCTTTATAAAAATCAATATCTCTCCAAATATCAGTCAATCCCATTTGTGGATTAAAAGTTTGAGCAACCTTTTCGTAATTTAATTCAAATTTCAAAATAGATTGTAGTTTTTCCCATAGTTCCTTAGTTGGGAATTGTTCACAGACATTTTTACCTGTATAAATGCTCCACATTCCACCACCATTACTTTTAACACCAAGGGCTTCATTAATATCTTTTGAAGAAAGCTTAAGCTTCTCTTGATGTTCTTTTAAAAATGGCTTTACAAATTGCTTATTATCTTTAATAATAAAAAGTATGCTTTCGGTAGTATTAGGAAAAAGTTTGTAGTTTTTTGTTGCACGCCCAGATACAGACCTCATTCCTTTATCAACAAGTATTTGTTGACGCAAATCAAGTTCTAATTTGTTAATATGAGGAACTAGTAGTGCAAGAGTTCTAAAATATCCAAATAAATAAAAAGTACCACCGTATCTTAATACTCTTGTTACTTCAGTAATCCATTTAATTGACCATTCAACGTAGTCTTCTTCAGTCCGCCATTGGTAATCCCACTTTTCACCTACTACTTTCCAATAAGGCGGGTCAGCGACAACTAAATCGACAGTACCTGTTTCAATATTTTTTAGTTCCTCTATGCAATCTCCTAGTATGACAGTATTCATTCTTTTTGCTAATTATAGTATGCAAATTAAAAAACAATTTTTTAATGACCAATTTTTATTTTTCCACAGAAAGACAGAAGGCCAGCAGGCAACAAAAGTATTTGCAAAAGCAGGGCTGGACATTGTAACATCATCTATGTGCAGGCATCAGCAGTGGTTCAGGCTCGACGTTCAATGTTCAGCTTTAGTTCATAACTTCAACATAATATTTTCAAATGGGCATTTGTACCGGGCTGGACGAGCAATGAATTCCCTGCCTTCGCAAATACTCNNTGTACGACATAGTAAAACCGAACCAAACAAAATGAAAGTCAGAGAAGAAAAGTTAAGAACAATTATAGAATGGTCGGAGAAAAACGAAGATGTAAGAGTTCTTCTTCTGACAAGTTCACTTGTAAATCCTTTAGCACTTGTTGACGAATTTAGTGATTTAGACATTGAATTTGTTTTTGAGGATAATACAAATTACATTTCAGACAAAAGCTGGACGCTTAAATTCGGAAATCCAATTGCTATGATTGAAGAAGACGAAAGTTGTTTTAACCATAAACACGCAATGAAAATGCTACTTTATGAAGACGGTGTGAAAGTAGATTTTAAACTTTACAGCAAATCAAAATTTATAAAGGAAACGCAAGAGAAAGAATTACCAGAAGATTGGGATATTGGTTATAAAATTTTAATTGATAAAGATGGTATTACAAAGCAAATGCTGAAACCAACTTATCAAATTTCCATTATCAAAAAACCGTCTGAAAAAGAGTTTCAAAATCTAATAAACGATTTTTGGTGGGACACAACTTACGTGGCAAAGTGTCTTGTGAGAGATGAAATATTCTATGCGAAATTTATGTCGGAAACCGTTATTCGCACAGAATATTTAATTCCTTTAATTGAATGGCACATTGCAAGTGAACACAATTGGAACATAACGACCAATAAATATGGACGACTTTTCAAAAAGTATCTTAACCAGGAAATGTGGGCTAAAACAGAACAAACATTTTCAGGGAGCGATATAAAGGAAAATTGGACTGCTCTATTTTCAATGACTGATTTAGTTTCAGAAATAGGAACTGAATTGTCAAAAAAATTAGAGTACAAATACCCGGATAAATTAGAAAATGACATACGAAAATATTTAGCTGGACTAAAACCCAAAACATAACTACGTCGTACAACATCGTATTGGCAATAGGCGGGCTGAACGGCTTCGTATCAACGGAAGTGCAAAATTCAACTTCTGTTCTTCGATTAAAGTTCAGTGCTAAAAATCCCGCCCATCGCCAATACGCGGCACGTT
>JAFEEI010000123.1 GCA_018241205.1 Pseudomonadota bacterium
CTCGGTTGCTGTGTTCCGTGCGCCTCGTGCTTCATCTCGTTCGCCGAATTAATCAGCGCTTCCCTAACACCGGTTCATATCGTAAAAATTTTTTCGTTTGTTTTTATTTACTCCGCCAACTACTTTTGATGCGCCCCACCCGTCTTGAGAAACCTGCCGCCACACGCAACAATCTGAGAACCATCGCCGCGTTGCTGCCTTATTTGTGGGAATTCAAAGTTCGCGTGATGGTGGCGCTCAGTCTGCTGGTATTGGCAAAACTCGCCAATGTTTCGGTGCCGCTGGTGTTGAAGGAAATTGTCGATGCGTTGGATCAACCGCGTGCTGAGTTAGTGTTGCCGGTTTTTTTGCTGATCGGTTATGGCGTTTTGCGGTTATGCAGCACGTTGTTCGGTGAACTGCGCGACGCAATTTTCGCCAAAGTGACGCAACGCGCGATCCGCCGCGTCGCGAATAAAGTATTCAGCCATCTGCATTCGCTGTCGCTGCGTTTTCATCTGGAACGCCAGACCGGCGGCGTATCGCGCGACATCGAGCGCGGCACGCGCGGCATTTCCTTTTTGCTGAATTTCATGCTGTTCAATATTCTGCCGACGCTGCTGGAAATCGGGTTAGTGCTGGCCATCCTGATCAAGCAATACGATATCCGGTTTTCCATCATCATTTCCCTGACATTGCTGGCGTATATCGCGCTCACGCTGATCGTCACCGAATGGCGCATGATTTTCCGCCGCACGATGAACAACATGGATTCGAAAGCCAATACCCAGGCGATCGACAGCTTATTGAACTATGAAACGGTGAAATACTTCGGCAATGAAGCCTGGGAAGCGCGGCGCTACGACGAGCATTTGCAGTCCTGGGAAAAAGCCGCCGTGCGCAACCAGACGTCACTGGCCACATTGAACGCCGGGCAAAGCGCAATCATCGCGATTGGCGTCACCTTGCTGATGCTGCTGGCAGCCGAGCAAGTCATCGACGGCAGTATGACATTGGGTGATCTGGTGCTGATCAATGCCTTTATGCTGCAACTGTACATGCCGCTGCATTTTCTCGGTTTTGTTTACCGTGAGATCAAACATTCATTGGCCGATATGGAACGCATGTTCACATTATTGGACGAGCACAAGGAAATCGAAGACAAGCCGGATGCCCAAGCGCTTGATGCTGCTAATGCCACGATCCGGTTCAGTCATGTCGATTTCAGTTATGAGCAGAATCGCCAGATCCTATTCGATGTCAGCTTCGATATTCCCGCCGGGCAGAATATCGCCGTGGTCGGCCACAGCGGCTCCGGCAAATCGACGCTGGCGCGCTTGCTGTTCCGTTTTTACGATGTGCAATCGGGCGGCATTCTGATCAATGATCAGGATATCCGCACCGTCACGCAGCAAAGCCTGCGCGCCGCGATGGGTATCGTGCCGCAAGACACCGTGTTGTTCAACGACAGTATTTATTACAACATCGCCTACGGCCGGCCGGATGCCGCGCAAGAGGAAGTGTTTGCCGCCGCTCGCGCCGCGCATATTCATGATTTCATCGAAAGCCTGCCGGAAAAATATGCCACGATCGTCGGTGAACGCGGCTTGAAGCTATCCGGCGGAGAAAAGCAACGTGTCGCCATTGCCCGCACCATTCTGAAGAATCCGGTCATCCTGATTTTCGACGAAGCGACATCGGCACTCGATTCCAATTCCGAAAAGCGCATTCAAGCGGAGCTGAAACGCATCGCCTGGAACCGCACGACATTGACCATTGCGCACCGCCTGTCGACAATCGCCGATGCCGATCAGATCCTGGTTATGGATCACGGCCGCATCATCGAGCGCGGCACGCACCCGCAATTGCTGGCAGCCGACGGCGCGTATGCGCAGATGTGGGAATTGCAACAACAGGAAGAAATCGATCAGCACAAGCGGCAAAACGCCATTTCTACATAATTATCAATCAGTATTCGTGCGAAGATCATCTTTCTCATCAAGGAGGGAACACAGAATTAGGAAAAACTGCACGTTAGCGTCTATGATAGGCTGACTATTCGAGTTTAATTTTTCTCAGTGGTTCGCAAAGGCCGAAATTGCCCGTCATCGTTTTTTCTATTTTGTCTCCAAACATAATCGCCAATCAGGTTGAATTGTTTAATGATTCGCTTGATATTCTGCGCCATTGCAGTCATCAGAGCTTGAATCGATACTTTCTGTAATCCCCGATAACGGGCGCGCCTTAGTCCGTGGAATTGTTTGGCTTCAGCGAATAATCCTTCTATCGTCCATTTGCGCAGTATCATCTTGGAGATA
>JAFEEI010000124.1 GCA_018241205.1 Pseudomonadota bacterium
GCCAGCTTTCGACGTAATCGCCGTGCACTTGCACATGGCCGATGGGTTCGCAGAAATGCGTTTTGACGCTGCCGTCGGTATCCAGTGCTCGCACGGTCAATTGCGTGATTTCATAATCGAAATGAATCACGCCCTCGACGATGACACGCCCCTGATCGACACGGCTACCGCTGGCGGCATAATTCCACGCCGCGGCCACTTCCTCAGCGTGATCGACGCGCGATTGCCCTTTGCCGGACGACGACATCACCGGTTTGACGATGCACGGATAGCCAATCGTATTGTCGATCGCCGCTTGCAGCTCTGCCAGACTGTTGGCAAAGGCATACGGCGATGTCGGCAGCTCCAAGGTTTCCGCCGCCAGACAACGAATGCCCTCGCGATTCATCGTCAACCGGGCGGCGCGCGCAGTGGGAATGACCGTTGCCAATCCCGCTTTTTCGATCTCCAGCAGCATCTCCGTAGCGATCGCTTCAATCTCCGGTACGATGATGTCGGGCTGTTCCTGTTCGACCAGCGCGCGTAACGCTTGCCCGTCGGCCATATTGATCACATGCGCGCGGTGCGCGACTTGATGACCCGGTGCGTTGGCGTAACGGTCGACCGCGATGGTTTCGACGCCCAGGCGTTGCAATGCGATGATGACCTCCTTGCCGAGTTCGCCGCTGCCGAGCAGCATGACTTTGGCCGCCGACGGACTGAGCGGCGTACCGATGACCGATGGTGTTTTCATGATGATTTACTCCCGAATGACAGATCTTTTTTGATGTTGTTGCTGCAATGCCCACTGCACGTGCTCGCGCACCATGTCCGACGCATCGTCCGCACGCGCTTGCAGGGCCTGAACGATTTCAGCCGAGTACGGCGCATTGCCGAGACCGACGGCAATATTGCGCAGCCATTGCTGATAACCGATGCGGCGGATCGCGCTGCCGGCCAGTTTTGCCTCAAACGTGGCTTGATCCCAGCCGAACAGTTCGATCAACGATACATCGTCCAGGCCGTTGCGCACATGGAAGTCGTTTTCTTGAGTGATTTGGGCGTACTTATTCCACGGACACACCAATTGGCAATCGTCGCAGCCGTAGATACGGTTGCCGATCAGCGGGCGTAATGGTTCCGGGATGCTGTCTTTGAGTTCGATGGTCAGGTAGGAGATACAACGGCGGGCGTCGACTATGTAGGGTGCGACAATCGCTTGCGTCGGGCAGATATCGATGCAGCGGGTGCAACTGCCGCAATAGTTGCCGGTTTCTTGATCGACCGGCAATGGCAAATCGACGTACATTTCGCCGAGGAAAAACATCGATCCCGCCTGGCGGTTCAGCAGTAACGTATGCTTGCCGCGCCAGCCCAGACCCGCTTTTTGTGCCCAAGCTACTTCCATCACCGGCGCGCTATCGGAAAACACGCGATAATTGAACGGCCCCGCCGCTTCGGTGATTTTATCGGCGAGCTTTTGCAGCCGCGCGCGGATCACTTTATGGTAATCACGCCCCAGCGCATAGCGTGAAATGAACGCCCGGTCACCGGAGCGAATGACATCCCAGCTATTTTTGACGGCCGGTGGCGCATAATTCATGCACACCGAAATGACACGTTGCGTGCCGGGCTCCAATTCCGCAGGCCGGGTGCGCTTGGTGCCGTGTTTCGCCATATAATCCATCGTACCGTGATATTCTTGCGCCAGCCACTGGAATAAACCGGATTCGACTGCGGACATGTCCGCCTGCGCATCGGCAATACGAACCTCATGGAAGCCCAATTCCTTGCCCCATGTCTTGATCGCTGTTGCTAAAACCGCAAAATCGGAAATATTTTTTGGTGAGGTATTTTCTTGCATAACATGCATTCGACAGAGACTGAATCAGTGCACAATTTTTCCTGTTATCTGGCCGATGATTCAGAAACTCTAAAATTAGGTGAAAAATTATCGACTTATTTACATGCCGGCTTAACCCTTTACTTGATCGGCGATCTCGGCGCCGGCAAAACCACACTGACGCGCGGTATTCTACACGGGCTTGGATACTCGCATACCGTCAAAAGCCCGACCTACAATTTAGTTGAAATCTACAAAATCTCTGGGGTATACTTCTATCACTTTGATTTTTATCGATTCAATGATTATCTTGAATGGGAAGAAGCCGGTTTTCGCGACTATTTTAATTCAGAATCCATCTGCGTGGTGGAGTGGCCTGAAAAAGCAGGCGATTTATTACCTAAACCTGATCTGCGGCTTGCTCTCAGTATTCTCGGCACCGGACGTAAAATCGAACTTCGGGCTTGCACAGAGGCGGGAAAACAATGCTTGAAACAGTGGGAGAATCAAAAAGACTAACTGTGTCTGCAAATGACAACAAAATTACCGTTACCGGTAATTTCTTTTTGTTGTGCCTCGTCCTGATTTTTTTCAGTTGCATCGGTGTAAATCAAACCGCTTGGGCTGCCGAGACCACGGTAAAATCGGTGCGCGTCGGGTTAACACCAGACTATACGCGTATCACACTGGAGTCCAATCAGCCGCTCGATTATGAATTGAGTATGCTGGAAAATCCGCACCGGGTAGTCGTCGATTTAAACAATACGCAGATCTCGCAAGCACTTTCGGCATTACCGCAAAAGATCGACGCCATCGATCCTTTTGTGCAAAAAATCCGCGTCGGTCAATACAGACCCCACGTCATCCGGCTGGTGCTCGACCTGAAAACCAGCGTTGTGCCGCGCACATCGGTCGTCGAGCCCAAGGAAAATTTCGCGCATCGCTTGATCCTGGATATTTATCATCCGGATAAAGCCGGCAAGGCGGAGCTGAACGCTCGCGCCGGTACCGCCGGTACAACAAAAGGCTCGGATTTTGAAGTGGATGTATTGGATGATCTGGTTGCTACATTGGTGCAAAGCAGTGCTAAACCAAAAACTGAACAAGCGAAACTTATCTGGCCGCATTCACCTAAACCGCAATTAGGTTCAGCGAGTCAAGCCAAGCAGATCAGCAATTCTTCCGCAACACCGAGCCGGAAACCTGGTAAAGCGCCGCAAAAAAGTCTGGCTCCCCGGATTCTTATTATTGCGATTGATCCCGGTCATGGCGGCAAAGATCCTGGCGCGGTAGGAAATCAGGGCACTCATGAGAAAGATGTTACTTTGGCAATCGCGAAAAAACTGAAAGAGCGTATCGATAAGGAATCGAACATGCGCGCGATTCTGACACGCGATGGCGATTATTATATTTCCCTGCCGCAACGCCGCGTTAACGCGCGTCGCGCCAACGCCGACTTATTCGTGTCGATCCATGCGGATGCCAATCCCAAAGCGCACGCCCACGGTTCTTCGGTATTTACATTATCCGAGCACGGTGCAACTTCGACCACCGCGAGTTGGCTTGCCAACAAGGAAAACAGCGTTGACAATGATCTGATGGGTGGTATCGATATCACATCGAAATCAAAAGATATCAAAGAACTGTTGCTGGATCTGTCGCTCAATGCCACCATCAATGACAGCGCCAAATTGGCGGAATACGTTCTAAAACAACTGGGCAGCATTAATCATTTACACAAAAGGAATGTCGAGCAAGCCGGTTTTGCCGTGCTGAAATCACCCGACATCCCATCCATTCTGGTGGAAACGGCTTTCCTCAGTAATCCTAAGGAAGAAGAAAAACTGCGTAGCAAAGGTTATCAGGACAAAATGGCGGATGCGATGTATTTGGGCATCAAAAAATACTTTGCCGACAATCCGGCATTGGCGCGCTCGGCAGTGGCTCAAGCTAAATAATCCGGCCGTTCGGCGATTTTCTTCCGGTGTTTTCATTAATCGGCCAAACAGCTTTACTATAACGCGTTACAATAAGTTCGTATAAATCCGGTAGCGCAGAGTACTCTGAACCAAGAGTGCTTGAATTGTTGAACAGTAAACATAATCCCGATTGCTTAAAGGTTGGCTTTACCGGTACCTTGGCATCCCTATGAAAGAACCCAAACCAAAATTGATGCACACCAACCATTCTCATCACGCAACGCAGCAGTGGTATCAGCTTTGCTCGAAGGAAGGCTGTGCATCTATTATTTTAACGGGTAACTATACCCTGACGGCTTTAAAGCCGGTCTTAATGCCATTGACCGATGAACTCAGCAATCAAGCGAAAAATCAGGATTTGTATTGGGATCTGACCGGCATCGGACAAATGGATACAGCCGGTACCGCTATGCTATGGCGCATATGGCAATCGCAGCGGCCGCGGCACCTGCAATTACGTCCCGAACAGGAAAAAATGTTTGCGCGCTTGGAACATTTACCCATCGCAAAAGCGGAAGCGAAATACCACGATTTACTCTGGCCTCTGATCACATTAGGAAGATTAGTCCTGCTTTTGTGGCAGCATGCTGTGGGATTGGTGATGTTGATCGGCCGGTTGCTGCTTGATGTGATTTATTTATCGCGCAACCCTGTTTATATTCCCTGGCGCGAAATTTCTGCGAATTTATACCGCACGGGTGCGCAGGCGCTTGGCATTACCGCACTGGTGGGATTCCTGATCGGTATTGTTTTAAGCTATCTGTCGTCGAAACAATTACAGCTGTTCGGCGCCGATATTTTTATCATTAATATCTTGGGAATTAGCATTATCCGCGAATTGGGCCCGATGCTAGCATCGATTCTGGTTGCCGGCCGCTCCGGTTCATCCATGACGGCGCAACTCGGGGTCATGCGCGTAACTCAGGAATTGGATGCTTTGACGGTCATGGGCATTTCGCATAGCCAGCGGCTGATATTACCCAAGGTGCTGGGACTCGGTATCGCCATGCCATTGCTGGTCATGTGGACCAGTGCCATCGCATTGCTGGGCGGAATGGTCGCGGCCGAATGGCAATTAGGCTTAAGCCATCAGTATTTTTTGACTGTACTGCCCGATGCGGTGCCCATCGCCAACCTGTGGCTCGGATTAGGCAAAGGCGTTGTGTGCGGCATGGTCATCGCGCTGATCGCCTGCCACTTTGGTTTAAGAATCAGACCCAACACGGAGAGCCTCGGTGAAGGCACCACATCGTCGGTCGTAACAGCGATCACGATGGTCATTATTATCGATGCGATCTTTGCTGTATTATTTTCCGATATAGGACTCACCTGAGCATGAGCAAAGCGGAATGTATTATCGAGATTGAATCGCTGTATACACGTTTCGGCAATCACACCGTTCATCGCGATATCAATTTGTGTGTTTACCGCGGTGAGGTTCTGACTCTGATTGGCGGATCGGGCAGCGGAAAAACGACCCTGCTGCGCCAAATGCTCGGATTGGAAGAGCCGGCGCAAGGCAGTGTCAAAATTTTTGGCAACGACCGCGCGAATTCCAGTTTCAACGATCAAAAGAAATGCATTCACGGCCGCTCGGGCGTGCTTTTTCAACAAGGCGCATTATTTAGTGCATTGTCGGTATTCGACAATGTGGCACTGCCCTTGCGCGAATTGCATACCTTAAGCGAAGCTATGATTCGTGACCTCGTCATGATTAAACTCGATATGGTCGCCATCGGGCCGGAGCATGCGAACAAAATGCCCGCCGCCTTATCCGGCGGCATGATCAAGCGCGTGGCGCTGGCGCGCGCGCTGGCATTGGACCCTGAAGTGCTGTTTCTGGATGAACCCACGGCCGGATTGGATCCCGAACTGAGTGAAAGCTTCGTGGAATTGGTGTTGGCGTTGCGCAACGAAATGGACCTGACGATAGTCATGGTAACGCACGATCTGGATACGCTCGTGGCATTATCGGACCGGATTGCCGTGCTGGCCGATCAGCAAATCGTGATCATCGGCACGTTGGATGAGGTATACCGCTTTCCGCACCCTTTTATCGACAGCTTCTTCAAAAGCATACGGCACAAAATTGAGCAACAAAATAACCCGGAGCCAACATGGAAAACCGCGCCCATGCTCTCGTAGCAGGTATCTTTGTCATTCTTCTCAGCATCGCGGTTGCTTTGGTCGCGACATGGTTTAGCGGTCACAACATTCAGCGCATTCCATACCTTGTTGTCACCAAGGAATCCGTTAGCGGACTCAATCCGCAATCGGCGGTTCATTATCTCGGCGTTAACATTGGCAAAGTTGAAGATATTGAATTCGATCCTGATAATCCGCAACAAATTCTCATACATATCGCAGTAAATGAGAATGTGAAACTGAGAAACAGTGTTTATGCGCAATTAGGCTATCAAGGCGTTACCGGATTGGCATACGTGCAATTGAGCGACGACGGCGTTGGCACTGAAGAACTGGCAGGCAATGCGCGCATCCCGATGCGCCGTTCGCTGCTCGACGAAGTTGCCGGATCGGGGCAGGATTTGCTCAGCAACGTCAATCAACTGGTCATGAAAATGCATCACTTACTGAACGATGAGAATCAAACCCAAGTTTCGCAGATCCTGCATAACATTCAAAAAGCCACACGCAACTTTGACAGCATCGTCAACCACCTGCAACCGGTCATGGAATCCTTTACCGGGCTGACCACCGAATCCGCCACTTTGGTGAAGCGTCTGGATCACCTTTTAAGTGAAATCAACATTAGCGTGGGTAAAATTAATCAAAAAGACGGGATTTTCGACAGCTTGTCGCAAAGCACGCAAGAATTGGCAGCGACGATTCCCGAATTGCGCAAGGTCAGCGACAGTATTGTGCGCAATTCAAATAATCTCGATAAAGTGCTGCATCAATGGGAAGAGAACCCGCAAAGCGTTTTATTTGGCCGTTCTCCCGCCTTACCGGGGCCAGGAGAAGCAGGGTTTGTTCCACCTGACGGGAAAATCCAATGAGCAAAATATCCTTACCGTTGCTGATTATCTGCCTGCTTACGGGTTGCGCTTTTTTGCACAAATCACAACCGGCAGCCGTTTATGACTTGGGAATGCAATCAGCGGCTCATATCCAACAATCAGCGCAACCGGCTCAATTACGAAGAAAAAGCTTGTTAGTAGCCGAAACGGCTGCGCCCACCTGGCTCGATAATACAGCCATCCATTACCGGCTGCTCTACCATAACCCCACGCAATCGTATATTTATGCCAATAGCCGCTGGATTGCCACGCCCGCCGCCTTATTGACACAACAGCTGCGCAATCGCATCGCCGCCACAACACAAGAGCGCGTCATAAAAGATACCAGCATGGCAGCCGCCGATCATGTGCTGCATACGGAATTGCAAGAATTTTCGCAATTGTTTGATGCCGTTTCGGACAGCCGTATAGTGATCGGTCTGCGCGCCAGCTTGGTTGAACGCAATACACGCAAAGTGCTGGCGCAAAAAGACTTCAGCATCACGAAAAAAGCGCCTTCCGCGGATGCACCGGGTGCGGTTTCCGCTCTAAGCGCAGCAAACAACCAATTATTGGATGAGTTAGTCGACTGGCTATCCGCTGCATTACCCTCTGGCCAGCCCTAGCTCCGCAGCCAAATTAATTCCAAGTTTGGTTAATTCGGCATGCGCTTATGTTAGTATCCGGTCATTATTGTTCCAGGGGATTCTCATGCGTTTATTTCTTATCGCACTGTGGTCAGCTTATTTGCTAAGCGCTTGCGGCCTTAAAGGACCGCTTTATCTTCCCAAAGTCGAGGAAGCTTCAGCATCATCCAAAGAAGCACCGAAAAAATGAGCGGTTTTCCTGAATTTGATTACCGTAACAACGAACTGTTTGTTGAATCGGTTTCTTTGAAACAAATCGCCAGTGAATTCGGCACACCCTGTTATGTCTACTCCCGGGCCGCTTTAACCCAAGCTTACCAAGCATTTGACTCCGCTTTTGCAAAACGGGACCACCTGATCTGCTATGCGGTAAAAGCCAACTCAAATATCGCCATACTCAACCTCTTCGCGCGCCTTGGCAGCGGCTTCGATATCGTATCGGGCGGCGAATTGCAGCGCGTCATCAAGGCGGGTGGCGATCCGGGCAAGATTGTTTTTTCCGGTGTCGGTAAAAATGCCGAAGAAATGCGTTTGGCGTTGAATGCCAATATTCTGTGTTTCAATGTCGAATCTGAAGCCGAGCTGATCGTGCTCAATCAAATTGCCAAAGAGATGAGCAAGATTGCGTCCGTTAGCCTGCGCGTCAATCCGGATGTGGATGCCAAAACGCACCCTTATATATCAACCGGGCTTAAGGAAAATAAATTCGGCATCCCGGCTAAAGAAGCCGAGCGGATTTACCAATCGGCGCATTTGTTCCCGCACATCCGCTTCACCGGACTGGATTGCCATATTGGTTCCCAGTTGACCGAGATTGAGCCTTTCCTGCAAGCCAGCAGTAAAATGCTCAAGTTGCTCGAAACCATGCAGTCGCAAGGCTTACAGATCGAACACCTGGATTTGGGCGGCGGGCTCGGCATCCGCTACACCAATGAAACGCCGCCAAGCATCAAGGATTATGTTTCCGCGCTATGCGCCAGCACGCAACACATCAAGCAACGCCTGTTAATCGAACCGGGACGTTCGCTGGTGGGAAATTCCGGCATTCTGCTGACGCGGATCGAGTATCTTAAACACACACCGGCACGTAATTTCGCAATTGTCGACGCCGCGATGAACGATTTGATGCGCCCGGCCTTGTACGATGCCTATCATGACATTCTCCCGGTGCATAACAATGGCGGTGAAATCAAAAGCTATCAGGTGGTCGGTCCTGTGTGCGAAACCGGCGATTTTCTCGGCCATGACCGTAAACTCAGCCTGAATAGCGGTGATTTGCTCGCCGTCATGTCGGCCGGTGCATATGGCATGAGCATGAGTTCGAATTACAATACCCGGCCACGCGCTGCTGAAATCATGGTCGACCGCGATACCGTTCACGTTATCCGGCAGCGTGAAACCATCGACGAGCTGATTGCGACCGAACAGATTCTGCCGCAATAAATCGCCATTTGGAGATGCTTTTAATTGTAGTAACATGCCGTATCGCTTTATAAAAAACCCGTAATGACAAACCCATCCCTTATCGCCGATGAACAGTATCAAGATCATATCCTGCAAGGTGTCTCACGCACCTTTGCGCTGACCATTCCGCAATTACCCGAGGCGCTGCGCCNNGTGATCGGCAATGCCTATCTGCTATGCCGTATTACCGATACGATTGAAGACGATAGCGCATTGACCAACGAGCAGACCCGGGAGTTATCCGATATGTTCGCCGAAGTTGTATGCGGCAACGCATCGGCGGAAGAATTCGCGCAAACACTCTATCCGCTGCTTTCCAGTCATACCATTCCGGCAGAGCATGATCTCATCAAGAATACGCCGGCCGTCATTCGCATCACACACAGCTTTAATCCGGCGCAACGCCGCGCCCTGGAGCGCTGCGTGCGTATCATGGCGAAAGGCATGGCGGATTATCAAGAAACCGAATCTCTGGACGGATTGAAAGATTTATCCGAGATGAATCAGTATTGTTACTACGTCGCCGGTGTCGTTGGCGAAATGCTGACTGAACTATTCTGCGATTACTCGCAAGACATCGATGCGCACAGACCCACGCTGATGAAGCTGTCGGTCTCATTTGGTCAGGGATTGCAGATGACGAACATTCTCAAGGATATTTGGGATGATCGCAAGCGCGGCGCTTGCTGGTTGCCGCAAGATATTTTTGTTAAAAACGGATTTAACCTACGCGACTTGCAACCTGGCACATCCGATGCGAAATTTCAGGCTGGATTGGCGGAGTTACTAGCTGTTGCCAAAAGCCATTTACACAATGCGCTGACCTACACCAGTTTGATTCCGCCACAAGAAAAGGGGATCCGCCGGTTTTGTTTATGGGCGATCGGCATGGCCATTCTGACATTGAACAAAATTAATCAACACCGCGATTTCTCGCAAGGCACTCAAGTCAAAATCAGCCGCCGCAGCGTCAAAGCCACCATTGTTACAACCAGTTTGTTTGCGAGCCAGGATTGGATGCTGGAATTCTTGTTTAAGCTGACTTCCCGGAATCTCCCTGAAATCGATATCGATAAAATCGCGTTCTCGCAAGTGAAGTAAAGGATAAGCAATTGTTGCATCCACCCCACTCCCAGCGAGTTCTCGATTAAACACTTCAACGCATGACAAAATCATTGGTCACAGGCGCAACGGGATTTTTAGGCTCCGCGGTTATGCGGTGTTTACTTGCGGCCGGACATGAAGTCCGCGTTCTGGTCAGACCGCAGAGTGACCGGCGCAATCTTGAAAACTTTTCTGTTGAAGTCTTCGAGGGTGATTTACGTAACCATCAATCGCTCAAGGATGCAGTCCGCGGTTGCGATAACCTGTTTCACGTTGCCGCCGACTACCGGCTTTGGGTTCCGGATCCCGCGACCATGTATGAAATCAACGTTAATGGCACGCGTAACCTGATCTTGGCCGCCCATGAGAGCGGTATTCAACGCATTGTATATACCAGCAGCGTGGCGACACTCGGATTGAATATCGACGGTTCACCTGCCGACGAGGAAACACCGTCGGATTCTGCACGCATTTTGGGGCACTACAAGCGCTCCAAGTACCAAGCCGAGCAATTAGTCAAACAGTTGACCGATGATCACCGTTTGCCATTGGTGATTGTCAATCCTTCCACCCCGATTGGTCCCGGCGATGTGCGCCCCACCCCGACCGGGCGCATCGTATTGGATACCTTGATGGGCCGCATGCCGGCATATGTCAATACTGGCCTCAATATTGCGCATGTCGATGATATTGCGCAAGGCCACTTACTGGCTTTTCTTCATGGAAAACCGGGAGAGCGCTACATTCTGGGTGGCGACAACATGACGCTGTTGCAAATTCTGCAAATCATTGATGCAATCAGCGGAACACAAAAGAAACGCGTCAACATACCGATAAGCGTTATGCTTCCGATGGCATGGTTCATGGAAAAAGCTGCAACCTTCACGCGTACAGAACCGCGCGCAACGCTCGACAGCATTCATATGGCCAAGAAACTGATGTTTTTCTCCAGTGCAAAAGCAAAACGGGAATTGGGTTATCAGCACCGGCCTGCGGTTGAAGCGCTTGAAGATGCGGTCAAATGGTTCAAGATGAATAATTATTACAATTAGTATCTTATATTTTCTTAATTTCTAATATTCCACGCTGCTTGCGGCAAGATTCTTGTAATTTCCAAACTTACTTAATAAAAACACGCAACAAACCAGATTCAAGGTATTCGAATTACTTTTCGTATCGTTATGAATATGCATCATCGGCAACATTGTTTTCTTCTGCGGAAGCGTATATGCGGCAAAGCATTGCCCTAGCGATCGACAGACCCTATATTTAATTCCCAATTAACCTCACGCTTTAGTAACAACTGCGGCCATCACTAGCCCTACCCATGACGAGCAACCGAACTTGATTACATCGGAGAAGCTTTAGCGATTCTTCCTGTAAAGCGCTTAGTCATCTGTCACCTTGGTTTAAAACCGGAATGATTTATAATTCTTGAATCTTCCAACCGCAAGAGAGCACACGATTGACAACTGCGCGCGACATCAATACTGCAATGGATTTGCCGGCTATCGATTCATCGTGCGGACTTGCTTTGATTGATCATGCAGGAAAGATGATTTCCGTCAATCCGGCTTTTCTCAAATTATTCGCTTTGCCACCGGATGTTCAAAATAAAACATTCGCTGAGTTGACTGGCGCAATGAATCCAGTCGCAACCCATTTTCTGCTGCAAGCCATTGACGGCGAGCATGGAATAGTGAGTAAACGGACGATCGTTATCGACAACAAAACACTTACTGCGCATATTATCGAGCTCAATCAAGCGCAGCGGCTGATGATGGTTGAAAGCTTGCCTGCCAGCTTATTTCCCACACCGGAGATTAACCATCCGGCACGCACTCCTGGCACCGCTTCACTGATTAATCGCAGTATGCTCAGCAAACATATCGCGAATTGGAAACCCGATAGATCCGGCACTGTCACGCCAGCCATGCTCATGATCGGTTTGGACCGGTTCAAGCGAATCAATGAAACGCTGGGTCACGATAGTGGCGACCAATTGTTGAAATTTACCGCGCAACGGCTATTACGCGTGATTCGTTCGGATGATATCGTTGCGCATTTTGCAGGTGACCAGTTTGCCATTTTGCAGATTAATCAGAATCAACCCGTGGCCGCCACCACGATGGCCGAGCGAATCGCCGAATTGCTCAAGCGCCCTTTTCTCGTCAACGGTCAGCAAGTCAATATTAGCGCTAGCATCGGACTTGCGATTTTGTACCAGGATACCGAATCAACCACCGATCTGATCAAACACGCTGAGCTGGCGCTGTATGATGCCAAGCACAACGCGCGCGGGGGCTATCGCCGGTATGAACAATCCCTGCAACAGAGTGCGAGTGAACAGCATGAACTCGAAGTCAATTTGCGGCGCGCACTTTTTTTGCAGGAGTTCACGCTGTTTTATCAACCGCAAGTCCGCATGCACGACAAAAAAATAGTCGGATTTGAAGCGCTGATCCGCTGGGAAAAACTGGGCGCAGGCATCATATCTCCGCTACGTTTTATTCCACTGGCGGAAGATACCAGGGAAATCCACGAAATCGGACAATGGGTGCTGCAAACCGCTTGCCGGGAAGCCGCAACCTGGCCGGAAAATATTCAGATCGCCGTCAATGTTTCCCCGGTTCAGTTTGAAAGTAACAATCTGAAACAGATCGTTCAAGCAGCATTGGCAGCAAGCGGCCTCGCTCCGCAGCGTCTGGAATTGGAAATTACCGAAGGACTTCTAATCAAAAACATGGCAAACGCATTGGATCAGCTCAAGGAAATACTGACGATGGGCGTATCGGTCGCACTGGATGATTTCGGCACGGGCTATTCTTCACTCAATTATTTAAGCAGTTTTCCGTTTTCAAAAATCAAAATCGATCAATCCTTTGTTCACCGTATGCACACTGACAAATCACGCACCCTGATTAAAGCGGTAATCGCGCTCGGTAGCGCGCTGGGGATAAAAACCCTAGCCGAAGGTGTTGAAACAGAGGAACAGTTCGATTATCTGGCACGAAACGGTTGCGAGGAAATTCAAGGTTATCTGATCAGCAAACCGGTTCCGGCTGAACAAATTCCAGCGCTCATTTCATAGATTGCGATTGCTGTCGCAGTAAGGAAACAATCATGACGCAAGACTTATACCGGTTGATTTATTTAAGCCGCAACACAATCCCCGGCAGTAATGAAAATATCCATCAGGAAATCGAACAGATACTGGCCGTTTCCCGGCAACGGAATGCGGCAAGCCATATTACCGGCGCACTCATGTTCAATCGCGAATGCTTTGCTCAAGTACTCGAAGGCGCGCATGACGATATCCAGGAAACCTTCGAGCGCATCCAATGTGATCCGCGTCATGCTGATGTTGTGGTACTTGATTTCAAACCAGTGCAAACGCGCCGTTTCTCGCAATGGTCGATGGGTTACATCGGCTACGATTCGCTAGCCAGCAAGGAATTTACGGCATCCGGATTCGATGTAAAACAACTCAGCGGAGAACGAATATACGATTTACTGCATGCGCATTTGTATGCTGCGGAGAAAGCCGGCAGTAGTCTGGTAAAAATCGCCTAATAATTACTAAATCAGTTCGCCAGTCTCTGAACCAACACTTGGATGCGATTGTAATTGCGGGAAAAGCACCCGCTCCTCATAGCGCACATGCGCAGCCAATAATTCACCAAAGCGCTGCAATCGCGCAGGCACATCCAATTCACAAGGCCCGCAAGCCAGCAGGCGCAATTCCGCGTGTTCCGTCAGGATCCGGTTAATCGATTCGACATCGACTGCATCCGCCGTCAAACGCAACAATTGTTCTTCCTGCGCAAAATGCTCACACAATACGGTTTGCCAATGTTCTTCGATGCGCTGCACCATCGCTGAAAAAGCGGCACTGTCACCGCTCCCCGCCGCTTGCCGCGCATCGCGCGCGATGACCAGCGAGGAATGATGTTCACGGGATAACGAGAGTAAAGCACCGGTTCGAGGCATAGAGTGATAATAAAAGAATAGAAGGGTTATGACTAACTCGCCGGTTTGCCATAACTCCAATACAGCATAAATCCGGTAAAAACCATCCCGCCGAATAAATTCCCCGCGATGACCGGGAATCCGTTCCACAGCCACCAATCGGCAATGGTGATATCTGCGCCGAGCCAGATACCGGCGGGGATGACGAACATGTTGACGATGGCGTGCTCGTAACCCAAACCGAAGAAAGTCATGATCGGCAGCCACATCGCGGCGATTTTACCGATCGTGCTGGTCGAGGTGAACGCCATGACAGCGCCCAGGGTAACCATCCAATTGCACAGTATCGCGCTGGTAAATGCCGCAACGGTGCCGTCGAAGCCGAGCTTGGCGTATTCCAGCGTTTTGGTTTCGGCAATGGTGATGGTGCGTTGCAACGCAGGGATAGTCGCCGGGTCGATGGAACCCATTTTGGTCGCTACGATGCAGTAAAGGTACGCATATGTGACGCTGCCGATCAAGTTACCGGTCAACACCCAGGTCCAATTTTTCAGCAACCGGCTGGCTGGTACGCGGCCGTCTTTAACGGCGATCGGAATCAGCGCAAAATTGCCGGTGGCAAGTTCCAATCCGAGCAGCACGATCATGACAAAACCAACCGGAAACAGCAAGGCACCGGCGATTCCCCAGCCCGTTTGCGCCGCCGCCAGAATCGCCAATGTGGTGGCGTAACCGAGAAAAGCACCGGACAAAAAGCCGCGGATCAGCAATTGCCGGGTTGGCAAGCTCGCTTTTTTAGCGCCCGCTAGCAGCATGTTTTCGACGACTTCTTCCGCTTTAACATACGCCATCGTTGATGTACTCCCATGAGTGAATTGACTAGCCGGGATTTTAGCGCATCTCCGGGTCAAACCGGAAAATGCGTTATTTGGCGTTAGCTTCCGGCAAAAAGATTTGCAGTAGATCGTTGAGAAAGCGTCTGCCCAGTATGGTCGGTTTGATACGCAGATGATCGTGCACCAGCAAGCCGCGCTGCTCGGCCTCATCCAGTTGATTTTGCACGGCACTAATTGATAAACCGGTGCGCTCCTGAAACAACGCGGTATCAAATCCGCCGCCAAGGCGCAGCACATTCATCATGAACTCGAAGCCGCGATCCGTGACGGTCAATTCCTCCTGCGTTTGGATCAACGATTCACCGGCTTGCGCTTTGGCCAGGTATTCCTTCGGCTGTTTGTAACGCATTTGCCGCACGATTTTATCGGCGAAACTGATTTTGCTGTGCGCGCCCGCGCCGATACCGAGATAATCACCAAACAGCCAATAGTTCAGATTATGCTGTGATTCCTTGCCGGGGCGCGCGAACGCCGAAGTCTCGTAATTGCGATAGTGATGATTCACGGCGGTCTGCTCAACCAGCTCTTGCATCGCCGCGGCTTGCTCATCATCGGGCAGCGGTGGCGGAAAGCGGTGAAACAGCGTATTCGGCTCCAGCGTCAAATGGTAAGCGGAAATATGCGTTGCACCCAGTGCGTACGCGGTTTCGATATCACTCTGCGCATCTTGCAACGTTTGTCCGGGCAACGCATACATCAGATCGAGATTGATGTTGTCGAAATTCTGCAGCGCAATTTCGACGGCGCGATGCGCTTCCCGGTCATCATGCACGCGGCCCAGCGCTTTTAGATGTTGCGGGTTAAAGCTTTGGATACCGATCGACAGGCGGTTGATTCCGGCTGAGCGGAAATCGGCGAATTTTTGCGCTTCAAACGTACCGGGATTGGCTTCCAGCGTGACTTCGGCAAAATGCTCCAGCGGCAATAGCGTGCGCACCGCTGTCAGAATCGTATCGATGGCATGCGCACTGAACAAACTCGGCGTGCCGCCGCCGAAAAACACGCTGCTCAACCGCCGCCCCCAAACATACTGCAAAGCCGACTCCAGATCGCGAATCAAGGCGGCGACATACTCATCTTCGGGTGCTTGGCCGCCCTGCCCGCGAATTTCGTGCGAATTGAAATCGCAGTAAGGGCATTTCTTCAAACACCACGGAATATGAATATACAGACTCAGTGGCGGCAGCGCCTTGAGTCTCGGCGTTGGCAAACCGGTCATCGATTTATCCGACCTTGCGCAGCGTCAATAAGGGCGGGCTTGACAGCGCCGAACGCGTGCCCAGCATACCGGCAGCCAATACGCCGATCACACCGGTCGATACACCCACGACCCAGATCCAGGGATCAAAGGTGTAATCGAGATGCAGCACATGTTTGCCGACAACGTACCCGAGCACGCTGGCGCTAGCCGAGGCGAACAAACCGGACAATCCGCCCAGAATGGCAAATTCCGCCGCCCAAGCGCGCGATAATTGCTCGCGCCGCGCACCCAAAGCACGGAAAATGGCTGCCTCAAAAATGCGTTCATCCTGTGTAGCGGCAATCGCCGCATACAGCACGGCAAAACCGGCCAACAACGTGAACAGGAAAACAAATTCGATTGCTTGTGAAACCTGTTGAATCATCTGTTGCACCTGGCCGATGACCGTAGCCACATCGACCACCAGAATATTCGGAAATGCTTTGACCAGCTCATGCACTCGGTGAATCTCCCCGGGCGGCACATAAAAACTGGTGATATAGCTGACTGGATAATCTTCCAGCAATCCGGGCGGCACGATAACAAAGAAATTGACACGGAAAGTATCCCAATCCACTTTCCGCACGTTGGTGATTTTCGCGGAAAAATGACTGCCCGCGATATCGTAAGTCACCACATCGCCCAATTTGACACGAATTATTTTGGCAATGCCTTCTTCGATCGACAATTCCGCCTCATGGGTGCCGGTGTTCCACCAGCGCCCCTGCACCACTTCGTTATCGGCCGCCAGCTCATCGCTCCAAGTCAAGTTGAATTCGCGCCGGATGTGACGTTCCGCGTGCACATCGTCGGCATAATCTTCCGCCGAGACATCGTTGCCGTTGATCTTGATCAACCGCCCCCTGACCATCGGGTACATGCGCGGTTGTTCCATTTCGTAGCGTTGAAAAAAATCGTGCAGCGGTTCTAATTGATCCGTCTGGATATTGACCAGAAAATGATTCGGCGCATCCGGCGGCAAGCTGGTATGCCAATCGTCGATCAAATCGTCCTGGATCAACGTGAGCATCAGCATCGCCATCAATCCCAACCCCAACGCCACCGCCTGCAAAATACTCGAAACCGTACGGCGGCGGATGCTGGCCAAACCATAGCGCCACGCCCCGCCAGCCTGATGCCGCACACTTGCCAGCAAGCGGATCAGCAACCAGCCCAAACAACCGAAAACGACAATGGCCGCGATAAAGCCGGTGACGATATACAGCCCCAATTTCAGATCCTGTGCTTTCCAGATGAACAGCAGCGACAAAGCCGCCAAACCCAGCAAGTAGCCTGCGATGCTATGAGTGTTGGATAGCCCGATATCCCGGCGCAGCACGCGTAACGCCGGCACGCTGCGCAAATTGAGCACCGGCGGCAGCGCAAATCCCAGCAGCAATACCAGCCCTACCAGTAAGCCTTGCAAAGCAGGCAATGCATTCGGCCATGGCAATTCCGTTTCGATGATACCGCTCAGCCATTGCGTCAGAATCTGCTGCGCGGCGAAACCGGCCAAGCAACCAATGCTACTGGCGATTACACCCAAAGCGATAAAATAGTACAAATACAAATAGAGCAATTGGCGCTGACTGGCGCCCAGACTGCGCATCACCGCGCAGCCATCCAGATGGCGCTGGGTAAAACGGCGTACCGCCAGCGCGATCGCCGCCGCTGCCAAGACTACACTGGCCAGCGCCGCCAGGCTGAGAAATTTTTCCGAGCGCTCCAACGCGGCTTTGATTTCCGGGCGTGCGTCGCGAATACCTTCCATGCGCTGTGCCTTGGTCAGTCGCGGCTTTGCCCAATCGCGAAATCGCTGCACCGTTTCGGCTTCACCTGCCACCAGCAATTGATAAGACACACGACTGCCTTCCTGGATCAGGCCGGTTTTCTCCAGATCCGCCGCATTGATGATGGCGCGCGGCCCCATGTTGACAAACCCCACCGAGTGATCCGGCTCACGCGTGACCCGCTCGGTTACCGTCAACCGAGTTGCACCGACATCGACCGTGTCGCCACCGTTGAGATCCAATCGCATCACGACTTTTTCATCGACCCAAAGGGTGCCCGGCGGCGGAATTCCATCGGCTTCTCGTACTTTGTCCTGGGCTGCCGGGTTTTCCACCACTTGATTCGCTAGATGAATCCGTCCGCGCAACGGATAACCTGTCGTGACGGCTTTGATTTCGGTCAGCAGATTGCTATCGCCGTTGGAAATCATGCTGGCAAATTTGATCAGCGATGAAACCGCCAACCCCAGGTGCTCGGCTTCATCGGCATAGTGCTCCGGCAAAGGCTTGCTGGAAATGACCAGTAAATCGGCTCCCAGCAGCTGATTGCTCTCGCGTGTCAGCGCCAGCTCGACGCGATCGGCAAAAAAACCAACGGTGGCTATACCGCTCACGGCGATGATCAGCGCCACTAACAAAACATTCAATTCACCTGCACGCCAGTCGCGGTGCAACATGCGCAGTGACAGTTTGAAATGGTTCATGAGGAAAGATTACCTGTCTGAAAGTAGCGAATAAAATTCATTGCGCACAGTTGAGCCGGTCATTGCACCAGTTTGCCGTCTGCCAGACGGATTTGACGCGAGCAACGCCGCGACAATGCTTCATCGTGCGTCACCAGCACCAGGGTCGTGCCATGTTCGCGATTGAGTTCGAACATCAATTCGATGATCTGTATGCCGGTGGCCGAGTCGAGATTGCCGGTAGGCTCATCGGCCAACAACAATTTAGGTGCTGTCACAAACGCGCGCGCAATGGCGACCCGCTGCTGCTCACCGCCGGATAATTGTTTGGGATAGTGATGCAACCGTTTGCCCAGTCCGACGCGTTCCAACAAGCGGCGCGCGGTTGTTTCCGCATCGCCGGTTGCGGCAAGTTCGAGCGGCAACATGACGTTTTCAAGCGCGGTCAACGCCGGCAGCAATTGAAACGACTGAAACACAAAACCGAGCACCCGGCCACGCAAAGCCGCCCGGCTGTCTTCGTCCAGTGCGAAGATATCGACCGCATCCAGATGAACTTTCCCGGAAGTCGGTAAATCCAACCCCGCCAGTAAGCCCAACAAAGTAGACTTGCCGGAACCGGATGCACCTATAATGGCAACAGCTTCACCCGGATTCACCTGCAACTCGATATTTTGCAGAATAGTCAATTGCTGATCGCCGGTATTGACTTGTTTGCTGAGCGCTTGTGTCCAAAGAATGGGTTGATTAACACGACTATCTGACATGAAAAAAAATTTCCTGATTATTCTGATTCTTGTTTTTACATTCGCTATACCCGCTGCAGCATCCGGTAAAACGGTCCTGGTTTTCGGCGACAGCTTGTCCGCTAATTATGGCATATCAGCGGAAGCTGGTTGGGTTGCGTTGCTCAAACAGCGGTTGCAATCCGAATTTGCCGATTATCATATCGTCAACGCCAGTATCAGCGGTGAAACCACGCTTGGCGGCCGCAACCGTATCCGGCAAACACTCGAGAAACACAGCCCCGCGATTGTTATTCTCGAGCTTGGCGCTAACGACGGTTTACGCGGCGCGGCGATTAAATCCATCCATGATAACCTGGCAGCGATCATTGAAGCATGTCAACAAAACAACGCACTGGTTTTACTCGCCGGTATGCAATTACCGCCCAATTATGGCATGGCGTACACGCAAAAGTTCCAGGCGATTTTTCCGCAACTGGTTGAAAGCTATCAAATCAGATTAATCCCTTTTTTACTAGCCGGTTTTGGTGACAAACACGATTTTTTTCAAGCAGATGGAATACACCCAAACGAAATGGCGCAGAAAAAAATTGTAGAAAATGTCTGGGAAGTTTTGCACACCATGCTCACTTCCGGGACAGTCGCCGTCAAACCGCAAAATTAGCCGTACTTTGTAGTATCCAGGCTGATTTAAGACCGCGAGAAGGAATCACGTATTTTCCAAACTCTCGATGAATCGCTGCAAATCGGCAGGCAGGGGCGCTTGCAGTTGCATGCGAATTCCTGAAAGCGGATGGGTAATTTGCAGTGTATGTGCGTGCAAAAACATGCGTCCTAGTTTATCCTGCCCGCCGCTTTTGGCTAGCCGTTTGTTAACCTCGAAATCGCCATACTTGTCGTCGCCGATAATGGGAAACCCCAGATGCGCCAGATGGACACGAATCTGATGCGTGCGCCCGGTTTTGATTTCCGCATCCAGCAAACTGAAATTTTGCCAGGATTTTTGCAGTGTAAATATCGTGTGCGACTGCATTGATTTACTGTCTTTACTTGAGCCGACGGCCACCATCACGCGGCGCTCACCGGCTGCCGTGACATATTTGTCGAGCACCAGCTTAACGTGCTGCTTCGTGTTCCGCCATTTTCCCTTCACCATCGTCAGATAATGCTTTTCCATCAATCCTTCGCGAATTTGCCGGTGCAACTCGACCAAAGCGCTACGTTTTTTCGCCAGCAACAACACACCGGATGTTTCTCTGTCCAAGCGGTGCACCAATTCTAGAAACTTCCAGGTTGGATTCTGCGCCCGCAGTTGTTCGATGACACCGAAACTGATGCCGCTGCCCCCATGTACCGCCATACCACTGGGTTTATCGATCACCAGCACGGCATCATCTTCATATAGCACAGTAAACGCAAAAAAATTAGCTAGTGTACCGGCAATCTGCCTGGAAGCATTTTTTTCCGTTACTTTAACCGGCGGAATCCGTATAATATCGCCCGTCTGCAGGCGATGACTGGCGACGATGCGTTTTCCGTTAACACGCACCTGACCGCTTCTCAGCAACTGATACAGATGGCTTTTGGGCACATTCCGGAAACGTTTGAATAAAAAATTATCAATTCGCTGATCGTTTTCTTCTTCGCCAACGCATTCTTTAGTAACGGATGCAAAGGATTGTTTACTCACATTAAGGCACTTCTGATCATTCAAGCTATTTCCAAAAAAAACATAATTTCTTGGCAAATTATAAAGGTTTTGCTTATTTCTTTTTAAAATCGTTGCTGTAAAATTCACCCGCTAATCATGGCTATTTCTAATGAACGGCATCCATAACAATAATTGACATAAAACAAAGTTCCGTTTGGAACTTTATGTAAAATCTGTTACCTTACCAGGGACAATAAAGCCCGCCAAGACGACATACAGTGAGGTTTTATTTAATCACAGATAAAAAAACATTACCCATAAACAACTAACTTATTGAAATAAGAAGAAAAATAAACTTAAAATAGAATTGACAAACAGAAATTATAATAAAATTAGTAAACCTAAACCTCGTCATTACAACTACGTATACCCAAAAAATCTAACCGGAGAAATCTCGGATAGAGCATTCATAAATAGAACACGTAAGGCTTGTAAATGAAACGAATGTTATTTAATGCAACCCAACCGGAAGAATTACGGGTTGCAATCGTCAACGGTCAAACATTGATCGATCTTGACATAGAATCAATCAGTAAGGAACAACGCAAAAGCAATATCTACAAAGCTGTCATCACACGAATAGAGCCTAGTCTGGAAGCTGCATTTGTTGATTATGGTTGTGAACGGCACGGTTTTTTACCCTTCAAGGAAATCGCTACCTCTTGTTTTGCTGAAAATGGCGCCACCAACGGCCGTATTCAGGATTTGCTGCAAGAAGGTCAGGAACTCATTGTTCAAGTTGACAAGGATGAGCGCGGCACCAAGGGCGCTGCGCTGACAACCTATATCTCGCTGGCTGGCCGGTATCTGGTTTTGATACCGAACAATCCCAATAGCGGCGGCGTATCGCGCCGTATAACCGGTGAAGAGCGTAACGACTTGCGCGAAGTAATCGCACAACTGACGGTACCCGAGGGGATGAGCATTATCGCCAGAACTGCCGGTATTGGCCGCAGTACGGAAGAACTCCAATGGGATTTGAATTACCTGACACAACTTTGGTACGCGATTGAAGAAGCGGCCAATAATCAGGATGGTGTTTTTCTGATTTATCAGGAAAGCAGTTTGGTCATTCGCGCGATCCGCGATTATTTCAGTCAGGAAATTGGTGAGATTCTGATCGATAGCCGCGATATCTATGAGCAAGCAAGTCAATTCATGGCGCATGTCATGCCCGCGAATGTTGATCGCTTGAAGTTTTATCACGATGATGTGCCGTTATTTTCACGTTTCCAGATTGAACATCAAATCGAAACCGCCTATTCCAGACAGGTGACGCTACCTTCCGGTGGCGCAATCGTGATCGATCACACGGAAGCACTGGTATCTGTCGATGTCAACTCGGCACGCGCTATCCGTGGATTAGATATCGAACATACTGCGCTGAATACCAATCTAGAAGCTGCCGATGAAATTGCACGGCAATTGCGGCTGCGAGATTTAGGCGGTTTGATCGTCATCGACTTTATCGATATGGACGTACAACGCAATCAGCGTGAAGTCGAAGCCCGGTTGCACGAAGCATTGCGGCAGGATCGTGCGCGCATTCAGGTCGGAAAAATTTCACGCTTCGGTTTGCTGGAATTATCACGTCAGCGCCTGCGGCCTTCCTTGGGCGAGAGCAACTATATTCCGTGCACGCGCTGTCAAGGTACCGGCTTTATCCGTGGAACCGATTCCTCGGCATTGCATGTGCTCAGGATCATCCAAGAAGAAGCCATGAAAGAGAACACCAGCGCGCTGCATGTTCAGCTTCCAGTTGATGTGGCTACCTATCTTCTGAACGAGAAGCGAGCGGAAATTTACGATATCGAAGTGCGACAGCGCATCAACGTCGTTCTCATACCGAACATTCACATCGAAACCCCCGCTTACAATATTACTCGCATCCGCCACGAAGACAGTAAAGCAAATGAATCTATGGCGAGTTACAAGATGGTCGAGAAACAAACGGATGAAAGTGCTGCGGAAACCATATCTGGACAAAGAAACAAACCTACTCGCCCGCAAGCTGCAGTTCAAGGTATCACCCCCGCTCAACCTGCACCGATCCGTGAGGAAAGAACACGCGATACTTCACTTCTGGATAAATTCTTCAGCTGGTTTAAGCCCGCACATAATGAAGAAACAAACGCTGATCTTGAAGAAAAACCGGTTGATATGGACAAACCGAGGCAACCGCAGGAACGAGGACGGTCACGAGGCCGCCGCGGACGCAACCGGAATGAACGCAACAAAGACGCCTCCGCGCACAAACAAAATAAACAAGGTGATGCGGCTGATTCGAGCGATGCGACGCTGCAGGATTTTAACAATCTGCAATCCGAACAAGCTCTCTCCTATGATGCAGAGCAGCAAAAAAACAATGGCATTACTCAAGATTCTGCCGCAACTCTTGCAGAATCCGCATTGCCCATAACCGATGTTTCGGATATCACAACTGAAAATCCTGAGGATGCCGGCGCAAAAACCAGTGATCGCAGGCGCACACGCCGGCATCGCGGCAATAAGCAGCGTGACCATTCCGTTAGAACAAGAGGTGCTGCTGAGAATCTGGAAGCGATACCGAATGAATCTGTAAGTGAAACGGCTCATACTGATGAGCATTCAATCAACTTACAGGTAAGTGTTGAGAAAACAATACCGGACGGTGAAGACTCACCTATTCCCGCAGTCAAAAAGCAATCCGCTAAGAAAGCGGTAGCGGAAACACCGCCTATTGATCAAGCAGCACCCGATAAAACTGCACAACTGGAATCTCCGGTAGTGACAGCTCCACTACCGGAAATCGCTGTAATCAGGGAACTTCCGGATTTCAGCAAAAGCGGCTTGGTAATGGTGGAAACACCGCCTGAGAAGGTTGAAATAGTGGCGGAAGAAATCATCACCCCTAAAAAAACGCGCAGGAGAGTTAAGAAAGTCGCGGCCGCCCCCAGCGAGCCGCTGATGCAAATCGAAACACGCAAATAAGTAGAGTCATACAGCAGGCACATGGATTCTAATGTGCCTGCTCCCAATTATCGCCGATTCCTATTTCGATCAATAACGGTACATCCAGCCGCAAAACATTGCCCATGTAACTCGGCAAAGCGTTTTTCACTAACACCACTTCATTATCCGGAACCTCAAGAACCAGTTCGTCATGAACCTGCATGATCAGTTTACTGCGCAGTTGCGCCTGGTGCAGCCAGTTATGCACCGCGATCATCGCCAGTTTGATGATATCGGCGGCGGTGCCTTGCATCGGCGCATTGATGGCCGCCCGCTCCGCGCCCTGACGCCGATTGCCGTTGGTATGATTGATTTCAGGTAACCATAACCGGCGCCCCAGCACGGTTTCAACATACCCCAATTGCCTGGCTTTTTCCCGGGTTTGCCGCATATAGTTTTCCACACCCGGATAGCGGGCAAAATACCGCTCCATATATGCGCGCGCAGCGCTGCGCTCGATGTTCAATTGCGCGGCCAGACCGAATTCCGACATGCCGTAGATCAAACCGAAATTAATCACCTTGGCGTAGCGGCGCTGCTCAGGATCGACTTGATCCAGCGGAATCCCGAGAATCTCCGCAGCCGTTGCACGGTGGATATCCTCTCCGGCGGCAAAAGCGTCGAGCAATCGTTGGTCCTGGGAAATATGCGCCATGATGCGCAGTTCGATTTGCGAATAATCCGCCGAAATGATTTTGTGCCCTGGCGGTGCAACGAATGCTTCGCGGATTCTGCGCCCTTCGCTGGTACGCACCGGAATATTCTGTAAATTCGGATCGGAGCTTGCCAGACGCCCGGTCACGGCAACCGCCTGTGCATAATTGGTATGCACCCGGCCGGTAGTGCGATCCATCATCAGCGGCAATTTGTCGGTATACGTCGACTTCAACTTGGCCAGACCGCGGTAATCGAGCAACAGCTTCGGCAACGGATAATCCAGTGCGAGTTGCTGCAACACATCTTCATCGGTGGAAGGAACACCGGTCGGTGTTTTTTTAATAACCGGCAATTTCAACTGATTGAATAGAATCTCTTGAATCTGCTTCGGTGAATTGAGATTGAACGGTTGCCCCGCGATGGCATGCGCTTGTTGTTCCAATGCCTGTAATTTCTCGCCCAGTTCGCGGCTTTGCCCATGCAACAGCTTATAGTCCAGCAGAACGCCGTTACGTTCCATCGCAAACAATACTTCCAGAACCGGCATCTCTATTTCGCGATAGATGTAATCCAGCCGTTCATCCTTTTGAATGCCGGGATAGAGCGTTTGATGCAAGCGTAAGGTAATATCCGCATCTTCCGCGGCATACCGCGTCGCGATATCAAGCGCCACCTCATCAAACCCGATGCGATTGGCGCCTTTGCCGGTGACATCGTCATAGCTGACGGTTTTAACATCCAAATGACGCAACGCCAGATTATCCATGTTATGCGGCCGGTGCGATTCGAGCACATACGATTGCAACAAGGTGTCATGTGCAATACCGTTCAGTTGGATACCGTGATTGGCAAACACATGCTTGTCGTATTTCAGATTCTGTCCGAGCTTGGATTTTGCCGCATTCTCCAGCCACGGCTTCAGTTTTGTCAGTACCATATCCAGCGCAAGTTGTTGCGGTACACCGGTGTAGTGATGTGTCAGCGGAATATATGCCGCATGATGGCTCTCAATGCAAAACGAAATGCCCACTAATTTTGCCTGCATCGGACTTAGACTGGTCGTTTCAGTATCGACCGACACCAATGATGCGGTATCGAGCCGGATTAACCAGCCTTCCAATTCATTTTCACTCAAAATCGTTTGATACGTCACCGGACCGTCAACCGTAGCATCGTAGTTGACGTTGCCAGCCGCCGCAGTCCCGTTTTCATTCACGGGAATCGATCCGGATTGATCTGCGGTCATTTGCTGACGCAATTCGCGCAGCGACGTTTTCATATCCAACTGTTCGTAGAGTTGAATTAGCTGCCCGGTATCTTGCGGTTGCGGTGCCAAATCGGCGATTTTGACCGGTAAATCGACATCGCACTTGATCGTGATCAGTTGCCGGGATGTCTCGAACCAAGCCAGCGCCTGACGCAGATTGTCGCCAATCGCACCCTTGATTTCACCGGCATGCGCAACCAGATTGTCCAGCGATCCATACTGCGTCAACCACTTAACTGCCGTCTTGGGGCCCACTTTTTGTACGCCGGGAACGTTGTCGGAGGCATCACCGACCAGCATCAGGTAATCCAGCATACGCTGCGGCGGCACGCCAAACTTGGCTAGCACATTGGCTTCATCCAGTACTTCATTGCTCATGGTGTTCACCAGCGTTACCTGCGGATTCACCAGTTGCGCGATATCCTTATCGCCGGTTGAAATGATACAGCGCATACCGGCTTCGGCTGCCTGTTTCGCCAACGTGCCGATGACGTCGTCGGCTTCTACGCCGTCGATGATCAACATCGGCCAACCCATGGCGCGGATGCAAGCATGCAATGGTGCGATCTGCACCGCCAGATCGTGCGGCATCGGCGGCCGGTGGGATTTATAGTCGGGATATAAATCGTCGCGGAAAGTTTTACCTTTTGCATCAAACACACACGCGCTATAATCCGCCTGATAATCCTTGTGCAGGCGCCGCAACATATTGAGCACGCCATGAATCGCACCGGTTGGCTCATTACGATGATTACGCAAATCCGGCAGTGCATGGAAAGCGCGATATAGATAGGATGAACCGTCAACCAACAGCAATGTTTTCATTTAAATAATATTCCTATGAACCTGCAAGATAAATCGGCCAATCATCCATCCATGGAGAAACCCTGGTCGGCAAAAGAATCGTGGCGCCTGTTTGGAATTATGGCAGAGTTTGTCGAAGGAACGGAACGTCTTGAAGCCGTTCAACCCGCTGTGAGTATTTTCGGCAGTGCGCGCACCGGCCCTGATAGCCCGCACTACCAACTGGCCGAACAAATCGCCAAACAACTTTCCGATGCCGGTTTCGCGGTAATTTCCGGCGGCGGACCGGGTATCATGGAGGCCGCCAACAAAGGCGCTTATTTCGGCAAATCGCTCAGTATCGGCTTGAATATTCAATTGCCGCACGAGCAGCATCGCAATGCTTATCAAGATGTCAGTCAGACTTTCCGGCATTTTTTCGCGCGCAAATACATGTTCGTCAAATTCGCCACGGCGTATGTCGTACTCCCTGGCGGATTCGGTACCTTGGATGAACTGATGGAAGCGCTGACACTGGTGCAAACCGGAAAAACCCGCAAGATGCCAATCATTCTGGTCTACTCAGCATTCTGGCGTGGACTGCTTGACTGGTTTCAGAACACTTTGATTGCCGAAGGCTTTATTTCGGCAAACGATATGCATCTGATCCAGATCATTGATGAGCCGGATCAAATCGTCAGTGCAATTTTCAAATATTATGAAAGCAGCGGATTTGAACTCACAGCCGCAGAGCGGGAAATTCAACTCAATCTTTAACCCTCGGCACTGATTTTAGGTAGAATACCTCATTATCCTGACCTTCCGGGACCAACATGACGTACTTATATTCGCTTATTTTCATCATACTGCTCAGCTCTGCACTGCCGGTCATGGCGCAATCGGAGCAACCGAAGCAAGCGAAAAAACCTGCACATCCGGATAACTTGATACCGTTACCGGAGATTCCCGAATTACCTAAGGAATTGGCCGATCCTCCGCCGCTACCGCCAGACATTCAATCGGATCCTGAACTGGAAACGCAGGTGACCATTATCAAGCGCGGCGAAGACACCATCGAAGAGCATCGCATCAATGGCGAACTGATCATGATCAAAGTGATTCCGCGCATCGGCCCGCCGTATTATCTGAAAAAAAATATCAGCCGGGGGGGTACTCACACGCATCCGGGTGATGCCGGTATTGATGTCAGTCCGCCCATGTGGCAATTCATGAGATTTTGATGTTGATAAAAAGCGCAAGACTGTAACTCGATGAAACCCTACCGCTCTTTCATTTCCGCTTTTTTATCCCGTTAGCTCATGTCTGTTTTCACACCCGTTACCGATAACCAGCTCACGGCTTGGTTAAAAAATTACGCGCTTGGTCAGTTGATTCAGCTGCAAGGTATTCTGTCCGGAATCGAAAATACCAATTATTTTGTCACGACCACGCAAGGCAAATTTGTACTAACGTTGTTTGAAAAACTGACCCGCGACGAGCTGCCGTATTATTTGAATTTGATGGCGCATTTATCCCGGCACCATATTCCTTGCCCGGCACCGGTCCCCATGCTGGATCAGAAATTGCTTGGCGAATTGAACGGCAAACCGGCGACGATCGTGACTTGCTTGCCGGGACAATCCATCATGCATCCGACGGCAGAGCATTGCGCAGCAGTCGGTGCAATATTGGCACAAATGCATGTAGCAGGCAGCTCGTATTCCGGGAAAATGACCAACCCACGCGGACTGGAATGGTGGCAGGCCAGAGCGCCCGAAATTAAACCTTTTTTATCTGCGGATGAACAATCCCTGCTCGATAGCGAACTCGATTTTCAGCAATCGCAACAAACAGCAACATTACCCAGCGGAGCTATCCATGCCGATTTGTTCCGCGACAATATTCTGTTCAACGGTCACGAAATCGGCGGTGTCATCGATTTTTACTTCGCTTGCAATGATGCCTTATTGTATGACCTGGCGATTACGGTCAACGATTGGTGCATGACCGACAGCAAAAACCTGGACGAAGCATGCACAAGGGCACTGATCAAAACCTATCACGCCATCCGGCCGCTTACAGCGGCCGAACACACTGCCTGGACGGCTATGTTGCGTGCCGGTGCGTTGCGTTTCTGGATTTCGCGTTTGTACGATTATCACTTGCCACGCCCGGGAGAATTGACACACGCTAAAGATCCAGCGCATTTCCGGGAAATATTGAAAAATCATATCAATAACGCTGCAAAACTGCAGCAGCTCTGGATATGACATCTAACGCCGCACTCAAACCGTTTGCCAAGATTAATTGGAGAAAAAATTAATGGAAATTCATCAAGTTCACGCAAAACAGGGATTGCAATGGATCTTAAGCGGTTTTTATCTATTCAACAGAGCGCCGTTGACTTGGTTTTTTGTTTGTTTCACTCTCTTGCTAATCGGAATGTCGATATCGCTGATCCCGATGGTGGGGCAGCTTGTTTTCACTCTGATTTCCCCGGTATTTCTGGCTGGTATTATGCTGGGATGTAAAGACATGGAACAAGGCAAACCGCTTGAATTACCGCATTTGTTTGCCGCCTTCAAAAGCAATGCCGTGCCATTAATCACCATCGGCGGTATTTATCTGATCGGACAAGTTCTCATTCTTGGCTTGGTCATGCTGATCGGCGGCACGCAAATGACCGACATGATGTTGTATGGCAAGCGGGTCGACGAGAGTGAACTGATGGGCGTTATGAGCAGTTTCTTAACGTCGTTCCTGGTTGCACTGACGCTTTCCATTCCGCTAATGATGGCTTCCTGGTTTTCGCCCTTATTGGTGGTATTTCATCACATGCCACCAGTGGCTGCGATGCAGAAAAGTTTCTTCGCTTGCTTGAGAAACTTCATCCCTTTCCAATTGTACGGTCTCGTGCTCATTATACTGACCATTATTTGTGTGATGCCTTACGGTATCGGTCTTGTTGTTTTGATTCCCACCATTTTCGCGTCCATTTACGTCAGCTACAAGGATATCTTCCTGGACGAACCGATCCGCTTCAAAAATTATCAATCTGCACCGGATTTGCAGCAAGCCAACTGGCGCGACACCGGTAACGAGCCGGATGCACGGGAAAATGAAAATAACCGGCAAGAATCACCCGGCGAGAATACGTTAAAAGATCCGGGCGAATTGGTGGAATGCGCGCACTGTCATGGACGCATTCCACGTCATGAGGCCATCGCCGATAACGATCAGTTTTTTTGCAGTGAGGAACACCGGCAACAACACCATGCCGGTAGCAAACCGGAGAAATGATGTAATCCGCAGGACAATTGCAGCGGAGCGACGATCAAATCGCGGTCAGTTTGGCGTATTCAAGCAGTAACCACTTCGTCCCGGCGTGATCAAAATTGACTTGAACGCGCGCATCGCTGCCGCTGCCTTCGTAGTTAATAATGACACCTGTGCCGAATTTGGCATGCGATACATTCTGCCCGATTTGCCATCCCCCGCTAAGTGGTTTCGCCGGGCTGTAAGGTGAAGTTCTTGCGGCCGCCGCAGCATTATGTCCACCGCTATTGGCCGCATAAGCATACGGATTCGAGCGCGGCGCCGGTTGCAACCATTTCAAACACCGTGACGGAATTTCGTCGAGAAAACGCGATGCGATGTGATAGCGCGTCTGGCCGTGCAGCATGCGGCTTTGCGCAAAACTGAGATACAAGCGGCGGCGTGCCCGTGTCATGGCCACGTACATCAGCCGTCTCTCCTCGGCGATACCATTGATTTCATTCAAGCTGTTTTCGTGTGGAAATAACCCTTCTTCCAGACCGCTCAAGAAAACGCTGTGAAATTCCAATCCCTTGGCAGCATGCACTGTCATTAATTGCAACGCATCCTG
>JAFEEI010000125.1 GCA_018241205.1 Pseudomonadota bacterium
TGCGGCAATAATGCTAAAATAAGTCGTATTTGCGAAAGTTTCTTGCGTAGGGAAATGGCGTAAAGAAAAACTAAGGTTTAATCAAATCCTTCAGAAAAGAACTCTTTCGGGGTAATTCCTAAACCATCAATTATTTTCAGAAGGGTTCGCATTCTTATATCATCAAAACCACCAGTTTCATATTTTGACATTCCAACCCTTGAAACTTCAATGTCATAAGCGAAGAGTTCGGCAGAATTAAAACCGTTTTTCTTCCTTAAACTTTTTATTCTCTTTCCGACTCTCAATAAGAAATCGTCATGATCAAAATGCCCCAGGGTAGCTTTTTTGCGTTCAGTCTTTTTTGTTTTCTTAGCCATACTGCAAGTAACAGGATGGGGTCATTATAAATAACTTACTATAATTACCTCACTATAAACACCTTATTATATTAAACATATTAATTTGCTTTTCTGTATATTCGCTATCAAAGATATTTTTGCGAATTCTTCAGAACTAATTTGAAGCTTTCGCTTTGAGTCTCGCATTAGGAACGTAGGAAATTTCAATGTCACGAGATGATAAGCAAGAGCTCACGTTTAGGCGTGGGCTCCCTTATTCGTGACAAGGCCTCCTACGGCCTCTAATGCGGTAAGTGGAGACCTGCGCTTTTTTGCTTTGTATAGATGCGCTGTTCCATCAAAGGCTCAAAATAACTGTATGAGAATTCTTTGGTGCAGCGCAACAGTCACGATAATGCTGCGGAATACATCCGCTCCTTTCAGAATGGAGAGGAAAAAGGCTTCAACTTTTTCTTCCGGGAATATTATGCTGCACTCACCTATTATTCTTTCAGTATCATAAAAGATAAAAGCGAGGCTGAAGAAATAGCTGGTGAAGCATTGATGAAATTGTGGAAACGGCATGAGAATTTTAATAATCAGGCAGCCATTAAATCATTTCTTTATACTACTACCCGTAATGCAAGCCTGAATTACATCCGGCAACAACAAAGAACTGAAAAGAAATTGAGGGAAGCAGAATACCTGGCCGAAAAAAGCGAAAAAGATATATTCGAGTTTTTAGTAGAAGTAGAATCTTACAGAGAAATAGTCATTGCTCTAAATGCTTTGCCACCTCAGTGTAAGAAAATATTTTCAATGCTATTCATTGAAGGAAAAGACTATCAACAAATAGCTGAAGAACTCAACCTTTCCATAGCAACGATAAGAAGCCAAAAGGCAAGAGCAATCATGCTTATCCGACAATACATTGCTTACTGTGTGATGCTATTTTTATTGCTTCATTCCTTTTAATCTACAAAGATTTTTTTATTGCTTTTGCACGAAATACCTTCTTCCGGTGTTTTCAATAAGTATGTCATTTTACCTCCTATATAAGGGTAAGTACCGGTTTGCATTGAGGCAGGCGATTTAGTGCTAACTTAATACTATGAAAGAGCATTTTCCTAATTATAGCGACCAGGAAGCCCATCGGGTAGCCCGGCTGATAGCAGGGTTTATCAGAGGGACGCTTACCAGGAATGAAAAGATCGAATTGGATGAATGGGTGGCCGCAAGTGATGAAAACATGCAGCTATTTGAGCGACTAACTGATGAAAAAAATGTAGCAGCAGCGACTAAATGGATGGAAGGTATTGAAACTGAAAAGGCCCTTGAAAAGAAAAAACAAAGTGTGGTTTTTAACAAAGCGGCCAACAGCAGTGTTTGGTTAAGACTTTTACCGTATGCTGTTGCCGCTTCTGTTATTATTGTTTTGGGCCTTTTATTTTTTAATCCATTTACGAACAAAAATGCACCTCCCGTGATAGTCACGAAAAGCCCTGGCGATATTCCACCCGGCTCAGATAGAGCGACCTTAACCCTTGATGATGGACGTGAAATAGTTCTGGATAGCAAAGCAAATGACACCAGCATAAATGAGAAGATAAAAATTCTGCAGCGACAAGGAGAGATAGTTTACAGCAATCAACCAATGACTAACAAAATAGGTTATCATACGCTCACAATACCACGAAAAGGTCAATACAAGTTGGTGTTACCAGATGGCACGAAGGTGTGGTTAAATGCAGAATCTTCGATT
The DNA here is from genome assembly GCA_018241205.1 of Pseudomonadota bacterium. GTDB lineage: Bacteria > Pseudomonadota > Gammaproteobacteria > Burkholderiales > Nitrosomonadaceae > Nitrosomonas. Next base: position 2,083 of record JAFEEI010000125.1, read on the forward strand.
CGTTATCCTGTTTCATTTAGCGATACTGAGCGAAAAGTATTTGTAACCGGCGAGACATACTTTGAAGTCGCAAAAGATAAGTCTAAACCCTTTCGTGTTGCGGTTAATGATATAGTCGTTGAAGCATTAGGAACAAAGTTCAATATCAACGCATACGCTAATGAGCCATTTGTAAGCGCAACACTTGTTGAAGGTTCTGTTCTTGTTACGAAGGGCAAAGCAGAAAACATACTCAAGCCAGGGCAGCAAGCGAAATTATCGGCAAAAGATTTTTCCATTGCGAATGTCGAATCCGAAGATGTTACGGCCTGGAAAGACAATCAATTCAAATTTTCAAACACACCGTTAGAAATAATTATGCGGCAGGTGGAAAGGTGGTATGATGCGGAAATAGTTTATGAAAACACACCATCTGACCATTTTAATGCAGAAGTATCGAGGGATGTTCCTGTATCAAAACTGCTGCATATACTTGAATTAACTAAGCGTGTTCATTTTAAAATAGACAACAATAAGATCACAGTAATGAAATGAAAAACCACTAAAAGGCTAATAAAAACCGGGAAGTGTTTGCACCACTGCCCGGCAAAGATTTGAGTTAGCCAATTAACAATCGTGAACTGTAATTTTTTAACCCAAAAACCAAAGCTATGCTATTGCATGCAAATTGCAAAGGGCTAAGGTGTAGAGTAGTAGCGTTAAGAAGAACCCTGATTATCATGAAACTTACCTCGTTCTTGCTGCTAATTCTATGCCTCCAAGTCGCTGCCCGGACTTACTCACAGGAGATTACTCTCTCATTGCACAATGCCAAACTCGAAACTGCTTTTAAAGAAATTCAAAAGCAAACAGATTTCAAATTTGTCTATACGCAGGAACAATTAGAAGGCGCTCAAAAAGTAAATGTTATTGCAGTAAAACAAAGCCTTGAAACAGTTCTTACACTCTGCTTTCAAAATCAGCCTTTGACTTATGCTATAGACGGAAAACACATTGTCATTCAGATTAAAGAGAAAACAGGTTACTCAAGCGTTATTGAATTGCAGCTAAAGGACGTATCAGGTAAGGTTGTTAACGAAAAAGGCGATCCTTTACCTGGAGCAACAATAACTGTAAAAGGTACAAATACCGTTATTGCATCTAATGATAAAGGCGAGTTCACGCTTCAGAATTTAAAGCCCTTTGATATTATTGTAGTGAGCAATGTAGGTTATGAAAGCCAGGAAATAAAACTTCAAGGAAAAACAACCCTGATAATTCAATTGAGACTATTTATAAATAGTCTTGATGAAACAATTATCAAGGGTTATTATTCAACGACACAAAGACTGAACACTGGCTCTGTCGGAAAAATCTCATCGGCTGAGATAAGCCGTCAACCAGTATCCAACCCTTTGGCTGTTCTTTATGGAAGTATTCCCGGCTTACAGGTTGTACAAAGTAGCGGAGTGGCAGGATCAAAATTCGCCATACAAATACGAGGCAGAAACTCAATAACTCAAGGTTCCGAACCACTATTCATTATAGACGGGGTTCCTTTTGCATCTAACAACAATAATATAAATCTGTTAACCTCAGCTCTTGCATCCTATCAAGGTCAGGGGTTAAGCCCTTTTGCGAGTTTAAACCCCAATGACATTGAGAGCATTGAAATCTTAAAAGATGCTGACGCAACATCTATTTACGGGAGCCGTGGTGCAAATGGAGTAATCATCATAACAACCAAAAAAGGGAAACCTGATAAAGCATCAATAAGCATAAATGTCAGCACGGGCATAAGCAAAGTAACAAGAACGATGAATATGATGAATACTGACGATTATCTACAAATGCGTAACGAGGCTTTTCGCAATGATGGCGTTTCACCTGATGCGTTTAGTGCGCCTGATTTATTGGTTTGGGACACTACCAGATATACAGACTTTAGAAAGATGTTAATTGGAGGAACCGCACATTTTTCAGACGCCCAAATATCTTATTCCGGAGGCAACCAGCAAACGCAGTTTCTCATAAGGAGCGGTTATCATTATGAGTCCACTGTCTTCCCTGGTGATTTCCATGATAAAAAGGGTTCAGTTCTTTTTAATATCAATCATCTTTCGGAGAATAAAAGGCTATCTATCGGATTAAATGCTGGGTATAGCACCGACCAAAATACTAATACATCTACGGACCCGACATCTAATATTAGCCTTTCCCCCAATTTTCCAGCACTGTATGATTCCAGCAATAAATTGAGTTGGGAAAAAGACGGAGTATCCTTTGACAATCCACTTGCATTTATCTATCGAAAATATTACGCTCAAACTGACAACCTTTTAAGCAACCTCTTATTAGGCTATAAAATAACATCGGAATTAAGTATAAAATCCAGCATGGGTTATAACACAATTTATGTAGATGAAACGAGTGGCTTTCCAAAGGCAAGTCAGAACCCTCAATATGCTCCTTCTGGATCAGCAACGTTCGGGAAGAATGAATTCAAGAGCTGGATAATAGAACCACAAGCGGAATATGCAAAGAATTTTAAATGGGGAAAAATAAATGTCCTTGTCGGCGGCACTTTCCAGCAGATAACAAACAAGCGAAACAGTATTCAGGCAACCGGCTATAGTAATGATGAAATGCTTGGATCAGTTAGTGGCGCTGCGGCAACCACTGTTACCGACGGATTTAATAATTATCGCTACGAGGCTGTGTTTGCAAGATTGAACTATAATTGGAATGATAAATATATTTTGAATTTTACCGGAAGGCGGGATGGCTCAAGCAGGTTCGGACCGCAAAACCGGTTTGCCAATTTCGGTGCTGGCGGAGCCGCCTGGATATTCAGCAATGAAAACTTTGTCCAAAATAAACTTTCATTTCTAAGCTATGGAAAGTTAAGAGTAAGCTATGGAACAACCGGAAATGATCAGATTGGAGATTATCAATACCTCGATACATGGCGGCCAATTCCGTATCGCTACCAGGGCTTAAGCCTGGTTCCTTCAAGATTATTCAACGGAACATACAGTTGGGAAACAAATCGAAAAATGGAAGGAGCGATTGATCTTGGCTTTTTAAAAGACAAAATATTATTCTCAGTTGCGGCTTATCGTAACCGTAGCAGCAATCAGTTGGTAAATTATAGCCTCCCAAGCCAAACAGGGTTTTCCAGCATTATATTGAATCTCCCTGCAGTGATTCAAAACTCCGGAATAGAGTTCAGCATAGTGTCAAGAAATATTTCCAATGAAAATTTGAAATGGAAAACGTTAGCCAACCTATCCATCCCACGAAATAAACTCGTTTCTTTTCCCGGACTGTCATCATCTACTTATTCATATTCTTATGTTGAAGGAAAATCGTTGAATATAGTTAACGGGTATCATTTAATAGGAGTTGATCCAGCCACCGGTGTATATTCTTTTGAAGACGTAAATCATGACGGTTCAATTACAACAGACGATTATGTCAGTTCTTACAATTTAGACCCATCTTACTACGGAGGGATTACCAATATAATCTCCTATAAAAGTTTTGAGTTGAGTTTTTTATTCGAATTCAAAAAGCAAATAGGATATAACTATAACAATTACCCAATTTATAATTTTACACCTGGATCAATGTTCAACCTGCCCGTCGTCATGCTGGATAGATGGCAAAAGCCTGGTCAAAATTCATCAATACAGCAGTTCACTCAAACATTTACTCCGGCATTCGATGCACAGTATTACTTTTCAAATTCTGACGGCAGGTTTAGTGATGCTTCTTATATCCGATTAAAAAATGTTTCTCTTTCCTACGAGCTAAAAGAGAAGGGTAAGAAAAAACTTCCAATTACTTCCGGAAGAATTTATATCACTGCACAAAATCTCCTCACAATAACAAAATACAAAGGATCAGACCCTGAGATACAAAACTTGTTTATCCTACCTCCTTTGAAAACTATCAGCTTTGGAATTCAACTAACACTTTAAAATTATCTATATGAATTTTTGCAATACAAAATATATTAAACCGGTTGTGATAGCAATGTTTTGTCTAATGGCAACTTCGTGCAAAAAGTTTATTGATATTTCGCCGCCTGCTGACCAAATAACTACCACTACTGTTTTTTCAGATGATGAAACAGCAACGGCTGCCATCAATGGGTTATATAGTTCAATGATGGTGCAGAATTTCAGTTTTTGCAATTCAGGCATGACATTATATCCGGCACTTTCATCCGACGAATTAATTAATACCGTTCCTGATGCTAACCTCAATGCTTTCACGGCGAACCAAATTCCGTCGTCAAATTATATAGTTGAGCAAAGCCTTTGGAAAAAAGCATACAGTCACATTTACCAGGTAAATTCAATAGTTGAAGGGTTAAATAAATCTACTGGAGTATCTGTTTCTGTAAAGAAACAACTATCTGGCGAAGCAAAATTTGCAAGAGCTTTCAGTTATTTCTACCTGGTAAATATTTTTGGAGAGGTCCCCTTGATTACTGCTACTGATTACAAAATAAATTCAACTATTTCAAGAACGAGCATTGATAAGGTATATCAGCAGATTGTTTCTGACCTGCAGGAAGCAACGCAACTTCTGGATGCAAGCTACCCTTCCGCTGGAAAATTGAGGCCAAATAAATGGGCGGCTTCAACCCTATTGGCCAGAGTATATCTCTATCAGAAAAAATGGGATCTCGCTGAACAGCTTGCATCCGATGTAATTAGCTCAGGTATGTATAGCCTGACCGCTTTGAGCGATGTTTTTGTAGCGGATAGCGATGAAGCAATATGGCAGCTATTACCGATACTTACATATTTAAACACAGCGGATGGATTCGGATTTATTCCATATTCATCGAGTGTTCAGCCCTCTTATATAGCAACAAACTGGTTGCTGAATGCTTTCGAAGCAAACGACCTTCGAAAAACAAATTGGTTAAATTCAAACACTGTAAATGGAAATGTATTTTATTATCCTTACAAGTACAAGGTGAGAAGCGGAAGTTCAGTTTCCGAGTATAATATGGTTTTCCGTCTGGCAGAACTTTATTTGATAAGAGCCGAAGCAAGAGCTGAACAAAATAACTTATCAGGAGCGATCAGCGATATTGATACAATCCGAACTCGTGCAGGCTTGCCAAATACTATGGCTGGCACTCAAACTGAGTTGCTGGATGCCGTTCAAAAGGAAAGGCAGGTTGAGTTTTTTGCAGAATGGGGTCATAGATGGTTTGATCTCAAAAGAACTCAACACATAGATGCTGTTCTTGGCTTTGAAAAGACCGGGTGGTCGTCGTCTGCGGCGTTGTATCCTATTCCTATAAGTGAACTAAAACTTAACCTGCAACTGACACAAAACCCCGGCTATTGAAAGCCTGGCATAATCCATTTTTTTAACCTTCCGATCGTCGTATCGGCAAAACGTATTATCATGAAATTCTTTACAAAGAAGTTCATGACGGCTATTGCCGTCCTGTTACTCAACTTAAATCTATTTTCTCAGGTATTAAAGCCAGGAGATTTGATCCCTGATTTACTATTGAGTAACGTTATTAACTATAATTCAGAGCAGTTGAACCTTTGTGATTTCAAGGGAAAACTTTTAATTATTGATTTTTGGGGTACAGGATGCACTGCATGTCTAAAGGCCTTTCCGAAAATTGATTCTTTACAGCAATTGTTTAAGGATAAAATACAGTTTGTAGCTGTTAATAGTCAGAGCAAGGATTCAACTATTCGGTTTTTTACCAAAATGAGGCACTTAAAAAAGCCGTCTGTCCCATTTATAACCGGTGATACAATTCTTTCAAATTTATTCCCTCATGATTATATCCCACATCATGTATGGATTGACAGCACTGGCACTATTCGATTTATCACTGATGGGTATAATGCAACTGCCGAACATATAACCGATTTCCTAAACGGAAATGTCCTTTCACTGGCTGAAAAAAAGTATGAAGTCCAAAGCTACTTTGATAGTCCAATGGAAGCCATTGGGGGCAACAGCAAGTGGCTTGGCTATCTTCATTCTTATTCGCTATTGCTGCATTGCATTTCCGGTGTCACTTTTTCAAATTCAGTCACCAGTACAGTCGAAGGCAACCGGCCTAACAAGATTAGTCAGACATGCGCCTCGATTTCCCAATTGTATGAAGTCGCTTATAGCGAAGGGGGAAAGTATGACTTTAGCAGCCCCAACACTATAATTATTAATTCTAAGGAGGCAGATAAATTAAAACACCCGGCAGACTTAAACAAATGGGATGAGTGGATTAAGGATTATAGCTATAATTATGAACTCGTCGTTCCACCTGCTGATGCAAAATATCTTTACAAGAAGATGCGGCAAGATTTACATCGCTATTTTGGATATACTGCTATTGTAACGAAGCGAAAGGTAAAATGTGCAGTGCTATCAATTTCCGGAGATATAAGCCGGCTGAAAAGTAGAGGAGGAAAATCGAAAAGCAATCTTTGGGTTATCTCTGGTGATTCATTAAAATACATAATAAACGAACCGCTTGAACGGTTAGTAACGGCGCTTTCTATGAAAGCTAAATCAGAAGGTTTTCCGATGCCATTTATTGACAAAACAAACTATCACCAAAATATTGATATGAGATTAAGCGCAGAGGCTTTTGACAATTTTGATTTCAATAAACTAAAAAAGGAATTGAAATCTTGTGGCCTATTATTAGAGCAGAAAAATCAGGAGACAATGGTGCTGATTATTTCCGATCATAAAATTTCGACAAGGTAGCGTGCTACTACCTTGTCGAAATCACTGAGCAATCATTCTTTATTGTTTACGAATGAAATCGTTGATAGTTGCGCCCGCCTTTAAACCCTTTGAAGGATCGCTTGGGTCTTTAAGATCGTTGGAATCGTATCCATCCTCACAATGAATGGAACCGACATCCGGGCATCCACTTAAAGGTTGCTCAACAGAGTGAGTGTTTTGCCGTCCTGTATAAGCGCCACCGACAAACCAATATAGTGAAGCCTGTTTGTTCGCATTGCTTTTATGTTTTCCTGGTAATAGCGTGAATGCGCTTGACACAGCAGCAACTAAGATTGTCAATCCTAAAAAAAACCTTTTCATAAGTAATTATTTAATTTGGTAAATCTCGCCTACTCGCTTCTACAGGTTTTCGGCTTCGCCTGTTTATTGCAACAAAAAGTTATTGGTCTATTTTTTAATTGGTCTGATGTAAAATTGGCAAGCCCGAAATCAAATAAAAAATAAAATAGTAATGCAAGTAGTATAAACTTATATGACAACAGGATGTGATCGTAGTAAGCCTTAGATAGATCAAATCAATCAAAGTTATTTTCTTCGTAATTCTCCGGGAGTGTAACCAAAATATTTGCGAAAGGCAGCAATGAAGTTGGTGAGAAATTCAAAACCAGTGAGGCCGGCAATTTCTTTCATGGGTTTATCAGTTTCCATTATTAGTTCTCGTGCTTTTTCCATCCTTGCCTGCAAAAGAAATTCGAAAAGACCCATTCCGAAAACTTCTTTAAATCCGGATTTTAATTTGAATTCGTTAAGATGCACCCTTTGAGATATTTCCTTAATGGTAAAATGTTTTGTAATATCATTAAGTATGAGTTCTCTTGCATCCAATAATGCTTCGTTTTCTTTTTGATTAAGATTTCCTTTTGAAGAAGGCCCATTAAATGTTTTTGCAAGAACCTCAAAAAGGAAATCATTCATCCTGTTTTCAAAATATTGTTTGCGGAGACTTTCATCATAGGGACATCTGAAAAGATCATACACGATCTTTGTCATTTCTGGTGTGGCAAAGCGGGGTTGTTTAATTTTTAAAAGCTCATTGTTATTCGCAGAACTATCTATAAAACCACTCAAAGAAGGAAATGTTTCCAAAAGCGGTTTTAATAATTCAATAGAATAATCTGCTTCGAAGAGCCAGTATTCTTTTCCTTTTTCAAAATGTGCTGTTTGAAAATTGTTGTTGCTGTTAAATAATAAGAACTGCCCTTCTCTGAGGTGTAAATTTATTTCTTCCTGTGTTTTGACTTTGAGCTTTCCTTTTAAGACGAGTTGGCTCCTAATCCATGTGGTTTCTTCCTGAAATATCAGCGTGACTTTTTTTATGAAATTAAATACACTATATCGAAGGGAGTAATTCTCTGCATCTATTTGTTGAACCATGATAGTACCAAATTCCTTTTCACAAGAAAGAACCTTGCTACCTGGAAGCAATAATCCTGCGATACTATCAGCATTTATTGGAGAAAGAGAGATAAGGCCATATCGGGTCGAAGTTATTTTCATGATTAGTAAGGACTCTAATTTGCTCAAAGCAAACAATTGGATTCAGGCTGACAGTAATATATGAATTTTGATTATATTAAAAAATACCACAAAGCGAGTAATATATACCGGTATTATAAGAGTAACTACTTAAACTTTTTCACTCAAGCCATTGTAAACAACAACTTTTCAATAATGTTCCAACTACTCCGTGAATCACCGAGAATGAAAGAGAAGGATTTCAAATAAAACTAAATTGTTCCTCAATTGCTCCGGGTAATTTTTTTATAAAGCCTATCCCGTCAAGTTGCAACCATAATTATGTAAATCATTTCAGTAATTTTATAACAATGCTAACCGGCATAAGTGTAATTTTGTTGTTGAAAATGAATATTGTCGTTACTATAAAAGAAATCTTTGTAAGACTTTTTAAAATGGTATTTGTGCGCAAAAAGGATTGTTGCAAGTAAATGATTAGAAATGCTTTGTAATTGTCGTGCCTTTGACATTTTGAAATAGGAAGGCCCGTAATTTTGATGCAGAAAAATAAGCTATACCTTTGTATAGGTATTCATGAAAAAGTTTTTGGTAACCATATTAGCACTTGTTTATCTAACCACTTCTATTGGTGCAACGGTGCATTTTCATTTTTGCATGGACAAGTTGGTCGCCTGGGGATTAGGGTCCGGCAAATCAAAATCGAAAGCCTGTCCTTATTGCGGCATGGTAAAAACATCTGCTGATAAGCATTGTGGCAAGCAAAGCAAAGGTTGCTGTCACGATGAACATAAACAGGTGAAAGTCGAGAAAGATCAAAAAGTGGTAGATGCTGGTTTTAAATTAGAGCGCCCACTTCTTGTTATTGCTGATCATACGCTTCCTGGCGAATTATCCTCTATTGCTGTCTTTTCTCCCTCGATAGAATACCCATTAACACATGCTCCACCACGAACGGATAAAGCTCCTTTGTTCGTCCGCAATTGTGTTTTCCGCATTTGATTTCTCTACTGTGATGTAATGAACCGGTGTTCTGCCGGTCATGGACAAGTACATTATTTGTCCCTTACAAATTTTCGATCCCATAAAAAGATTTCGAATTGATAATGCTCCTTTGGGCAGTTATCATGATTGTCATTC
>JAFEEI010000126.1 GCA_018241205.1 Pseudomonadota bacterium
CAATTTTCGACCGGTGTCAACACACTATGATAGGTTTTTTTACTGATAAGGTAAAAACTGAAGTATTAAAATTAAATGGCGTGAGTAAGTCTTATGTTCCCGCTGTTCCTGAAAATTCCTCTCCTGGGTTTGTTGTTCCTTCAAGGATTCCAAGGTCTTGTTTTTCTAGTGATACCCGTGGCTGCGTTTGCTATGATCAGCACACTACTGTAATTAAGGATTTTCCTGTCGATCGATGTCAGGATATCGTTAATGGTTTTACTCGTTTTTAGGTGTGTCATGGCTGACTTTTCCAAATTGCAAAACATTTATTGGTTTATTCGCTATCAACGTAGAAAGAACCTCAAGCGCAAATATTACTACCGAGCTGCAGCCGAAAAAAAACGCCTGATTGCGTCAGGCGTTGATCCGGAAGAACTTCGTTTATTTTGTCGAGTGCTTGCTAAGCAACACTGCGAACACGCTGAAAGACGCTTAGCAAATTTTTTAAAATCAAAGTGACACGGTCTTCCTGGCGGCGCCCGTATTTCCTACGGTTCAATTGCGTATAATTTGTACGGAGTCAAACTCCAAAAAGCGGAAAATTTCACCAAAATTAATTAAATTTTCCCTACTCGAAACCGGACGCCGACAAGCGCGGAAACAATTTCACCTCCAAGTTAAATCAAAAAATCCTTCTATTCACCGAAAAACTGCTTTTCTGTTCTTACGTTGTCCCAACGCTCCCGCCCTCGATGCGGCCTTGCGGTAACCTCCCGGTTATGCGCTTGGCTTGGCAAAGGGGCGGGGTTGAGACCGGAGGCGGCTCCGCAGAGCGGCCAGCCGGGAACATACCCGCTTACGCCGACTTGAGAATTCCTACGTTTGGCCGCTGGCCAAGCCTCGGAACCTTCTTTCAAGATCGGCTGCTAGTCTTTGTTCAACTGCATTTCTAAACCCTCAGAGCGTGTACAAACCTGAGATAAAGAAAAAACACCCCGCCCGCCGCGCAGCCCAGCCGCGGGCTTGGGCTTGCTTGCGTGCGGGGGCAGGCAAAAACGGCAGATTTCATCTGCCAGCCTGTCCCCGCATACCAACCAACCCAAACACACACACGCTTCACTTACCAATGACCTTAATTTGCCGGGGTTGAAGTTTTCTTGATGCATAGCCGCCAAGATCAGGCCCACGCTTGCCCGGCTTGATGTCCAAGGGGCGAGTAATGCGCCAGATGTTGGAATCATCCTTGAAGCCAGCTATGCGCCCTTGAGCAAGTAAAGTTCTTACTCGGCGCTCAGAGACTTCAAGAAAATCCGCCACATCGGAAATACTCAAAAATTGTGTCAAAAATCCCTCCTTTTTAACCCTTAAAAACACCCCGCAAACCCATTAACTTGGTGCGGAATAGTATTTTCCCCCTGAAAATGACCTAAGTCATTGATGACGCATAAAACAGGGTAGTATCAATAATTCCCAAAATGGGAATGAACGGCATAGTGTTACTAGCCGATTGATGAATTTTTTTTCCCTCCATTTTTTGGCCGAACAAAGGGCAGCAAATTCGATCTTTTTGGAGAAAATCCAGATTTGCGTTTTTCCTCCCGTTCGAGCCGCCATTGTCTGGCTATCGCAAAAGTTAGTGAAAGGTAATTTAAATCGGTCGCAGTGAATTTTTTACCCTCAGGTGACCATAAGGCCTCACCTGAGAACTTCCAGCCCTTCCAAGCATCACTAGGAAGCTCGTAACCTGTTAGAATGTGCAGAAGCTTAAAAGCCGCGTAGGGCACTTGAACCCGCCCGGATTCCCAGTTGTGCGCTGTGCGGTATGTAACACGAAGCATTTCTGCAGCTTCCTCCTTGCTAAGCCCTGACAAAATGCGGGTTTCGCGGAACTTTGAATGACTCACCGGTCTGAAGGGTTTGCGCCGATTCCTGCATTTTTTCACCTGATCAACAATTTAATGGGTGGATACACAACCCATTGCCATAGCTCCCGGTCAAAGCGAGCACCGGGAATTCTTCCTGATTCACAGTAGCGGATGACTTGCTGAATCCGTAGACCATGACTGACAGCAAAGCTACGAGCAAGAACAGGGCGGCCGGATCGAGTCTCATTTGATTGCTTCATTTCGCAAGCCCCTTAGCTGGTCAATGTGTTTCTGCTGGTCAACATGCTCAAGGTAATTTCTCAAAGACCCATACTTAAGCTTCAATTCAAGCAAAGCTAGCTTGACTGGCAGCCACAGAAACACATTCACCCAGAAACGATTGAAGCCGAGAAATTCCAGCATTTTTATGAAATGAAAAGAATGCCTATTTACAAAATAACAAAACATTTTTAACTCCCAAATAAAGCAAAACTATTCCGCCTTAAATCACAAAACTATTCCGCAAAAAGTATAAAGCAATTGCGTATAATTTGTATTATGTTAAATAATAACCGCAGGAACAAACTTAGAAGAAAATCCGACAAGTTTGCAGAGTTCTTAGATAGAGTTCTCAATGGGTGGAAAAATATCAGCTTTGATCAATTAACCACTATTTCTAAATAACAATTTCCTTTAAATATCCTCATATCCGACAAGCAATAACAACTTCTGAATACATTGCTTGTCGTGTCTCTTTTATAGAAATAAAAATCATTTGAATTTTGCAATGATCTAGTTTTTGCTTCTAGGCCGAAAAAATGAACGATCTACTATTTGGTGTGAGTGTTGAAGAAATCGAAAGAATCACCGGCGAGAGTCAGAAAGTTATCAAGAAATGGAAAAAAGGCACTAAGCAGATACCAGAACCGGCGCTTAGACTTTTGAGATTGTATCTTTCCGGCGATGCCAGTGCTTTATTAGGTGATGAATGGAAAGGCTATCGTTTCGTGGATAATTTGATTTTTGTTCCTGAGTGGCGAAATGGTTTTACACCGCATGAGATCAGAGCTTTTTTCTGGAAATGCCAATTGGTATCGAGCTTACAGAGAGAAATTAAGTTATTGAAAGATGAGTTAGGAAGGCGCAACGAGGAAATTGACGCACTTGAAATCAAAGCTGATTTTTACAGGCGCCAGGTAGTGCTTGAAAGTCGGTTCGGTTTGATTCTGGAAAGAAGCTTTTCTTAATAAACTAAAAAGGTAATTGAACCGAATTACGTCGCATTAGCGCGAGAACTCTAGGACGCCCACCTGTGCTGCTCAAAGTAAAACCCAGTCCGGTGCGATAGCTTTCAGGCAGGAAGAAACGTTTCTCTTCATTATGCTTATCCCGATCCTCAAATATAACCCCCAATTCTTGTAATGCTTTAGAGGATTCAGAATCTAAGCCCATTTCAGCAGCATCAAAAGGTACTGATTTTTCACTAATATTCTGAAGTGTATCATTCCAGGTTTTAAGTATATTAATTTCACTAATGGCTTCTTTTACTTTCTCACTGCTGCATTCACGCACTGCTCTGCGAATTGCCTCAGGCGATAAAACCCTATCCTCCCATTTATTAGGAGGATTAGACTGACTCCCTTTCGCGGCATAAAACAAAAAACGTACCAGATCGCGTGCTTGTAGGCGCCCATTCAGATCACAAAGTGCAGTAAATACCCAGCGCGCTGTCCGTGCTTCTTTTGAATTAACAGAGCCAAGGGTTTCTCCCCACAATTGATACAATTCTTCAAGTAACTCCTCGGTTGATAACGTCGCGGGGTCTTTTCCTTGAGTCCACGATAATTTACTTTCAGAACAAATCCAGAAGGCAAGCCGTAAAAAAGATTCAGCTGTCCAGTTCAATGAAAAGGCTATAAATCGTGATTCAAATTGCCCCAAATTTTGTTGAATTACAGCACGTACATAATCAGATCGTATAAATTCAATGATTCCTAAATGACTTTGACGTAATTCTTCGATGCGATTTGGTAAATCTAAAAGAGTTTTTATAGCAGATTTTTGTTCATGAGGTGTAGAAAATTGATCTTCCAAACCATCTATAAGAATAACTAAACCAAACCCTCTCGATATCAGGAAAGTATTTAAGTCTTTTAAATGATTGCCTTCAACATTAAAAGCACTAAGTAATTCATTTGTCCAGAATGTTATCCAATCTGTATTTTCTTGTGTTGCAGCTTGATCAATACGATTTCTGAGATCATTCTCGGAAAACTCGTGGGACAAACCAAGCTGATCGAAACAATTTAGCCGACAATTTCGAACAATATCAAGCGCAGCATGCTGGAGATTTTTAGAAGAAAGAAAAGGGAAAATGAGCGTTGTCTTTTTATTTGATGACTTAACACCAAGTTTATTAAGAAAATCTTCCCATGTTTTTAATCGACACAATTGCAAAAAATTAAATGTCTTACCAGCTCCCTTAGCACCAATAGAAATAGCGATAGGAATACTATCTTGGTAATGCTTAGATAAGTTTCTGATGGGGTCTGTTATTAACAAGTTTTCACTTTCGCCATTTTCAGCATATATGTATCTCTCACATGTTTGCTCAAGTAGTCTGGCTTGCTGAGATCGAATTGAATCTTGTACTACTATTTCAGAAACTGGAGAAGTATCCAAAAACGTTGATGCCCAACTTTTAATTTGACTAGAAAGTGGACTATTTTTTGTGAGTTCAATTGCTTGCTTAAAGTCACGAATGCACATTAAATTCGGATCAAATAACGCATCAACAAATTCAATACCAGAACTAATGTCATCATTAGTTGAAGGGTTAGGAAACGCAGCGGTTAAACGCTGAATTGCTTCATCATAATCGCTTGATTCAACTATCTGAGGTGTAAGCAAGCTGAGAATAACCGTTGGAACAGATGCTGGGCTATTTAAATTGGTATTTAAAGAGCAGAGAAGAGATATTTTTTCTAAAACAAGTGTAGCTCCGGTTACAGATTGGGTAGCTACTGTAGAAACTATGAACCGTTCGATTCGGGGATCAAACAACAAAGGGCTTGCTAGTTCACTAAAACCAGCTCGTAAATCAATTAACACTAACTCAACATCAAGCTCAATAGCTAGTTTTTGAATGGCATCGCCTACACTCCAAGGATTTTTGGTGTTACGTGCCAAGTGTTCAGGTAATACTGGCGTATCAAGTAATTCAGTGGGCTGTCTTGGATTAACACAAGCAGGCAGAACAAAAATCTCATGCCCGTCTAACAAAATAGACGATTTATGCAACTCAGAAGCACAATATTTCACTGAGCTTTCAACCGAAGAAGCAGGATAATGTATGGATTCGAGAAAACGCACAAATGAAATACTTGGATGGTTTGCACTATTCAGCCAGTAAGTTATACCAGGAGCTTCGATATCAGCATCAATTAAAAGCACTTTGGTCTTTCGGTTTTTAGTTTGCTCCAGATAAGAAGTTAAGTGAGTTATCAAAGCAGTAGTTCGACCAACTCCTCCCTTAAAAGAGTGGAATGCTGAAATGCGCAAATTAGCAGGAAAAGCCAGAGGTCTAACAAATTCATCACTTAAAGATTTTGAAGAATAAGCCAAATCCTGCCAGAGTGGATAGTGCAAAGGTTGCGTGGGACTCACCCCAGGTTGAATATGTGTATCAATTGGGTATTGAACCCCATCAATACTCAAAGTCAAAATATTTTGACTTTCATTTAATGCGTTGCCAAAACCGTTGCCAAGCCATAAGTGTAGTTCGTCTATAAATTTATCATCGGTTAAAGTAATTTCTGCTCCATCCGAGTAGCAATCAATAGCAGTGACAAATTCCGGAAAATTATTGAAACCATTTGTCATTTGACGAAAACGACGTTGAATATCGAGCCATGTAACTAAAGGGATTTGTTTTTCAAAATCAAAAACTGTCATTTTAATTCTCCACAAATCCATTTATGAATGGCTATTAATTGAGCTTCAAGCAGTTGATCATTTGGAGTCTGTGCCTCTGCACCATAACGCCAAACCTGATTCAACTCACTACAACTTGCAGTACGTGGTGTTTGAGGTGTTAATGTTTTTAGTGGAAGTAACGCAATATTATCACTCAGTTTTAGTGCTGCACCGACCTTTAAATGATCCATGAGATTATTTAAGTCGTGTCCAGATCTTCTTTTCCCTTGTGAATTCGTAAAGAGAATCTCAAAATCTCCCGAATCAATTTTAGAAGAACGTTTAAGCAAAACAGCTTTTAAACCGGTTTCCACAGCATAAAATAACAACAAACGATGTGCGTTTGTTTTAGATTTATCATCCATCATATTAAAGGCTGATGCAGCCTGACGCCATGCACGTTGAAGTTCGCGTGAAGTAAAAATAATCATTATGAATTATTTCAAATAAGGTTTGTAGCGCACTATCATATTCTCTGAGGCTTTTAGCGCATGAGTTTTGGTGTCTGTAGTATGAATTTTTCAAGATTAAACATGGAAGCAGAATAATATCAATTTATCGAAGAAAAATCCGTTGGCGTCGCACATTGCATTAATGTCAGGGATCGGGCAGCATGCCCTTTTCAGGGCATACCCTTCGCGCCGGTCGGCGGCGCGACCCGTGGACTTTCAGCGGTTTAAACTAGTGGTTTTTTGTTCGGCAAAGGGGAAAGCCAACTTTTAGAGCGTTTGCGGGTCATCCGTGATTAGTTTTCTGTTTTGTATTTGAATATCGCCGCTGACACACTTCCAGAAATTTGAATGTTTTTTTGCCTCAAACAATCCAGCAGATCGATGCGACAGTGAACCGGTCGGTTCAAAGTATTCGGTCACCTTGATATTCAGCACTTTTTCATAATTCCGGACAGTGCGCTTTGAATGCACGATATACAGGAAGCGCCAGCCGTAATAGTGACCAGTGAATAGCATTCCCAGTGCCGAGTATAGTACGTCGATATCTCCGGAATAATTGAGAATCGCAGTTTGCGCGATTTGCATGAGTTCAGTGCGTTCCGTGATTTTCATGATTCCTCTTTATTGTTTCAATCGAACGGATAAGGACGGTCTGACATTTTTTCCGGTGCTCCAAAGAGCAAATGCTCAAAACGCTTCCGGGAAATAATCCTTAAACCCCGCAGCAAGCAAATAAAAAACACATAAACCGGCACCAGCAATTTGAAGAAAATAATCTCAACAAATACAAACTCTAAAAATTTCATAATAGCTCCCTTAGTTTAGATAATGCGGGTTACGGGTAAAGGCGACTTGATCATCGCCCTTGATGATGTCTTCGCAACGCTTAACCGGAAAATCCTTGATCCGGTTCATATACTGGTCATAACAAATACAGCCTTGCGATTTACTGGACAGACAGGACAGCGGCACGCGCGGTGCTTTTGCGATTTCCGGGAAAGCGGGATCTTTAGGCAGGAAATAATAGATATCGGGCGCTTCGTTGAGTTTGAGCGGTTTGTCATTTTTTGGCGCCGGTTGCGACTGAGTGGTACTGGACGGAATCAATGATGCCGATGTTGATTTTTCCTCGCTCTTTTGCGGTGTTTCTTCTTTACTGCCAAACCCGATCATGGTGGATTTGGAGCCGTAGTAATAAATCACCCCGGCAAGAACAAAGATAAGCACCATCAGGAAAATAAGGCGTTTAGGCAGTCGCAGCCCTTTTTTCTGCAAATCAGAAACGCCGTCATCAGATTTATAGAATTTCAGGCTTTCGACCGGAAAACTGTATTTTCTGGATTCGTCCCGGTTGAATTTCAAATCTTCCCTGATCTGCCCTGCTTCCGAATACTTTATGCCGAGTGCCGTTTTTTCCAGGTGGATATGACGGCCAACGAGACGGCGCAAGGCAACATCGATTTGCGTTGGCGCTTGCGCGGTGAGTATCCAGTCTTGCGCTATCGAGCGCGACTCGGCCAGGTGCGAATCAATAAATTCAGGCGTGGGCTTTCCGGCAATTCTGGACGGCCAGATTTTCTTGGCTTCGTCGACCAGATAAACGGTGCCCGGCAGTTTCCCGATATCGTCAATCATGCGCTGGTTAGCCGTGGCATCTTGCATGCTTTTCAGAGCGTAATACGCCCCGCCGCCCTGCCATTCACGCACGCCGACGACTACGGCATTATCGGAATAGTACGAATGTTCGGTCAGCAGCTTGACCGCCAGTGCGGTTTTTCCGGTACCGAGTGATCCAGTGATTAAAGTAATCGACATGATTAAGGAGCCGGTGGATTAAGCCAGGTTAACGAAGGCTGGACACTCAGCCAGGTGGCCTTGGCCAAGTAACAGGAAACGATCAGAGAAATACCTTCAAACACGCCAAAAAGCGAAAGCATGGAAATGACCGATTGTCCGAGTTCGCCGGAGCCAATGGTTGCAAGCTGTGCATTGGCAAAATCGCGCAGGTATTCAGCAGCCCATGAAATGACAGCCCAGGAGGTAATAGCCACGCCGATTTTAACCAAAAGGCCAACGACAAAAGCCGATGCCATAAATGGTATGGCAGTGAGCGCAAGCCATCGAATGGCAGTCAGAATAGGTGTAATGAATGGAGCAAGCATTTTAATATTCCTTATTTAGTTACAACTGCACGCATAGCAACAATAGCCGACAGCATGAGAACGATTCCCCGGATAATGTCGGCCAGGGCACAAATAGGAGAGAAATCAATACTGAAATCTTTTCCCATCGCAGAAAAAGTAATTGGAGCCGGACAGCTGGCCGTGGTCGCGAAAATCTCAGTAGAGAAAACAGGATTGCCCTGTGCTTTGATATTGAAATTGGTTTCAGTCGGTAATGACTGATCAAATACCGGCGCATCGCCAAGGTTTAGCTTTTCGCCGCCCTGACCATTGTTGCCGGCCTGATTAATGCCATCGGTACCGGTTGTTGTACCGGAGTATGTGACGTTACCGCTACCGTCCTTATAAGTCGTGGTCGTGGTTGTCGTGTTGGTGCCGCCAGGGCTTACCGTTGTGGTGGAAGTAGTCGTGACGCTTCCGCTTGTGCTTGTTGTCGTGCTGGAACCGCCAGAAAACTGAGTACCGGAAGGCAGACACATGCCGACATTGTTAACTTGAGCAAATCCGGAGCCGCCTGGACAATCTTCCCGGCTTTTTGGTGGATCGTTTACCGGCGTGGCTTTGATCGTGCTGGGAACCGTAGAAACAGACGTAGCGACAAGCGAAGTATTAGTACAACCAGCGCCAGTGAATTCATAGTTTTCACAATAAACACTAGACTGCCCGCTTACTTCGTTATAGCTGGCAATGCCTGAATTGCACTTGATGGCGCAATCAGCTCCAGTAGCGGCCGCACACATGGAAGCACCAATGCCTTGCTGACCCGAAATACCGGAAAGAGCGATAGGGTCTTTTTTAGTGGTTCCTGACACAGGACAAGGCGGAGGCGGATCACCCTCACACTGCAAATGACCACTTACAACCCGTGTCGCACCAGGATAAGGACATCTTTCATACTGGAAAAACTGAGGGCCATTGGTGCCACCTGAAAACGTACCACACCAGCCATACTCAGCACCGTTATAGACCATAAAAGTATTAGAACCAGAAACAAAAGGAGAGCCCGTGACAGTCTGGAAGAACCCTTGCCTTACATAAGCATAACCGGCAGCTGTACACAAAGCAGACGGAGACGCGCCAATAGAGCCCCCCAAAGTCCAAACAGTAGTAGCAGGAATAAAAGCAAAAGAACTATTTGAAAAGCAAAAAAATAATAAGCAGGCTTGAAGCCAGAACAAAGGACTGCAAGGAGTCAATGACCATTTCACAATCACCCCCGATAAAAGAGCTTGCCGATCATGTTCCAGCCGGTGGCCAAACATGCGGAAAGCAGAAGAGCACTGATTAGGAGAGAAACGTCAGACCAGGCGAGATCGGAAAGCCCGATAGCAGCCGGAACGAGAGATGGGGCACTCGAATCACTGCAAACTATTTCATATCCCACACCACTACTGACTAGTGACGGGATAGCAGGAGATGCGCAGGAAATAAAAGCTGTAGCCATAGGAGCACCCCGATCCGTTACGCGAACGCGCCGCGGATGAGTTTCCAAGCGGCCAGGATACCCAAGGCAGCTAAGAATGCAGCACCAATCAGCGGTATAGCCGTGTTGACATCAGCGAAAGTACCTAAAGCTCCGGTAACATCGATTGCAGCACTGGCCGACATCGGAGTGAATAAGGCTAGTAAAAGAAAATAAAAAGCTACGAAAGGCGCAGACAGCACCCGTAAAACTTCACGTAAAACACGGTACCCGAACGCCATCACGGCATCTTTAGCTTGAATGAAGAAAGACAAACCATATTTTAAAAGTTGATACATTTTTAATACTCCTTTGGTTAATCGGTGCGAAATTGCACCCCATACGCGCCGGATTGAGCGCGTATAGGCTGAAATCACGCGGCAGGCTTAGCTTGTGAAAGCGGTTTGATAGAGTTGATAATATTGTTGGATTTGTTACCGTTTGTTACCCGAACAAATTCAACTTCACAAATGAGCGGGAATTCCAGGTGCATTAAGGCTTGCGCCCTGGCTGCATCGCCCAGCGGGTATTTTTGCGTTGCGGTGCCTTTCGATCTTCCGGTTTGGAAATTCAAGCTTTCTTCCACAAATGCAGCACCGGAATCGATAGGTTTGCCGTCGATGGTATCTTTAAAGAATGTGATACCGGTCACTTTTACTTTTTCTAACATAACAACCTCTTTACACCACCTGTTAACGCTTTGCCTGAACCGGCAGTTAATGAGTTCAGAGCGTAGAAAAAACTGATTTATGCGTATTTCTTGATGTACCAATCCGGCGCAGTGAGTGCGGCAAGCTCGATGGTTTTTACCTTGATGGGCATGGTTTGCACGTTGTTGGGGATGGAAATATCAATGCCATAAGAAAGAAGAGCTTTTCTGTGACGGTAAAAGGTTCTTTCATTAAGGTTCAGCGGAAAACCGTATTTCCAACTGACATATGTGGATCTAATATGCTTAGGAAGATCATTGAAATCCTCATATTTAACTTGTTCCAGTCGTTGCAATTGGGTTCTGTTCATATAAACCTCTATTAATAGTGAATCAGTGATTGCGCCTAAGTAGGCAAGGCCATTTTGTAGAAGGAAACGCGATTTAAGCGTAAACTCTTCGCGTATTACGCCTAAGTGTTGGCAGAATTCAATGACTTCATCGGATACGTGTTGACCGGATTTCTTGGAACGGTGCTTTTTGAGTTCGGTGGTTTTGCAATACAACTTACCGTAGACGTATTTGGAACCGCGCCCGTATTCGACCGTTGCGCCATTGACAGATAACGAGCCTTTTTGTCTGCCGATGTGGTGCCCTGCCATATTGCGGAGTAATGCTTCTGAGTCGATCATGGAGCCGGTGACATAATTGCAGGTTATGTCTATCCGGCTGACTCGGGCACCTGTCCACGTCCAGCCGGAATCAGCGAATTTATACAGCTTGCCGGAGGTGAAAGGCGGTAAATCCAAAGATTTGAGCAATGCATTGATGCGTTCAATACAGCCATCAAAAGTGAAACCAAACAAATTATCCGAACGGCCATAACGTGAAATATTGCCGGAGAATTCCACCTGGTGACCGTCACAGCGCACCTCTACCCGGCTATCAAAACTACCTTCCAAGCCCTGCCGTGTATCCACGGTGTATTCAATTTCGCCGTCTGAATCGATACGAAGCACCCGACCACCGTTGATAATGGGCAATTTACCGCCGTCATGCACTTGGCGAATCGTCAGATAATCCACAAAAACAGGAATCAGATTCATCATTTCTGAATCATTCCGCAGTGCAATTTTTGCTCTTTTGTCTCACCGGTGAGACTAACTTTACAGGGTGAATTTGCGACTTTACTGTCATCCATGTCAGTAACTTTACGTGTAACTGGGACGTAAAGTCTTTTTGCCCCCCTGCCCCCGGCCTGGCGCACCCTCGCGGATGCGCCTACCGGCCGGGAGGGGGTTACCCGCGAACGGGAACGAGAAAAACTAGATAACCAAGTATCCAATCTAACAAACTCACCAACAAACACAGGCAGCCGGTTCTCGTCGGTCAATACCGGGTAATCGCTATCAGAAAGGATTGCTTCGGGGTGGTAGTTGCGCCAGCAGTCGCCAAGCTCTGGAAATTTACCGTTATGTGTGGCTTCAAGAATTGCTTGATGATAGGAATTCATAAATACCCTTCTTGACTTGTGGAAACTTGAAATATATTATTGCGAAAATCGTTCGGAACAAACGTTCCGGAATATATAACGGAACATTTGTTCCGGTCAATAGGGCAAATGTACTATGAAAATTAATGATTACTTGGAAGCAGCAGAAAAGAAAGCTGGTAAACAAATTGAATTAGCAAGAATTTTGGGAATTTCGGATAGGTATATAAGAATGGTTCGAGATGGAAAGAGAGGATTCCCAGATGATATTTGTATATTACTTGCAGACTATATTAACGCTGACAGGCTAGAAGTTATCGCAGCCAGTAATCTGGTAACTGAAAAGGATGAAAAAAAGAGAAAAATTTTTGAAAGTTGCTTTACAAAGGCTGCAACTGTTGCGGCTGCTGCATTAATTTTTGCTGGCAGTTCAATGACTTCTGCACCCGCTCAAGCACAAAGTCAGAAAACAGGGGTGAATTCAATTTGTATTATGTAAAATAATAAAAATAAAGAATAATATAATCAATAAGTTAAAAAATTATGACGGCGGATAGTTACTTTGAAACATCGGGACAAATATGCTTCACTATCCAAATATGGAAAGGGCTGTAGATTTCCTGATTTTTCATTACGTTCTAATTGAGGAAAACTGGTGCTGAACGGGAATCCGGCATTTCGCGCAAGGTGGCTCATTCGAATAGGTATTCAGATGCCCGCGGCGCTATATATCATTGCACACATACTGCATGAAATCTTCTTTGTTGAAACGGGATTCAGAAATTATTGCCCGCTCGTTCAGTAGCACTTCAATTTTCTGATCAGCCTCATAAATCTTCTTTTTGATTACTTCAGCCGCAGAACGCAGTTTGGTGAGCAAGCCTTGGACTTCTTTGCCAGTATCATTTTTACAGTGATAATTCAATTTCATCGCCTTCGGCGTATATCACATTGTTATGGTTAATATTCCAGGTAACCTTGTATTTCATTTTTCCGCTCCTGTGATTTTATGAATCAGAAATAATTCGTCTTACCTGACGGTCTGTCAGGTCGTATTTCATGGCAATATCCCGTTGGCTCACGCCTTTTTTGGCATCTTCGATAATTGCCTGATGCCGTTTTTTGATCTCAAGGCTTGAAAGCATCGGTAAGGTCAAAGCCACACCATCGAAATGAAATATCATTTTCTCGGCATTTTCTGCGCCTACGATGATATTCAGTCGCTTATGTGATCGTTCGCTACTTGAGACATGCAAGCGCGTGCCGCCAAAAACCGTACATAGCCGGGTAAAGGCATCTTCGCCGATCAGATTTAACAATTCCTGAGTTTCGTTATTATGTTGAATTGGCATATATGCTTGTATCCGTTAAAGAGGAACAATGTCCACATGCGCATCATGCCAAGCGAAATGATTAAGGCCAACGAGGACGTAGGTCCTCGCTAAACACATGGGTTGGCTATCAGCTTACAGTTGTAAATGCGGAACATTGTCCACGGCATAATGCCAAACTGGGCAGGCTGAGATAAGGCGGGAGGCTTTCCGCCCTATGGCTTGAAAATCTTTGAATTAAATCTGATTGAAAAACGAGCGGGAGGCTGGATATTGTTCAGCTTCGCACCGCTTTAGCTTACTCACTAGCCGAATCTTTTTTCTAAACTGTAGCTTTTAAATCAAGAAATAAAATAACAAATCAAATAACAACTATAATATTAGACCTAATCTCGTTAAGGAGTAGTACAAATGAGCAAACTAGGGCCTGTTAACACAACCT
>JAFEEI010000127.1 GCA_018241205.1 Pseudomonadota bacterium
AAGATGAGGATGATGAAGAGTAATCCTTAGTAAATATCAGCGTTTTTTAATAGTGCAAACAAGATTCTGGAGATATTTGCATCTCCAGAATTTTTTTATGACATCAAAAAAGAAAAGCATAATAATAGACATAGCATAGACATAGTAAAGAGAGATTTATCGATAGTTATTAAGCGCATATAAACTGGTTGTAAAATTTCTTACTCGTGTAAGAAAAATATATATGTGCCTAAAAATTCTAGAAAATCAGTACAGCGCCGAGCTAAAGCATGATGAAAATCTGAATGGTTTTGGATTGACTGGAATTCTCTCGCAATAAATGCTTCGACTTAAAGAAAGGCCACACATTTTGACAGAAGAGTCACGAAATAAAATAGCTCATGCTGGCAAGTTGGGATATAGCTTTCGTCGCCATCTGCACGAGAGGTTTATTGAAGCTTTTTTGTTCTTATCTGCGATATTATCAATAGCAATTATGCTTGCGATTATTGTGATGCTTATAAAAGAATCGATTGTTTTTTTTCAGCATGTATCAATATGGGAATTTATTACCGATAATCAATGGACTCCCTTATTCGATGATGCACACTATGGAATAATGCCATTAGTGTCAGGGACGATAGTCAGTTCATCTATTGCGTTGCTGGTTGCGCTTCCTCTGGGAACCATTATCGCTATTTATCTTTCCGAATTTGCGCCCTTTACTGTGCGGGAAATGGCGAAACCATTTCTGGAGTTATTAGGTGGTGTACCAACTGTAGTGTATGGTTATTTTGCATTACTATTTGTTACACCGATTCTACAAACCATTTTTCCTGAATTGCCCGGCTTTAATTTGTTATCGGCTGGGTTGGTTATGGGGATCATGATAATTCCTTATGTCAGTTCGATGACTGAAGATGCCATGCGCGCTGTTCCTATGAATTTGCGCGAAGGTTCGTATGCGATGGGCGCAACGCGCTTCCAAACTGCCATTCGCGTAGTTATGCCAGCTGCATTCTCAGGAATTGCGGCGGCTTACATTCTTGGTATATCCCGAGCAGTTGGAGAAACAATGGTGGTGGCAATTGCAGCCGGAATGCAGCCAAATTTAACGTGGAATCCAATGGAACCGGCAGCGACCATAACGGCTTATATCGTTCAAGTCAGTTTAGGAGACTTGCCTCATGGGAGCATCGGTTATCAAACTATCTTTGCTGCGGGCTTGACTCTGTTGCTGATAACACTAGTATTTAATATTATTGGTCATATATTGCGCAAACGGTACAGAGAAATCTACTAAAGATCAAATTATTAGATTGATCATAAAAACAATTTCACCGGTATTCTGTAATGAAAAGTGTAAGTGATTTAGAAGAAATCAGAAGAATTATTGGATTGCATAAAAGATGGGATCTGATTTTCATGATTACTGGAATTATTGCACTTATGATTGCAGTACTGACCTTTATGGCTTTGTTTGCGCATATGCTTGTAGATGGTATGCCGAGGTTATCATGGGATTTCTTTACGTCATTCCCATCACGACGTCCGGAATCGGCAGGAATTTTATCAGCATGGGTTGGAACTACGTTGGTAATGCTTGTAACTGCTGTTGCAGCGGTACCATTAGGAATAGGATCAGGTGTGTATTTGGAAGAATATGCATCGAAAAACCTGTTAACGGAAATTATTGAAATCAATGTCACTAATTTGGCAGGTGTTCCTTCTATTATCTATGGTCTGCTCGCTTTAGGTTTGTTTGTTTATCAGCTTGGTTTTGGGCAAAGTATATTAGCTGCAGGACTAGCTTTAGCGCTCTTAATCTTGCCGGTTGTCATTGTCGCTACCCGCGAAGCGATAAGGTCGATCCCCATTACTATACGGGAAGGCGCTTATGCACTAGGCGCAACCAAATGGCAAACGGTTTCAGATCACCTATTGCCGTATTCTTTGGCGGGAATTCTGACTGGAATTATTATCGGTCTGGCTCGAGCTATTGGCGAAACTGCGCCGATTATTACGATCGGAGCATTAACATTTATTGCTTTTTTACCGCCTTCACCGGTGAAAAGTGAATTTCCCTATATTTCCTTTGAATGGTTAACAGCACCCTTCACAGTAATGCCGATACAAATGTTTAATTGGGTATCGCGTCCTGAGGAAGCGTTTCAACTGAATGCGGCAGCAGCCGGATTGGTATTAGTAGTTATGACGCTTGCAATGAACGGATTAGCCATTTATTTGCGCTATCGCATGCGAAAGAATATTAAGTGGTAAAAGAATTATGCAGATTGATCCAGAAAAATCGCTAGAGCTGATTCAATATAAATCGGAGGTTAAAAATCTCAGTTTTTATTATGGTGAATTTAATGCACTAAAAAATATCAATATGGTCTTGCACGATAAAAAAATTACTGCATTGATTGGACCATCGGGCTGTGGAAAATCAACTTTCTTGCGCTGTTTTAATCGTATGCATGATTTGTATCCCGGTAATCGTTACGAAGGCGAGATTATTCTTCATCCGGATGACGTCAATATTCTTGCCTCTAATGTTGATCCCATTGAAGTGCGGATGCGAATAAGTATGGTTTTTCAGAAGCCTAATCCTTTTCCAAAATCCATTTATGATAATGTTGCGTATGGGCTTCGCGTACGAGGAATTAAGCAGCGCGCTATTCTAGAAGAGAAAGTTGAATCTGCTTTGCGAAATTCGGCACTCTGGGACGAAGTTAAGGATCGCTTGCATGACTTGGCTTTCAATCTTTCCGGTGGACAACAACAAAGGTTATGTATTGCAAGAGCTTTGGCCACAGACCCTGAAATTCTACTATTTGATGAGCCAACTTCCGCACTTGATCCAATAGCGACAGCGAGTATTGAGGAATTAATAACCGATCTGAAAAATAAGGTTACTATTCTTATAGTTACCCATAATATGCAACAGGCTGCACGAGTTTCTGATTACACTGCTTATATGTATTTGGGGGAATTGATCGAGTTTGATGTAACGGATACGATTTTTATTAAACCAAAAAATAAGCAAACTGAAGATTATATTACTGGTAGATTTGGTTAATATATTTAAGTATTAATGAAGTGCGCAACCCTGAACACAACTTGCACAACAAGGTAGTGTGATTAAAGAAAGCATGTCATGTGCAACATAAATAGTAGAATTCCAGTAGCTTAAATTGCCAGGAGTATTGAATCACAATTGACTTGGTAAAGAATCAAATGTAGGATTTCATCCCTTTAAGAAGCTGAGGTAAGAAGTAAAAAATGCGCAGAAAAATGGTTGCTGGTAACTGGAAAATGCATGGTAGCTTGGTCGAAAATAAGCGGCTGCTTGATGCGGTTATAGCGGGCTTGGATGGATTAAATGAAGCGCGTTTCGTGGTTTGTGCTCCCTATCCTTACTTATCATCGATACAGAATGCATTGCAAAGCACCAATATTGCTTGGGGTGCGCAGAATGTGAGTCAATTCGAAAAAGGTGCGTATACAGGTGAGGTTTCAACAACAATGTTGAAAGATTTTGGTTGTCGTTACGTCATTGTTGGGCATTCGGAAAGAAGGGCATTGTTTGGGGAAAATAATTTCATCGTTGCGGAAAAATATCTGGCGGCGCAACGTGCGGGAATAACGCCTATCTTGTGTGTGGGTGAAACGCTTGAGCAGCGAGAAGCGGAAATAACTGAACAAGTTATTGAAGAGCAGTTGGCAGCAGTAATCGAGTTAACTGGAGTTGAATCTTTGAGTCAATCAGTGATTGCCTATGAACCAGTTTGGGCTATTGGTACGGGTAAAACAGCTTTGCCTCAGCAAGCGCAGGATGTACATGCATTTATTAGATCTGGTATAGCTAAAAAGAATGCTGCTATAGCCAAAGAATTAGTTATTCTTTATGGTGGCAGTGTAAAAGCGAACAATGCAGCTGATTTGTTTGCTATGCCAGATATTGATGGCGGTTTAATAGGTGGAGCATCGCTTGTTGCTAGCGAATTTGTGTCGATTTGTCGCGCTGCGCATCATTAATTCTAGGGGAGCTTCACGTTGGAAATTTTAGTTTGGGCAGCACATGTTTTGCTGGCGATGATCTTGGTAGTTTTGGTATTATTGCAACATGGCAAGGGCGCCGATATGGGAGCTGCGTTTGGAAGCGGTTCAGCAGGTAGTTTGTTTGGCGCGAGTGGGTCAGCTACATTTCTGAGTCGCGCTACTGGTTTTGTTGCTGCTTTGTTTTTTATAACAAGTATGAGTTTGACTTATCTCTCAACCAATAAAACTGGAAGTTCAAGCGTAATGAGTTTGATGGACCAGGTTGAAGAATCTGAAAGTGTATCCTCAGTAGAAAGTGAAAAGAAAACTGCTAAGGATCGCAATCAAGATACCCCTGAAGTAGAAGGTAATTCAAAGGTCAACCAAATACCGGAATAACTCTACGATCTATTTATGGCAGCCTATTGATTGTACAAAATGAATTGTTTTGCTGCCGACGTGGTGGAATTGGTAGACACGC
>JAFEEI010000128.1:0-995 GCA_018241205.1 Pseudomonadota bacterium
ATTAATCAGCGTTTCCCTAAGGAAGTCGTGAAAACGGAAGTGAGCAGCGGCAAGGATGAATCAGGCGCAAAACGCTCATTGATCGCTGGCAAACTGCGCTTTCTCAGCTGATTTCATTTTACCCGACCGTTGCTCGCTATCTTCTTCACAACTTCCTTAGACCGGCATAACCGGCTCTAAAAAAATAAATGGAATTCAATGATCGCCATGACCGCTTTTTTTCTTGCCATGATCGTGATCCGCTTTAATGGATTTCAGCAGCACTCTTTGCGGATCCGATAAAACTGCATGGATGGCTTGACGCTCTTTAATGTGATGCTCAACCATTGCGTTAAAGTCATCGATATGACTTTTTGCAGAACTGCGCAACTGCTCATCACTCACACCCGGATTCATGCTTTCATGCCGGAAGGTATGCATATCTTCTCGCAACCGATGTTTGAGTTCTTCGTGCTCGGCTTTATTTTTCAGGTGCAAACGGACAATTTTCCCCAATTGCTCGTCGGTTAGTTTCAGCGTAT
Organism: Pseudomonadota bacterium; assembly: GCA_018241205.1. GTDB lineage: Bacteria > Pseudomonadota > Gammaproteobacteria > Burkholderiales > Nitrosomonadaceae > Nitrosomonas. The sequence goes on from JAFEEI010000128.1 coordinate 522, forward strand.
CGGCATGCGAAATAATCACATGCGCATAATCATGCCGCATCTTCATTGCATGACCGGGATGATGACCATGTCCACCCACTTTGCCCTTATCTTTGCAATAGCTGCCTCGACGATCATCGTCGCCTTTGGCGCTATCCTTGTCATGGTCATGCTGATGCGCTTGTGCCACAACCACGCCGTCGCTTGCATGGAGTGCGGCAGTAGGGCCGAACACCAGAAAGAAAACCGCAACCGCCGCAGTCACCAACAAATAATTTTTCTTAGTCATGAGATTATCTCCTTCAATAAATCCGGTTGAACACATTTAAGAATGATCTGCGTAAGTCCCGCTCATTCAGGGTCAGAGCGGATTCAGCGCGAACGGAATCAGATACTTACCTCTCGCCCCGAACTTGTCACGGCTTGCACAGACTTTCCTTAGACTATCGTCCACACAATACGTGCTTCGTTATTTTAGGGAAACGCTGATTAATT
>JAFEEI010000128.1:1043-2456 GCA_018241205.1 Pseudomonadota bacterium
TGATTCGCTCGTATAGTCAATTAACCAGCGTTTCCTTAGAAATTGTTCAGCCGCATTAAAACTGCCGCCGCATGGCCACACAATCGATATTTTGCATAATTTTCCAGCGCACACCGGTCACAATTCTCTGGAAACTCGCCAAATGCGCAACTTCGCTATCTATATCAAATACAATCTGGGTATACTAAAAGCCGGTCAATCATTCATTGAAAAACCATCGATTACGAAGCGCCCTTTTTATTCTTAATTCGGTAAAAATTTTTCCCGTGAAATTGACCGGGGCGTGCTCACGTTAAATTCTTGGAGGATGTATGAAAGTATTTTTATTGCTGGCATTGATAGTAAGTTCCTACAGTTATGCGCAAAGTAGTCACGATCATCAGGATAAATCGAAAAGCGGCGATCAGCATGATGAAATGCATGATGGCGACCATCACGGCATGGGCATGGGAGGAATGCACGGCATGCACGGCGGTCACCATAAGCTGGACAAAACCACGCTGAAACAATTCTTTGAACCCTTACCCGCTTCGATCATTGATGAGAAAAAGAATGCCGCCTTGATCACATTAGGCAAGAAGCTGTACTCGGATCCACGGCTTTCGGTCAACGACACCATTTCCTGTAATTCCTGCCATCAACTGAATAATTTCGGCGTCGACGGTCAGCCGACATCACCGGGACATGAAGGAAAACGCGGCGGCAGAAATTCTCCGACGACCTTGAACGCCGCGCTGCATATCGCGCAATTCTGGGACGGCCGGGCCAAAGACGTTGAAGAGCAAGCATTGGGTCCGATTCTGAATCCGATCGAAATGGGCATGCCGAGCGAAGCTGCCGTGGTCGACAAATTGAAAAAAATAGATGAATACAAAGCTATGTTTGCCGAAGCATTTAAAGATGAGAAAGATCCGATGCAATACAAAAACGTCGGTAAAGCCATCGGCGCTTTCGAACGCACGCTGCTGACGCCTTCGCGTTTTGACGATTTTCTCAATGGTGACGAAAAAGCGCTGAATGAAAAAGAAAAAAGAGGTCTGCATAAATTCATTCAGATGGGATGCGTAAACTGTCATAACGGTGTCGTGCTGGGCGGCAATTCCTATAAAAAGATCGGCCTGGTCGAACCGTATGAAACCTCCGATGTGGGCAGATTTGCGGTAACCGGCCTCGAAACCGATAAAAAAGTGTTCAAGGTGCCGAGCTTGCGCAACATCACCAAAACCGGGCCGTACTTCCATGACGGTTCAGTCAAAACATTGGATGAAGCGATCGAGGAAATGGCGGAACATCAGCTCGGCCGGAAAGTCGGTCCCGGATTTATCGAGGATGTCAAAGCTTTCCTGGGCTCTTTGACCGCCAAAGGTAAAGAGTAAGGGAAACGCTGACTAATTCGGCGGACGAGATGAAGCA
>JAFEEI010000128.1:2524-7769 GCA_018241205.1 Pseudomonadota bacterium
CTCGTATAGTCAATTAATCAGCGTCCTAAGCTCAAATCCGATCCAGGTAATATGTAATTGAACGAATGCTACTCCCGCTGACGCGGATAGTAGCATTCATCACAACATCATGATGCACACAGCGCCTTTCCATCATCCGATATGAGATAAAAGATAATGAGATTACTGACGGCATTGACGCTAGGATCAATTTTGTTATTTTTATCCGCCTGCTCCAGCACCGGCCCTATTGTTTATCCCAACACGCATTTTCTATCGGTAGGGAAAGCAGCCGCTGAAAAAGACATCGAAGTTTGCAGAAAATTGGCCGAATCAGCGGGTGCCAGAGAAGGAGGCGATAGCAAACTCGGCAATGTCGCAACCAGCACAGCGATGGGAGCCGGCGTTGGCGCGGCCAGCGGGGCTGCAGGGGGAGCCATCTACGGTGCGGCCGGTCAGGGCTCATTAGTCGGTGCAGCCAGCGGCGCTGTTGCAGGATTGCTCAGAGGCGTTCTGTTTTCATCAAGATCACAACCCAGTCAGGCTTACGTTAACTTCGTATCGCGCTGCCTGGCAGAAAAAGGCTACGAGGTTACCGGCTGGCAGTAGCCGGAGAACTTTTATCCGCTCAAACACCGCCGGCTATTTCGGCAATCAGCAAAGCCAATATGCCGAGCAATAACACGATTACCCATTTGAGATGATGAGTAATATTGCGGAGTAACGTTTTTGTCTCTTCGTCCATGCGTTGTCTACCTGTTCCAAATAGCGTTTGATTCTACCAAATTATACCGCCCTCCATCACATAAGCCGGAAAAACCACCAACCCCAGTGCCAATACCGTATTTCACCGGCAAACTTTTCCTGTTAGAAAAAATCAAATAGCGTATATTTACAGTTAAGAAACACCGCCTAGTAAATGAAATATCATTTAAATTTCAGAATTAGCAGGAAAAACCCGGTGTGATCTTTAATTGTTTTAGCTGCATGATCTGTTATCAATAGCTTATCTTCAAAAATGTTGAGATGGAGGTAACGGCAATGATTAAAGAACTTTCTTTTGACGATGACGATGGTGGCTATCCAGTTGATAGCTTTAGCGATGACGATGATATCCTTGCGGATAGCAAAATCCCGCCCAGCAAGTTTGCCAAAATAATTGACGAATTTGAAACGGTGAAAGATGATTTTGACGATGACGAATTCGAGACCGTCAAAAATGACTTGGACGATGATGACGATGTGACGCTTGACTCGTTAGGATTGCGCTAACGCTATCAGTTGCTGCAACACTGTTGTGACGTAGCGCGAACGCAAGATGACAATCTCTTCGCATGAAACAAACAACAGTGGATACAAACGTCGAAGTTATAGAGAAAACGATATGCTTTGAAGGTTTTTTTCGCATAGAAAAATACCGCTTGCGTCATCGGCTATTCAATGGTGAGTGGAGTCATCCGCTGGTGCGTGAAGTATTCGAGCGTGGCCATGCTGCCGCCGTTCTGCCGTATGATCCCGTTCGTGATGAGGTCATTCTGATCGAACAATTCCGGGTCGGCGCACTGACTGCGATAGATGGATCGTGGTTGCTCGAAATTGTCGCCGGCGTGATTGAGGCCGGTGAAACAGCACAAGACGTGGCTAAACGCGAAAGCATCGAAGAAGCCGATTGCATCATTAGCGATTTGATTCCGCTGTATGACTTCTTCGTCAGTCCGGGTGGCACTACGGAACGTGTGGCATTATTTTGCGGCCGGGTGGATTCGACCCATGCTGGTGGTGTGCACGGTGCAGCCGAAGAAGGCGAAGACATCAAAGTGCACGTGGTATCCCTGGATACAGCCCTCACCCTGCTCAATTCAGGCAAAATTACATCGGCTAGCGCCATCATCGCTTTGCAATGGCTGGCACTGAACCGGGCGACTGTGCACAGCCGGTGGATATGAGCACGTCACTAGCTGACTTTTTTACATCATCGTATAGCCGTCACCGTGCGGTTACCGCAGTAAATTCAGAAAATTCAAACTTACGAACTTTGACGCAGCAAAAAATCATCAGGACTTCTGCTCAGAAACTACCTAAGCTCACTGATGATTCTCGCGCTTCAGTGATAGCAACCTGATTCTTGCCCTGTTTTCTTGCAAGAAATACAGCATAATCCGCACGATCCAAAGCTTCTTCGCGACTTTCATTGACCAGGCATTGCGTAACACCCGCACTAAATGTGACCAGCAAGCGGTTGTTGTTGTTCATGAAAAATCGTTTCGTTAATTCGCGTTGCAATTTCCGCATCATATCGGCAGCGATATTGAGCGGAGTATTTGGCAACAGAATGAGAAATTCTTCTGAACCGTACCGGATCACGCTGTCTCCTTGCCTGATCACGGTTTTGATAACCTGCACCAAATGCATCAGGGTGTCATCACCGGCTTGACTGCCAAGCTGAGCACTCAGCTCGCCTAAGTTGTCTACATCAAGCAACACTAGACACAATGGTTTGCCACTTTGCATCATTTGCTTCTGTTCTTGACTGAAAGTCTCGACCAGAGCGCGGTGACTCAAGGCCCCGGTCAGCCGGTCGTCACGCGTTTGTTCGCTGATTTGCCGCAAATGATGCCGCAGTTCATCGACGCGCTGTTGCGTTGCATCAGCTTGTTGTCTCGTTTTGATTAATTCATCGCGGGCACGCAACATATCGAGCTGCATATGCCGGGTGTCTTCCATCAATTTTTCCAATAAAAATTTGAGATCAACAGCCTGGGTCGTTTGCTGGACACGCTCGGTGTAATGATCAATTTTTTCCTGAAACTCACCGGTTGCTTCCGTTACAATGCCCAAACGTTCCAGAAACAGTGAAATCATGGCCTTGAGCGTTTGCTGTGCTTCAGTTAGTGTATGCTGCAGCAGATCTTGCTGATAAACGAGCTCTTTCAATATCGATTCCGCGTCGTAAATACGGTGCAAAGTCAGGGGTTTCTTGAGATTTTCCCGAATCAGTTCCAGTTGATGCGATACCCAAGGATCCAAATCCGATGGCAATGACGCATATTTGATAAACAGATCGAGCATGCTCAGCAGTCCATCGATTAATCGCTGTTCTTGATCCGCCCGCAACGCCATGTGAATCCAGCATTGCCGGATTCTTTTTTCAAGCCGGTCGATATTTTCCGGTTGATCAATGGCTTCGATCCCCTGAATAATGAATTCGATTTCCGCGATCCAATTTTGATGAGTGGCGAGACGGGGAATCAATCCGTCGCGTAATGTTGAGACGAGTAGCGCTTTCCATTGCCGCCAGAATGCCATCGCCAGCGATTGGTCAGCACTGATCGTCAGATCCGCACCGGCTGTTTCAGCAGGAACATTAGTATTTACAAGCACTGGCGGAGAAGGAGCTTCATTCTGCCAGCGCTTGATCAGTGCATGGATTCTGGCATTCAGACGTTCGGGATGGTTTGCAAATGGCCTGATGGTATCGGTCAGTTCGTCGCGCCGGATTTGATCATCCCCGGATTGTATCCGTGTATCCCACAGCGCCAGTAGCAATTCCCCCCAAGGCTGTTCCAAGTGATGCTCAGATGCGCTTTGCGATTGGATCAATTGGCCGAGCAATTGCGCAACAACCGGCCAATTCTGATCGTTTGCCGCCAGATTGATATCAACCACAAAGCGATTCGCTTCCTGGGGCAAACCGAGAGTACGTAACGTGACCAGTAATTTGTTCGCCAGTGCGAGCGAAGCAGAATGCTCGGGTGGCTTGGCACCAGCAATCTGATAATAAATGGCTTCATACTGATCCGGTGTGGGGGCAATCCGCCGGGTAGCCAAATGTTTTAATGTTTCCCTGGCGATCCATATCGGATTCTTGGTGTCAGGTCGATTTATATCCATATTGTTTTAGGCAATCTAGGCTGGCAGAGTTAATAATATCCGAACCAGTACGTGGCGAACTAAAATGGCCTTCTCAATGGCATTTCATTCTATCCAATAGTTAGCGCTTCAAAAATTCTCCTTGCCGGTACGGCCGGCTACATCGCATTCCGGAGAATTCATACAAACTACCCCAATGATATTGTTTTAAAAACTATTGTACTATCCGGTCCATTACCCCGTGATCGTTATCACGCCAAGATTTGTGGGAGCAATACAATGAAAAATAATGAAAAAACCAATCTTTTTCTATCAACCTATGAATGCTATTTTGTCGTGTCTGAAGAACATGCATCCGATCTCTGGCACGGATCAACTTCCTCCTGGCTCCCTCATATTGCTGAACAACAATGTTTTGTATTTCTTGAGAATATGAATTAAAGAAAGAACTCAATGAACAAACGGTTCCATCATGAATATTTGATAGATCAGGACATTATGAGGGCATATTTACCAAGAATTTCATGACAGGCTTCTCTATGAATACGATAGATAGCACTATATTGTACGCAACTCCAATGTGTAATAAATAGTTACACAATCTATTTGAAATAAAATTTGATTATGGAGTCAGTAATGAGCAATTCAACTCGATTAATAGTACTTATTGTAGCCCTGCTAGCAATTTCACATGCCAAGGCAGATGCAATTCCGTATTCAAACACTGGAACTGAAAATACAAATCTTCACACTTTCATTGCGTCCGCTACGGGTACCATTGGCGCTTATTTTTACGATGAGTCAGCCGGATATACTAACACTCTGACGCTGCTTGTGAACGGTGTGATGACTCCTGAATCTGCCGCTGGCGTACTGAATAATCACGCCTCAAGTAAAGGTGATTTCGTGAATCTTGGTCATGTGCATGCTGGCGATGTGCTTACATTTCAGTTGAATGTACTTACAACGGGAGAAACTTTTTATTCGGATAAATCATTAAATAGCGATGGAATAAATCACGTATATTCAACTTCATTTTCTGGCGATGCTATTCATGGTATTCCAGCAGGCACTTATATAGGGTTTGAAGACCTAAGAAATGGCGGAGATCTTGATTACAATGATGAAACGTTTGTATTCACGAATGTTTCTTCTGTTCCAGAATCAGAAACCTATGCAATGTTATTAACTGGCTTGGGATTGATGAGTTTTATTTCATTGCGCCGCAGAAAAGTTTTATCAAAATCCTTACCTAGAGAGTCATTCATCTGATCCAGATTTTGTTAACCCTTACAAATTTTTCTGTAAACACCTCTGTGATTTCTTACACTTTACGCTGCAAAAAAAACACGAACCTTATTAATACTGTTTCTAATGAACGACCCCGCCCCAAGGG
>JAFEEI010000129.1 GCA_018241205.1 Pseudomonadota bacterium
ACGGTCACGGTCTGGTACGTTAAGGAAGCGCTGATTAATTGACTATACGAGCGAATCACTTCGTTACGCGGCACTCGCTCCCTCGTCTATCTTGTTGATATGTCTCGATTGCTGTGTTCCGTGCGCCTCGTGCTTCATCTCGTTCGCCGAATTAATCAGCGTTTCCTTAATTTTGGGATGTTTCTTATTTTGTAACGATCATTCTCTGCCACGGCTTTTCCGCTTAGCGTGAGCGATAGCAGAGAAAATAAGATTGTTAACGCATATGCGCTTCGACAAAAGTGGTTTCCCGGTTGAAATCATCCCAGATATTGGCTGGTTTGACGAAAGGTGTCGTCGGCACAAAGAATGTTGCGATATCGAAAGCACCGCTCAATGTGCGCCCCACGGCATTGGCAACTCCGGTAAGCAAACCGACCGTCATGCCGTGAACAACGCCATCCCGGTTGCCGACAATGGTTATCGTTTTGGGTATTTCAGCAAACCCGGTCACCGCATTCGCAATGCCATTTCCCAGTTTCTCAACCACTTTGTCCGGATATTGATCGGCCAGTGCAAGATTAGGTGCTGCTAAAGTTAGTACAAACATAATGAATAAAGCTCGAGTCGTTTTTTTCATTGGTAAATCCTAAATACGAATAGAATCGATTATTTTACCGAAATGCCGGATTATTTTCCTATTTGCCGTCTTGTTTGGCCGGCTGCTTTAAAATTGCAAGAACTCTTTCAACTTCGCGCTCGATTCGGCTTGCCGGAACTTCTCTTTTTTCCAGCTCCATTCTGATCCGGTAGGCCATTTCCAAAGCAAGCAAATCCATCGTGTTTTTGTCGCCTTTTTGCGATGCCGCCTGGTATTCGATCTGGAACCGGTTGATGGCTACCATCATGGCATCGTTATTGAGATTCAGGCTGGATAGCGTGGATTCCAATTCGTATTTCAGATTGCCGGATATTACCGGTTGTGCTGCCTGAGACGCGTTTTCCGGCTGGTATGGTACGTATTTCGGGATCAAAACCGAGACCATGAATAGCGTGGTACCCAACCCCACAGTGGCTGCCATAAACTGCCAGAGCTTATATTCCCTTCCGCGTAGTTTGATGGTGTTGATTCGTTTAACGCCAAACCAAGCTTGGGCACCAATTCCTATCAGGAACAAAATGGCGCCAAGCGACATAATAACAGGTACTATCGGATGCACAGTTATACTCCTATGTTCTTATCTTAATGTTCAGATAAGGGGTTCGCAAAAAAAAACTAAATTATGTCGTCATCCCGGTTACTGATTGCTATTGCAGGTGAATCAGCCGGCCGGATTTTCTGTTTTATTCTAGCGCATTATGATACTGAGTTATTAATTGTTTGGTAAGCCTGATGGTTTTATTCAAGCTTGGATTTGTGTTACTGGCGATAAAGCTTCACAGATGTGCTAGCCAGTATTTTCTTTATCATCTAGCTTATAATAAAACCGGCTATCGCTAATTACCGGGGCGGTGGTGGGGGCGGATTGCCTGGAGGCGGCGATGGCGGATTAAAGCCGGAAGGCGCCGGAACAGCGCCGCTGCCGGAAACCGGGGGCGCATCGCCGGTAACTCTGCCGGACACGGGAACGCGATGCCCTTTGGCATACATGCATTGAATATAGCTCATGTCATAGCGGTGCTGATTGACGTACGCGGATGTGCTGGCGGTACCTGAACCCACGAGCCCGCCGGCTAGTAAGCCGGTACCGGCGCCGATTGCCGCGCCACCGCCACCGGCAATCGCCGCGCCTGCGGCAGCGCCCAATCCGGCACCAACAGCCGCGCTTTGCAAGCCGCTCGATTGCGCCGATTGCCGCGGCGTCAGGCCGCCAATTTGCTCATACGCATAGCGGCGGCAATCGTAATCATCATGGCGGAATTGTTCGAAGCTTTTGCCGGAACCTGGCAAAGTCATCACGCTGGGGCCGGATGGTAAATTAACGCAAGCCGCTAGCATGCAGGTTATTGACGGTATCAACAATTGTCTGGCTATTTTCATGGTGTTTACTCCATATCTTGTGCTTCAGAGCTCAAAGTCAATCACAGCTGGATACTGGGAATCCGATTCATACGGATCGCCGCTATGTCTATTTTTGCCCGGCACGGCATCCAACAATTACCCCTGTCAAAGAGTAGTAGAAAAAAGGTATCATATAGGATGCAAAATTTTAATAGTGATATATTTTAGGAGAAAATAAGAATGTCGCAAAAACACCCGGTTATCGCCGTTACCGGATCATCAGGCGCAGGTACTTCAACGGTTAAAACTAGTTTTGAACATATTTTCCGCCGCGAAAAGCTGAAAGCCACTATCGTGGAAGGCGATAGCTTTCATCGCTATGATCGCGAGTCGATGAAACAAGCCGTGGCCGAATCGGAAAAGAACGGTGGCCGCGCAATCAGTCACTTCGGTCCGGAAGCCAATGAATTTGAGAAATTGGAAGTGCTCTTCAAGGAATATGGCGAGAGCGGCAGCGGCCAAACACGTTTATATTTGCATAACGATGAAGAAGCCAAGCCTTGGCAACAGAAAGCAGGCACATTTACGCCCTGGTCGCCGATTGCTCCCGGCTCGGATTTGTTGTTTTATGAAGGCCTGCATGGCGGCGCGAAAAGCGAGACAGCCGATGTCGCCAAATATGTCGATTTGCTGGTTGGTGTGGTGCCGATCGTGAATCTCGAGTGGATTCAGAAGATATACCGCGATACCAATGCGCGCGGTTACTCGACCGAAGCGGTTACGCATACTATTTTGCGCCGCATGCATGACTATGTTCACTACATTACACCGCAATTCTCGCGCACGCATGTCAATTTCCAGCGCGTACCCACAGTCGATACTTCCAATCCGTTTATCGCCCGGGAAATCCCGACACTGGACGAAAGTCTCGTGGTGATCCGATTCAGACACCCGGAAACAGTAGATTTTCCATTCTTGTTGAGAATGATTCATGACTCGTTCATGTCCCGTCCGAACACCATTGTTGTTCCGGGTGGAAAAATGGGCATGGCGATTGAGTTGATATTGACACCGCTGATTCTCGACATTGTCGCTAAAAGCAGAGCGTAGAACGTAATAAGTTCCGGTTAATTCATGAATCACGATAACATGTATTGTGCACTTATCGGATTCTGAATTAATCTGCCTGCCGCGAAAATGCGCGGCACGCAATCTCTTCCCAGTAAACAAGCTGTTTCGGGTTATTTTGGTTACATGACTTCTCTATTATCCGATCTCAATCCACAGCAACTCGAAGCCATCACGCTGCCGCACCAATCCGTATTGGTGCTGGCCGGCGCCGGTAGCGGCAAAACCCGCGTTCTGACAACGCGCATCGCGTATCTGATCCAATCAGGGCAAGTGAGTCCATACGGCATTCTCGCCGTGACGTTTACCAACAAGGCAGCGAAAGAAATGCTGACGCGTATCACCGCGATGTTGCCGGTCAATCCGCGCGGTATGTGGGTCGGTACGTTTCACGGTTTGTGTCATCGCATGCTGCGAACCCATTATCAAGACGCCGGCTTGCCGCAAGCGTTTCAGATTCTCGACTCCGCCGACCAGTTGGCTTTAATCAAACGCATTCTGAAAGATTTATCGGTTGACGAGAAAAAGTTTCCGCCGCGCCAAGTGCAATGGTTCATTAATAACGCCAAGGAAGCCGGGTTGCGCGCGGCTTATGTTGTCGTCGAAGATGCTTACACCCGCCGCCTGCAGGAGTTTTACCAAGCTTATGAGTTGCAATGCCAGAGGGAAGGCGCGGTGGATTTCGCCGAATTGCTGCTGCGCTGTTACGAGTTGCTGAGCCGCAATGAAGTCCTGTGCCGGCATTATCGTGAGCGTTTTCAGCATATTCTGGTGGATGAATTCCAGGATACCAACCCGTTGCAATACAAATGGCTGAAACTGCTTGCCGGTGCGGGAAGTCAAAATGCCGCCGCGGTTTTTGCCGTCGGCGATGACGATCAAAGCATTTATGCGTTTCGTGGCGCCTATACTGGCAACATGCGCGACTTCGAGCATGATTTCGGTATTACCCGGATTATCAAACTGGAACAGAATTACCGTTCGCACGGCAATATCCTGGATGCGGCTAATGCCCTGATTGAAAACAACAGTGAGCGGCTGGGAAAAAATCTCTGGACGGCGGAAGGCAAGGGAGAGTTGTTGCGCGTTTACAATGCGCCGAACGATTTCGATGAAGCTGCCTTTATCGTCGAAGAAGTCAAGACTCTGCACGCGGAAGGCATCGCATTGTCGGAAATGGCACTGCTGTACCGTTCCAATGCACAATCGCGCGTGCTGGAACATAGCCTATTCAATGCCGCGCTGCCGTATCGCGTTTATGGCGGCATGCGGTTTTTTGATCGCCAGGAAATCAAGCATGCGCTGGCCTATTTGCGCCTGATTGCCAATCCGGATGATGATAGCGCGCTGCTGCGCGTGATTAATTTTCCAGCACGCGGCATCGGTGCCCGCAGCCTGGAACAATTGCAGGAAGATGCCAAAGTGCTCGGCGGCAGTCTGTGGATTGCTGCCGTGCAAAAGTGTGGCGGTGAGTCGGCAGTGCTGCAAAAATTGCCAGAAACATTAAAAGGCATCGCGGCATTCGTGCATTTGATCCTGAGCATGCAGCAGCACTGTAGAACATTACCGCTGCCGCAGATCGTTGAACATATGCTGACAACCAGCGGATTGCTGGCGCATTACGGTAAAGAGCGTGAAGGTGCGGAAAGGCTGGAGAATTTAAATGAACTGATCAACGCCGCGACCAGTTTTGTGCATGAAGCGGAGAACGACAGCTTGGCGGAGTTTCTCGCGCATGCTTCGCTGGAAGCCGGAGAGCATCAAGCCGGCAGCGGCCAGGATGCGTTGCAATTAATGACAGTGCATGCTGCCAAGGGATTGGAATTTCACAGCGTTTTCTTGAGCGGTCTGGAAGAAGGGTTATTTCCACACGAAAACAGCTTGAATGAAATCAATGGTATAGCCGAGGAGAGACGGCTGATGTAC
>JAFEEI010000012.1:0-532 GCA_018241205.1 Pseudomonadota bacterium
TTAACGTTGATAAGAATAAAAAAACAGGAAAAGATCAGGCAGTATCGGGGTAAGCTGAAGTGGGACGGCAATCTGGATGACAAGAGAACGGATTGATGGTATTGGTCGACACCAGCGTATGGGTGGATTTCTTCAACGGTAAAATCACCGATCAGACTGAAAAACTCGATTATTATCTGTCCAGCACGGTAATTATTGTTGGGGATCTGATTCTGGCGGAAGTGCTGCAAGGGTTCAGAAGCGACAAGGATTACCGGATTGCCAAATCGCTACTGACTGAACTTGAACTGGTGCAGCTGTGCAATAGTGATCTGGCGATTAAATCTGCTGAAAATTATCGCGCGCTCAGAAAACAAGGCATTACCATCCGAAAAACCATCGATTGCCTCATCGCTACGTACTGCATTGAAACCAAAACACCCTTACTTTTTTCCGATCGTGATTTCAATCCATGGGTTGCGCATCTCAAATTGATGGCTGCATAGGGTTTGTAAGGTTTATAAACATCAAGGGAAACGCTGATTAATTCGGC
>JAFEEI010000012.1:605-38101 GCA_018241205.1 Pseudomonadota bacterium
AGTCAATTAATCAGCATTTCCCAAGAAAATTTCATGGCACGTGGCAGTTTCGACTGATTGAATGATGCGCTTTTATATTCATGATTTTTAGATGGTTTATCAACATTCCAAACCTTTACTTAAAGAAAATCAGCAATAACATTCAATGTCATCATCCTGTCACACTAATTTTCTATCGTATCCAGCATTCAATTTCATGATGGAGTCAATGTATGCTGGATGTCGATGCGATGTTGAAGGATTATTTTCCGGGAACGGATGCGCAGAGCGATAAGCCGCTGATGAAGGCGGCGTCTTCGTTGTTGAAGAAGGTGCTGCATCAGGATGAGATCAATCGCTTCATCGAGACGCACCGGCATTTGGAGGGATTGGAGTTCAACGATGCCGTGCTGGAGCATTTCAATTTCTCGTTCCAGGTTTCCAGCAAAGACCGGGCGCGGATTCCGGATCAGCGCCGGGTGTTGATCGTGGCTAATCATCCGCTTGGTTCGCTGGATGGCTTGGCGTTACTGAAGCTGATATCGGAAATTCGTACCGATGTGAAGATCGTGGCGACGAGTTTGCTGGATTGTATCGATCCGCTGAGAAGCTTGCTTTTGCCGGTGGATAATTTTTCCAAAGTGGCGAAGCACCGCGACAGCATGAATCAGATTGTCGCCGCGCTGGAAGCGGAACAAGCGGTGATTGTGTTTCCCACTGGCGAAGTGTCGCGTATTTCACCGCTTGGCGTGCGCGATGGTAAATGGAGATCCGGCTTTATTTCGCTGGCGAAGAAAACCCAAGCGCCGATTGTACCGGTGCATATCGGCGGCAAGAATTCCGCGGTGTTTTACGGGCTATCGAGTATCTACAAACCGCTCGGCACGATGATGCTGGTCAACGAGATGTTCAACAAGCAAGGCGGTGAGATTTCGTTCCGCATCGGCAAGCCGATTCCGTGGGAATCGATTGCGGCGATGGATCTGCCGAAAAAAGACGTGGCCAAGCTGATGCGCAAGCAGGTCTATTTGCTCGGTAAAAAGAAGAAAAAGGAGTTGTTCAAGCCGGTTGAAAACATTATTCATCCGGTACGCACCAAACAGATCCGCAAAGAATTGAAAGTGTCGCAGCTGATCGGAAAAACCCAGGATGGCAAACATATTTATCTGTTCGATTATTTGCCGAATTCCAGCGTGATGCGCGAAATCGGCCGGTTACGCGAACTATCCTTCCGCCAAGTGCAGGAAGGCACCGGTAACGCACTGGATATCGACAGTTACGACCGCTACTACCGCCACCTGATTTTATGGGACGAAGACGAGCTCGAGATCATCGGTTCGTATCGTATCGGCGAAGCGGCGGAAATTCTCAAAACGCGCGGTGCGGATGGGCTGTACACGCACAGTTTGTTTGAGTTCAATCCTGGTTTCCTACCGTATTTGGAGCAATCCATCGAGCTGGGCCGCAGTTTCATTCAACCCCGTTACCAGAACAAGCGCAGTCTGGATTACTTGTGGTACGGTATTGGTGCCTATTTGCATCAGCATCCGCAAATACGTTACTTGACCGGGCCGGTGTCGATGAGCACGTCACTGCCCGAACCGGCGCAACAGACGATCGCCGGTTTCTATCACACCTTGTTCGGTAACAACGAGCAGTTGGCCGCATCAAGGCTGCCGTTTGAATTTGACGTGGCATTGGATTTTGCGGCTTACCGCAATGTTACCGGTGAAGCGGAATATAAGAATGCCGCGGTATTGCTGAAAGAAAAACTCGATGCATCCGGTGTCAAGGTGCCGGTATTGTATAAACAATATGTGGAATTATGCGAACCGGGTGGTTGCGAATTTCTGGGATTCAATATCGATCCGCAATTCTCAAACTGCGTCGATGCGCTGATTCTGGTGCATGTCGATGCCATCAAGGAAAAGAAATATCAGCGCTACATCGAGAGCCATGCAATCGCCATACTGGAGCAGAATTCCGCCTAGCGGATGCGGAAACCCGAGATTGTATTATGGATGGTATACGAAAACCTGATTACATCCGCCGGATTTAGACCGCTCGACCGCTTCCGTGGCGGCTCTCAACAGATCGGTGAAGCCATTGCATGAATTGGATTGCAATTCGGCTACGCCCAGACTTGCGGTGATATCGATACCGGATGGTTGCAGATTCTCGATCGATTGGCGTATTTTCCCGGCGATAACCGCCGCGCCGGAAATATCGCAATAAAGCAGCAGCAGCGCGAATTCCTCTTCGCCATAACGGACAGCGATATCTTCTCTGCGAACAGAACTGGTGAGTATCGCGGCTATTTCCTTCAATACCTTATCTCCGCTGGCAAGACCGAATTTTTCATTGATGGATTTGAACCGATCGATGTCGATCATAATCAGGCTGCATGGAATGCTATGCCGGGCAGCTTCGCTCAGTTTCGATGGCGCCGTTTCCAGCAAGAAATGGCGGTTATATAAACCGGTGAGCGGATCTTTCATCGTCAGTTCGTGCATTTGAGCCAATTGCGAGATTGCCTTGCTTGACAGTTTCTTATTACTGATCAGCGTATTGATTCGTGCCAGCAATTCCTCTTGGATTAGCGGTTTGCTGACGTAATCATTGACACCGGAACGCAGCAATTCCACTTTGTGCGTCGCATCGTCAAGAACCGAGAAGACCAGCAGCGGTACATTTCTTCTATCGTTTTCAAGGTTGCGGATTGTTTTTACAATCGCCTGGCCGTTGAATTTTCCTTTCAGCAAAGTGTCGGCGAGCACCAGATCGTAATCATGATCCTGGAATGCTTGTAATCCTTCCTCGCCATTGCTGAAATGATCGACCGTGTAGCCGCAATCCGAGAGCAACGAGGTTACTGTGCTTGTCATGTATGAGCTGTCGTCAAGGTATAAAATTCGCCCGCTCATTGCCTTGCTGCATCGTTTTCTGGAGAACTGCACGGTGTAGCTGGTAATTTTATCCAGTTCGTGCTTGCAAAATATTTCGGTGACACCGGCGGAAAACGCCTCATCCTGGAATTGCTTATCATCATTTGCGGTAATCATCACCAGCGGAATTTGCCGGGTGCGGGAATCGGCGCGCAATTGCGACGAAAACATGGGACCATCCATATCTTGCAAGTGAGTGGCGATGAAAACCAGATCAAAAGGCTGTTTCTGCAGTAGCGATAGCGCCTCACTACCGGTTGATACCTGCTTGGTTCCTAGTCCACCCGATTCAATCGCAGTTGACAGCAATTTTTGGTAAGTTCTGGATGGTTCAACGATAAGTCCTTCCATGTTGTGATACTCCTCCAATGACATCAATCGGATTATGATCGGTAGAATTCCGCGGATTGCCTGTTTGCCAGGAGCATGGTTATCGACATTTCCGCTGGGTTTTTGAGGAAATTTCTTTTTCAGCGCGTCTTGATGTTGATGTTTATGCGCAATCCCTTTTATGAGCATGGATTTGTCTGGTGAGCTGTGAAGAGGTAAACTGCTGGGGAATTTTTGCTTGTTTTCTTGTAGGCAGAAATCAATTTTTAAAACTGTATAAAGGAGATTTGTTAATGAGGGGCATTGTTAAACTGTCTTTGGTGCTTTCAATATTGTTCCTTTTCTCGTCCCAGGCTGTCGCTTCCGACAGTTATGTGAATAACTCGGCTGAGAAACTCGCGAGTGGTGTTGCCAATACATTAACTGGCTGGTTGGAGTTACCCAAGAATATTATTTTAACCAGTCAAAAAGACGGGCCAGTTTACGGTATCACCATCGGACTGGGAATGGGCGTGATGCATTCTGTCGGCCGCACTTTGGTGGGTGTGTTGGATGCAGCTACTTTTCTGATTCCTACTAAACCATCGGTTAATCCGCCTTATATCTGGCAAGATTTTTCGCGGGAAACTTCCTATTGATGAGGTTGCTATAAATTTTTTTATTGGTTTTGAAAAAAGCAATGATATAGCGGCGTAAAATTAAAACGCCGTACGAAGTCATCGTACGGCGTTTTTTTATACCGATTAATGTAAAGACTGCTTATTACTGCATTTCTAAAGCCGCGATTCTTTCTTCTAAAGGTGGATGCGACATGAACAAGCGTGAAAATCCGTTACTGCCGCCGGAAATACCGAAAGCGGCCAGTTGATCAGGCAGATGCGCTGGTTCATGGATCATTTGCAAACGGCGCAAGGCAGCAACCATTTTTTCTCTTCCCGCTAAACTTGCTCCGCCGGCATCGGCACGAAACTCGCGCTGACGGCTGAACCACATAACGATGATACTGGCCAGCACGCCGAGCACGATTTCGGCAATGATATTGGTAACCCAGAAAGCAGGGCCATGGCCTTCTTCCGTTTTAAAGATGACGCGATCCACGGTATGACCGATGACGCGCGACAGAAAAATGACAAAGGTGTTGACGACGCCCTGGATTAATGCCAGCGTGACCATATCGCCATTGGCAATATGACTGACTTCATGTGCCAGCACGGCTTCGGCTTCATCTTGGCTCATGGTATTCAAAAGGCCGGTGCTAACCGCAACCAGCGCATCGTTTCTTGACATGCCGGTGGCAAAAGCATTGACATCCGGCGCATCGTAAATCGCCACTTCCGGCATGCCGATGCCGGCAAGTTGAGCCTGCCGTTGCACGGTGGTAACCAGCCAGTGCTCTTGCGCGTTGCGCGGCATTTCGATGACTTGCGCACCGGTAAAACGCTTAGCAGTCCATTTGGAGAGCGCAAGCGAAATCAGAGAACCACCGAACCCGAATACTGCCGCGAATACGAGCAGGGAATTAAGATTTAAGCCGGTTCCTTGCGCGTCCAATATTTTTTCAACACCGAGCAATCGCAAAGTAATGCTTAATACAACGACGATCGCCAAGTTAGTTGCTAAAAAAAGAATAATTCTTTTCATTTCCTTACTCCTGGTTTTTATCGAATTCAAAATGAAACGGCTATTGATATATGAATGATTGAGCGCTTTTCAAGCAAATTATAGTTGAAATTGCCGGATGAAACCGGGTGATCACACGTTACTCAGTTTATGATTACCAAGTTTGATTTTAGGCGCTTAATTTCCTGAAGAGTTCGCGGAAATTCAAGGTGTGGATTTTTGCGAAGAATTCCTGACGATCTGAAAAAGTATCTCGCCTTCCTTGATCATGCCCAAATCGCTGCGGGCACGTTCTTCAATGGCTTCGAGGCCTTGTTTCAAATCGTTGACTTCGGCCTCGAGCTTATTGTTGCGGTTTTGCAGTTGCAAATTTTCTGCCCGTGCCGCAATCACTTCCTGATCCACTTGCCAGACTTTGAGCCAGCTGGCTTTACCGAGCCATAAGGGGTATTGCATTACGGCAACCGATAGCAGCAGGATGAAACTCAGCAGTTTCATTATCTGAGCTGGTAAAACGCTCTCCGGCCGGCGTAACTGGCCGAGTCTCCCAAATCTTCCTCGATGCGCAGTAATTGATTGTATTTTGCCAGACGGTCAGAACGGGATATTGAGCCGGTTTTAATTTGTAAAGCATTGGTGGCGACTGCGATGTCCGCAATCGTGGTATCTTCGGTTTCGCCGGAGCGATGTGAAATAACGGCGGTATAACCGGCGCATTTCGCCATTTCGATGGCAGCGAACGTTTCGGTCAACGTGCCGATTTGATTGACTTTGATTAGAATGGAATTAGCGATATTGCGTTTAATGCCTTCCTGCAGGATTTTTGTGTTGGTGACGAAAATATCATCACCGACCAATTGAATGGATTTTCCCAGTTTGGCGGTCAGTAATTCCCAACCGTTCCAATCCAGTTCGCTCATACCGTCTTCAATCGTGATAATCGGGTATTTATCGACCCACGATGCCAGATAATCAGCAAACTGCGCGGATGTCAGCTGCAGGCCATCGGATCCTAAATGGTATTTACCATCGTGGTAAAACTCCGAGCTGGCACAGTCGATACCGATGGCGACATCTCTACCGGGCTGGTAACCGGCCTGGTCAATGGCTTGAACGATCAGTTGCAAGGCGGCTTCATTGTTTTCCAGATTGGGCGCGAATCCACCTTCGTCACCAACAGTGGTCGGCATGCCTTTGCCATTGATGAGTTTCTTCAACGTGCTGAAAACTTCCGCGCCGCAGCGGATGGCATCGCGAAAATTGGCAATTCCCAATGGCACAATCATGAATTCCTGCATATTGATGTTGTTGTTGGCGTGCGCACCGCCATTGATCAAGTTCATCAAAGGCACCGGCATCGACATTGAAGCCGCGCCGCCGAGGTAACGATACAGCGGTAGGCCGGATTCCTCCGCAGCCGCTTTCGCGGTGGCTAGCGATACTGCAAGAATCGCATTGGCACCGAGTCTGGATTTGTTTTCGGTGCCGTCGAGATTAATCAGTTCCCGGTCGATGAAGCTTTGCTCGAAAGCATCCAATCCTATTAACGCTTCACAAATTTCAGTATTGACATTGTTCACGGCTTTAAGAACACCTTTACCGGAGTAACGTTGCGCATCGCCATCGCGTAATTCCATCGCTTCCCGCGTGCCAACGGATGCGCCGGAAGGAACCGAAGCGCGGCCCAGCACGCCGGATTCCAATAAAACATCCGTTTCAATGGTTGGATTACCGCGAGAATCGAGAATCTCGCGCGCGATGACATCTACTATTGCACTCATGCTACATTTTCCCTGTGTTGACTGTGATTTTTAAGCTTGTTAGTTTTGCGATCAGAATTTGATTGATTTAGTTGTTGCGTACGGCGTGTATTTTTTCATCTCCGGCATGCTGATGGCGTTCGCTGGTAAAATGAATAGCGGCCTGAACATATGATTTGAACAGCGGGTGACCGAGTCGCGGCGTGGATGTGAATTCCGGGTGAAATTGACAACCGAGAAACCACGGATGATCAGCTTCAGGAAGTTCGATCATTTCACATAGATTTTCTTCCTTGGAAAAACCGCTGATGCAAAGCCCCGCTTTTTCTAATTTAGGAATATAAAAGCTGTTGACTTCATAACGATGGCGATGGCGTTCGGCAATGATATCCGCGCCATAAGTTTTCCAGGCGAGTGAATTTTTCTTCAAGAGACATTCTTGCCCGCCCAGACGCATACTGCCGCCGATATCGGAGTTTTCATCGCGCGTTTCAACTTGCCCATCGCGCGTACGCCATTCGGTGATCAAACCAATGACCGGGTAGGGAGTATCGGGATTAAATTCCGTACTATGCGCCCCTTTCATACCGGCTTTATTGCGCGCGTATTCGATGACGGCCAGTTGCATACCCAAACAAATGCCCAAGTACGGGATGCGGTTGGTGCGGGCGAAATTGATCGCCATGATCTTTCCTTCGACGCCGCGCTTACCGAAACCGCCAGGAACCAAAATGGCATCCATGTTGACTAGGCAGTCCGTGCTTTCTTTTTCGATATTTTCCGAATCGACATAGACGATATTAATCCGGCTGTTGGTGTGGATGCCGGCATGAATCAAAGCTTCCGACAACGATTTATAGGATTCGATTAGATCAACGTATTTGCCGACAATGGCAATGGTAACGGTATGTTTCGGATGCTCCAGCGCATACACTAGTTTTTTCCATACGCTCAAATCCGCAGGTTTGGCCAGAATGCTCAATTTATGACAGATAATTTCATCGAGCATCTGTTCGTGCAGCAGTCCCGGAATCTTATAGATACTGTCGACATCGATCGCGGAAATAACCGCTTCTTCCTGAACGTTAGTGAAAAGTGCTATTTTTCTACGTTCTTCCATGGGGACTTCGCGATCCGAGCGGCATAACAAAACATCGGGCTGAATACCGATTTCGCGCAATTCCTTAACCGAGTGCTGGGTCGGTTTGGTTTTCAATTCACCAGCTGAACCGATATAAGGCAGCAGGGTGAGGTGGATGAAACAGGTGTCGGTACGCGGATTTTGCACCGCCATTTGCCGTATGGCTTCCAGAAACGGCAGTGATTCAATATCGCCGACCGTGCCACCGATTTCAATAATCGCTACTTGTGCGTCGCCCACACCCATCTGAATGTAGCGTTTGATTTCATCGGTGATATGCGGAATCACTTGTACCGTGCCGCCAAGATAATCACCGCGCCGTTCTTTACGAATCACGCTTTCGTAAATCTGACCGGTGGTGAAGTTATTGTGCCGCGTCATGCGCGTGCTGATAAAACGCTCGTAATGCCCCAGGTCCAAGTCGGTTTCAGCGCCGTCTTCCGTGACAAATACCTCGCCATGCTGGAATGGACTCATGGTGCCGGGATCTACGTTGATGTAAGGATCCAGTTTAAGCATGGTGACTTTAAGTCCGCGCGACTCCAGCAATGCACCTAGAGACGCCGCAGCAATCCCTTTGCCTAGGGAAGAAACAACACCGCCAGTCACAAAGACATATTTGGTCATGAGCGGTTATCGTAACAAGAAAGATTCATGAGATCAGTGAGATTGAGCTAATGACGTATCAGTAAATTAACGAATTTCAGCAAGCAACGTGTTTATCGTATGTTCAGCTTGATGGCGGTAGCCACCGCCAAAAAGATTCAAGTGATTCAGAATATGATAGAGGTTATAAACGTGTTTGCGGGTATTATAACCGGAATCCAGTGGATAATTATAGCGGTAAGCGGAATAAAAATCGGCTGGGAAGCCGCCGAAAAGTTCAGTCATGGCGATATCCGTCTCGCGATCGCCATAATAGACCGCAGGATCGAATAATACCGGATTTCCATTGTCATCGTAGTCATAATTGCCGCTCCACAGGTCGCCGTGCAACAACGACGGGGAGGGTAGCGCATCGGTAAAAAAATTATCCAGATCGCTTAGCAATTGCTCGCCCAATGTTTGTAATTTCCCGGTGAATCCGTTCCTTTGCGCCAGATTGAGTTGATATCCCAATCGTTGCATGCGCCAGAATTCTACCCAATCGGAAGAAAATGAATTTATTTGCGGCGTTTGTCCGATGGTATTGTCGCGATACCAGCCGTACTGCGAAGAAGTGACGCGGTGCATGGTGGCAAGTTGCTCGCCCAGATTGGGTGCTTTGCCTCGTGCACTTTGACCGAGGTTGAGATATTCCAGCACCAGCCATGCCATCTCATCGTTGTGTCCGTAGCAAATGGGTTGCGGCACACGTATCGCACCCGATTGCCGGATTTCCTCGAGACCGGTGGATTCTGCTGCAAACATATCAAGACTACCGGCGGAATTCAATTTAACAAAAAAATGCCGTGCACCATCGCTGATGCGATAGGCTTGATTGATACAACCGCCGCCGATAGAACGGGATTCTTTGATCTGGAATGATGTGTTGATTGCAGCGGAAATTTGCGCGCTGACCGGATGCCACGAATGCATGGCTTAATCTGCGATCAGACTAACCATTTACGGGCTTGCTCAATGGCTGCTTGCACTTGCTCAGGTGCTGTTCCGCCAGTGTGATTACGGCTTTGCATCGAGCCTTCCAGCGTCAAAACAGCGAAAATATCGGTTTCTATCCGCGCGGAAAAGGTTTGTAATTCGCTTAGCTCCAATGCACTGAGATCGCAGCCTTTCTGTTCCGCATACTGCACCGCCTGTGCGACGATTTCATGCGCATCGCGAAACGGAATGCCTTTTTTGACCAGATAATCCGCCAAATCGGTGGCGGTGGCGTAGCCTCGCAGTGCCGCCTGGCGCATTTGATCGTGATTGACACGCACGCCGCCGAGCATGTCGGCATAGATCCACAGCGTATCCGCCAAAGTGTCGACGGTATCGAACAGCGGTTCTTTGTCTTCCTGGTTATCTTTGTTGTACGCCAGCGGCTGGGCTTTCATCAGCGTCAATAATGCAACCAAATGACCATTGACGCGCCCAGTTTTGCCGCGCACCAGCTCCGGTACGTCGGGATTCTTTTTCTGCGGCATGATCGACGAACCAGTACAGAAGCGGTCGGCCAATTGAATAAAGCCGAATGCGGGATTCATCCATAAAATGAATTCTTCCGACATGCGCGATAAATGCGTCATGATCAGTGCCGCACAGGCGCTGAATTCAATCGCGAAGTCGCGATCCGACACGGCATCCAGCGAGTTCTGGCAAACGCCTTCGAAATTGAGCAACTGCGCCACCCGCTCGCGCTTGATCGGATAACTGGTGCCGGCCAGTGCGGCGGCGCCCAGTGGTAATTGGTTGACCCGTTTGCGGCAATCGGCCAGACGTTCAACGTCGCGCTTCAGCATTTCGAAATACGCCATCAAATGATGACCGAATGACACCGGTTGCGCGACTTGCAAGTGAGTAAAACCCGGCATCACAGTGTGAATATGTTGCTCCGCCAGATTGAGGAGTGCCTGTTGCATGGCTTTGATCAAGGTGATGATTTCGTCGATCGCGGCGCGTAAAAACAAGCGAATATCAGTTGCTACCTGATCGTTGCGCGAACGGCCGGTATGCAATCGCTTTCCGGCATCGCCAACCAGCGCTGTGAGACGTTTTTCGATATTGAGATGCACGTCTTCCAGTTGTTGCGACCAGGTGAACTGATGATTGCGTATTTCTTCCTGAATTTGCTGCAAGCCGCGCTGGATATCGAGCAGATCCTGATGGCTAATGATGTGTTGTTCCGCCAGCATTTGCGCATGCGCCAGCGAGCCTTGAATGTCATATTCAGCCAAGCGTTGATCAAAACTGATCGAAGCGGTGTAGCGTTCTACCAGCGCAGAAACCGGTTCGTTAAATCGGCCGGACCAGGTTTTTTTGTTGTTATCTTGTTTTAATGCGGAATCATTCATTGCGTTGCTATAATCCTCAGTTTTTCGATCAAGGCGCTATCAAACGGTAATTATAAAACATAAATACTTGGCCGGTGATTTTGCGCATTGGCGATTCGCCTTAATTTTCCTATTGCGCAAAGCTGAATCAATGTATTTAATCGGCACACACTACTTTTCCTTCTAGGAGGATTAGTGGATAATCCGCGTTTTTCTCAGTCATTCATACTACAAGGAGTTATCCATGACGGATTACAACAAACAAAACCCGAATCAACAATCTAAAGCTGATAATTTACTCTCGTCATTCAATGCCAAATTTGAATGGATAGAGAAAATCCCAACCGCACAATTACCTGCCAAATATTTTGCGATACTGGTGGGGCTCATTCTTGTCGTTATCGCGTGGAAATTTATTGCTGTCGGTAAAGTGGAATCCGATATGGCGAAGAAACTTGAAAGCGAACGCGTGTTGATTACGCAGCAGGCTCGTGAATACGCCGATCAACAATATGTAAAAGAAGAAGAACGTTTCGGACAGGTTTTGTCCTGGGCAGTGCGCGGAGAATTGATCCGTAACAATATTGATCAAATCGACCAATACTTGAGTGAAATCGTCAGAATGAAAGATACCGAACGAGTGGTATTGATCGGTGAAGACGGTCAATTGCTGGTATCTACGGATAAGCGTCTGGAAGAAACGAAAGGTGCGGAGATATTTCCGAAAGAAATTCTGAATCTGCAAAAAATCTCGATCAAATCGGATGTGGACGGTAAAAAAATTCTGGTCGTTCCTGTCATGGGATTGAACAAGAAAATTGCTACTCTGGTTGTCAGCTACAAACAACCTAAATTCTAAAATCGGCTGATCGCAAGTTAGTTACAGCGAATGAAAAGGCTTTTGCGTTGGCAAAAGCTTTTTTGTTTACTGAATGCGGCGGATTTGTGCACCCAGTGCGGACAATTTACCTTCGATATTTTCATAACCGCGATCCAGGTGATAAATGCGATCAATCACCGTTTCACCTTGCGCGACCAGCCCGGCAATCACAAGACTAGCCGAAGCGCGCAGATCGGTCGCCATCACATTAGCGCTGTCGAGTTGCGTGATGCCAGTGACAATAGCGGCATTGCCTTCCACTTCGATATTGGCGTTCATGCGCTTCAATTCCTGCACATGCATCAGGCGGTTTTCAAAAATAGTTTCGGTCATGATGGCGGTACCGTCGGCAATGCAATTGAGCGACATGAATTGCGCCTGCATATCGGTGGGAAAAGCCGGGTAGGGCGCAGTACGGATATTGACGGCCTTCGGCTTCGTTTGCATTGTAAGATTGATCCAGTTTGCAGCGGAATCAATCCGCGCACCCGCTTCGGTGAGTTTATCCAGAACCGCATCGAGCAAATGCGCATCGGTATTTTTTAAATGAATTTCACCGCCGGCAGCAGTGGCGGCGACCAGAAAAGTGCCGGTCTCGATGCGATCCGGCATGACCGTGTGCTCCGCGCCATGCAACGATGAAACGCCTTCTACCGTGATGATATCCGTGCCAGCGCCGTGAATTTTTGCGCCCATTGCACTCAGGCAGTGGGCGAGATCGATGATTTCCGGTTCGCGTGCGGCGTTTTCAAGTATCGTTGTTCCTTCCGCCAAGGTTGCCGCCATCATCAAATTTTCCGTGCCGGTGACGGTGACGATATCGAATACAATGCGCGCGCCGTGCAGTTTTTTTGCCACGGCATGAATGTAGCCATGCCGGATAGCGATTTCCGCTCCCATGGCCTGTAATCCCTTGATATGCTGGTCGACCGGGCGCAAGCCGATGGCGCAACCGCCGGGCAATGAAATCTCCGCTTCTCCCGCGCGCGCCAGCAAAGGTCCAAGCACCAGAATAGCGGCGCGCATGGTCTTGACCATTTCGTAAGGCGCCACCAGATGCGTCAGAGCAGCGGCAGACAACACAATCTCACCGTTGCCATGTTCAGTCACACGGGTGCCCATTTGCTTGAGCAGCGATAGCATGGTGGTGATGTCTTGCAATGCCGGAACATTGTTGATTGTTAGGGATTCTCCGGTCAACAGCGCAGCGCAGAGAAGAGGAAGCGCGGCATTTTTTGCACCTGAGATGGAGACCTCGCCGTGCAGTGGAAGACCTCCTTGGATAATCAGTTTTTGCATGAAATGGAAAATTTAAAAGGAGATTCGATTAAAATTCTAGCCCGGTTGAAATGTGCCAAAGTTCGCTGCATCATACCGCAATAGTGCGATTCAGATTGTCCGAAGGCGCCAACTATAACAAAAAACATCGAATCAATTTCATCAGGAGAAAAAATGACCAAGCAAATCATCCATACCCCGGACGCGCCACAGGCCATCGGCACTTACTCGCAGGCCGTGCGAGTGCGAGGGGACGGGTACACCGTCTATCTATCGGGGCAGATTGGATTGCATCCGGTGAGCATGCAAATGGCGGACGATATCGAGGCTCAGATTCAACAGGTTTTTGCCAATTTGAAAGCGGTGGCAGCCGCCAGCGGCGGCAGTTTGAGCGATGTCGTGAAACTCAACATATTTCTGACTGATCTTGCGAATTTCGCATTGGTCAATGAAATCATGGCCAGTCATTTTTCTCAACCCTATCCAGCGCGCGCAGCCGTCGGTGTTAAAACTTTACCGCGCGGTGCGCTGGTGGAAATGGATGCCATCATGGTGCTGCCAAGTTAATCCTGACTGTATAGCTGTAAGTTCACAAGCGGCGCAATGACTGCCCATTCCGCCCTGAAGGAAAAGCTGTTCCGCTTAGGGATACGCAACGATCTAGATTTGATTCTGCATTTGCCGATCCGGTACGAAGATGAAACGCGGCTGTTCACCATTGCTGATGCACCGCGTGGACAAACGGTGCAAGTCGAAGGCGTCATCGTGCACGCCGAAGTGGTAGTCCGGCCCAGGCGGCAACTGGTTTGTCAGATTGAAGACAGCAGCGGCGTGCTGGTGATGCGCTTTCTGAATTTCTACGGCAGCCAGATCAAAACTTATGCTGCGGGGAAGCGTGTGCGGTTGCTGGGTGAGGTGCGCAGCGGCTTTTTCGGCGCGGAAATGGTGCACCCCAAATGCCGTATCGTTCATGCCGGAGAATCGCTGGCCGATACGATGACACCGGTTTATCCGGCGACAGCGGGTTTAACGCAGAAAATGATCGGCAAACTGATCGGACAAGCGCTGCAGAGTAATCAGCAAATGCTCGCCGAGACAGTGCCTGACAGCATTATCCGCAAATACCGGCTGGCAGGTTTACGCGATAGCGTGATGTGCTTGCACAACCCGCCTCCCGAGGTATCGCTGGAAGCACTGCAAACGCGCACGCATCCGGCCTGGCGGCGTATCAAGTTTGACGAATTGCTGGCACAGCAGTTATCGATGCGTTTGCATTACCGGCAGCGCCGCAGCCATGCCGCGCCGGTCTTGGCGCAAAAGAGCGGATTGCAGCAGCCGTTTCTCGCGCGGCTGAGTTTTCAACTGACTGCTGCGCAAAGGAAAGTGGCCGCCGAGATCAGCCGCGATTTGGCTTCTCCTTATCCGATGCAACGCTTGTTGCAAGGCGATGTCGGCAGCGGCAAAACCATCGTAGCCGCATTGGCTGCGCTGCAAGCGATCGAGAACGGTTTTCAAGCGGCTTTCATGGCGCCGACTGAGATTCTCGCCGAGCAGCATTTTCAGAAACTGACCAGCTGGTTTGAACCATTGGGAATCAAGGTGGCTTGGTTATCCGGTAGTCAGAAAAAGAAACAAAAGCAAGCCGTATCGGAAGAAATCGCCAGCGGTGCTGCGCAGCTAGCCGTCGGTACGCACGCTTTGTTTCAGGATCATGTGACATTTCAGCAATTGGGTTTGGCAATCATCGATGAGCAACACCGTTTCGGTGTGCAACAACGTCTGGCATTGCGCATGAAAGGCGCGCAATCCGATCAGGTGCCGCATCAATTGATGATGAGCGCAACGCCGATACCGCGCACGCTGTCGATGAGTTATTTTGCCGATCTGGATGTATCGGTCATTGATGAATTGCCACCCGGGCGATCGCCGGCCGTCACTAAATTGATTGCCGGTAACCGCCGCGACGAGATCATTGCACGGATTCAACAGGCATGCGAACAAGGCAAGCAAGTCTATTGGGTTTGTCCGTTGATCGAGGAATCCGAAACCTTGCAACTGCAGACGGCGATAGAAACTTGCGAAAATTTAAGCCGGGTGTTTCCGCATTTACGTGTCGGCTTGGTGCACGGACGCTTAGCGCCGCAGGAAAAAGCGGCTGTGATGGCATCGTTCAAACAGGGTGAAATTCAACTGCTGGTGGCGACGACAGTGATCGAAGTCGGCGTCGATGTACCGAATGCATCGCTGATGGTGATTGAGAATGCCGAGCGCATGGGGTTGTCGCAATTGCACCAGTTGCGTGGACGTGTCGGGCGTGGCACGGCAGCCAGCATTTGTATCCTGATGTTTCAGCAACCCTTGTCCGAAATCGCCCGCCAGCGGCTCAAAATTATTTTTGAGCATACCGACGGTTTTGAAATCGCCCGCCAGGATTTGCAACTGCGCGGTCCCGGCGAGTTTCTCGGCGCGCGCCAGAGCGGTATGCCGATGTTGCGTTTCGCCGATCTGGATCGAGATGGCGAGTTACTTACTGCAGCACAGGCCGCTGCGGAAGCAATGCTTAATAATTATCCAGAGATGGTGCAGCGGCATATTGAGCGCTGGCTGGGAGATAAAACAGAGTATCTGAGGGTATAGTTTTGTTGATTAATAATCGCAGAAAGCTATGCTGGCTGACGTTTTCCGATGATTTCTTGGACTAAGCGCGGCGCTATAAAATATGGGCTGGTTTTTAAATTCCACACTCAGTCTGCGGTATAATTCCGTCGCGATATTTCTCGACTAATTTTGCCGGATCCCAGAAGTAGATTCCTCATCATGCAACCATTTCATTGGATAATTTTGCGGTAATGAATGAAGCGCATCCGCTGGCATGGCATTCAGAACTGATATCCGTCTCATTCCGCCAACGCACCTGGTTGCAGGATCGCGGTTCTCTGACGCGACGCATTCAAGAGCGCTGCAGCGGCTTTCGCGTGCAACCGGTGTTTCAGTCGTTGCGCCGGGTTTACGGCGACGAACAGGATGTCATGCAATTGCGTCCGAGTGAATTGGCATTGGTGCGGGAAGTTTATCTGTATTGCGGCGATACTCCGGTGGTGTTCGCGCATTCTGTGGTGGCGCGTAAGAATTTGCGCGGGGCGTGGCGCGGATTGAGCGGATTGGGCAATAAATCTTTGGGTACCGTGCTGTTTACCAATCCCAGAATCAAACGCACGCCGCTGCAGTTTAAAAAAGTGGGCAGCGGGCATTTTTTATACGATCGCGCTTGCAACCGTTTGCCGGAAAAACCGGCGAATCTGTGGGCGCGGCGTTCGTTGTTTACCTTGCACGGCCAATCGATTCTAGTGACCGAAGTATTTTTACCCGCTATCCTGAATTTACCGTTATGAATGTGGCAGATCGAATCAAAACCTACGTGCAATTGATGCGGCTCGACAAACCGATCGGTATTTTACTGCTGCTGTGGCCCATGCTGTGGGGTTTGTGGTTTGCGGCACAAGGCTTTCCCGATGGGCTCATCCTGGTTATTTTTGTGCTGGGCACGGTGTTGATGCGCTCTGCGGGTTGTGTCATCAACGATTTCGCCGACCGCAAAATCGATCCGCATGTCGAACGCACCAAGAACCGGCCGATGGCGGCCGGCCGGGTCAGTTCCAAAGAAGCTTTGCTGCTGGCAGCGGGATTGAGTCTGATTGCGTTTTTGCTGATCTTGCCGTTGAATCAATTGACGATTTTGTTATCGGTACCCGCACTTTTTTTGGCTGCTTCATATCCGTTCACCAAACGTTTTTTTGCCATGCCGCAGGCGTATTTGGGCATTGCGTTCAGTTTCGGCATTCCCATGGCTTTTGCCGCACAAACCGGCAGTTTGCCGCCGATCATCTGGATTTTGATGCTTGCCAATTTGTTCTGGGTCATTGCCTATGACACGGCGTATGCCATCGTCGATAAGCCGGACGATCTGAAAATCGGTATCAAAACCTCGGCGATTACTTTCGGCCAGTTTGACGTGCTGGGTGTCATGGTGTGCCACGCCTGCTTCCTTGCGATCATGCTGCTGATCGGACAACTGCAGCAGATGAATTGGGCGTATTACGCCGGACTGATAACGGCAAGCGGCTTGATTGCCTACCAATATACGTTGATCCGCAACCGCGACCGGGCCTTGTGCTTCAAGGCTTTTTTGCACAACAATTGGGTGGGGATGGCCGTGTTTGCCGGAATCGTACTCGATTTTGCCATTTTTCCGCATTAAGGATTCCTCATGCAATATAAAGACCTGCGCGATTTTCTGGCGCAATTGGAAGCGCTGGGAGAGCTAAAGCGCATTCAAACCGAAGTCGATCCCAAGCTGGAAATGACCGAAATTTGCGACCGTATCCTAAAAAAACAAGGTCCGGCGATACTCTTTGAGCACCCCAAAGGCCACACCATGCCGGTGCTGGGTAATTTGTTCGGTACGCCTAAGCGCGTGGCGTTGGGTATGGGGCAAGAATCGGTTGAAGCGTTGCGCGAGGTTGGCAAGCTGCTGGCCTACCTGAAAGAGCCCGATCCGCCGAAGGGATTGAAAGATGCTTGGGATAAGCTGCCGGTGTTGAAGCAAGTATTGAACATGGCGCCGAAGGAGCTGAGTAGCGCGCCGTGTCAGGAAATCGTGTGGGAAGGTAACGATGCCGATCTGAGCCGGATTCCGGTGCAGACGTGCTGGCCGGGCGATGTTGCACCACTGATTACGTGGGGTTTGACGGTGACCCGTGGGCCGAACAAAACCCGGCAGAATTTAGGCATTTACCGTCAGCAAGTCATTGCACCTAATAAAGTCATCATGCGTTGGCTGGCGCATCGCGGCGGCGCGCTGGATTTCCGTGAATTCAGTTTGCAAAATCCCGGTAAGCCTTATCCGCTGGCGGTAGCTTTGGGCGCCGATCCGGCTACCATTCTCGGTGCCGTGACGCCGGTGCCGGATAGTTTGAGCGAATATCAGTTTGCCGGACTGCTGCGCGGGGCGAAAACCGAAGTGGTGAAATGCATCGGTAATGATCTGCAGGTGCCGGCCAGTGCCGAAATTGTACTGGAAGGCGCGATTCATCCCGGTGAAACCGCATTGGAAGGACCTTATGGCGACCACACCGGTTACTACAACGAGCAGGAAACCTTTCCGGTCTTTACCATCGATCGCATCACCATGCGGCGCAACCCGATTTATCATTCCACGTATACCGGCAAACCGCCGGATGAACCGGCCATTCTGGGCGTGGCGCTGAACGAGGTGTTCGTGCCGTTGCTGCAAAAACAATTTCCGGAAATCACCGATTTTTATCTGCCGCCGGAAGGATGTTCGTACCGTATGGCGGTGGTCAGCATGAAAAAGCAGTATGCCGGGCACAGTAAGCGCGTGATGTTCGGTATCTGGAGTTTTTTGCGCCAATTCATGTACACCAAGTTCATCATCGTCACCGATGACGACATCGACGTGCGCGACTGGAAGGAAGTGATTTGGGCGATTACCACCCGGGTCGATCCGGTGCGCGATACCTTGCTGGTGGAAAACACCCCGATCGATTATCTCGATTTCGCCAGCCCGGTTTCCGGATTGGGCGGCAAGATGGGATTGGATGCGACCAACAAATTTCCCGGCGAGACGAACCGCGAGTGGGGCACGCCGATCGTGATGGATGATGCGATCAAGCAGCGGGTTGATACCATTTGGCAGGATCTCGGAATTTAACACCATGCGCGAGGTTTGGCACACCATCTTGCTGCTGACCATGAGCAATGTGTTCATGACGTTTGCCTGGTACGCGCATTTGAAGGAATTGAACCACAAACCGTGGATTGTTGCCGCGCTGGTCAGTTGGGGCATTGCTTTCTTTGAATACATGCTGCAAGTTCCCGCCAACCGGATCGGTTATTCAGTGCTTTCGGTCGCACAGTTGAAAATTGTGCAGGAAGTCATAACGCTGACGGTCTTTGTGCCGTTCGCGCTCTTTTATTTGAAGGAACCGTTGAAGCTCGATTATCTCTGGGCAGCCTTGTGCATAGTGGGTGCGGTTTATTTCGTATTTCGCGCGCGCACATGAAATTTTGCTTTTTCATCGTGCAAAGCCCCTATTTTTCGATAGATCATCAAATGACAGAAAGGGTACAATACGGGGCTACTCGAAAGGATTACGAACAATTGAATCAGATGGATAGGCATTGCGCAATAAACCTGGAATGAGAATGAAGATGCACATCACCCAGCGGTTACTCATTCTAGCTTTATTTTTAACTTTACCGTTGACTGGATGGGGCAGCTGCGTTGCCCCCAGAACTAATGGTGATGATGAAAGTCAGGCCGAGCATAAACCTGTCATCAAGCCGCAGAAAAAACCCGTTTTTATCGAAGCTGATCGCATTACCGGCTATTACAAGCAAGAAGTCGAGGCAACCGGGAATGCCGTGTTGCGGCAGGGCGATAATACGCTCAGCGCCGACCGCATGAAATATTACGAGCAAACCGAAGATGCCGAGGTGGAAGGAAATGTGCGCTTGGAAAGACCGAAGGATATTCTGAAAGGTAAAAAACTCGAATTGAATGTCGAAACCGAAGTCGGTCAATTAACCGAGCCGCGTTATTCAATGAAAAAGGAAAGAGGCCGCGGCACTGGCGATATCTTGTATCTTGAGGGTAAGGATCATTATCGCGTAACAGAAACAAATTATACGACTTGTCCTGACAGAATGCATGACTGGTACCTTCGCGCCAAGGAACTCGAAGTCGATAATGAGAAAGAAATCGGCACCGCGCGGCATGTCAGTGTCGTATTCAAAGATGTGCCGATTCTTTATTCACCGTGGATTAATTTTTCCTATAGCAGAAAGCGGAAAACGGGGATTCTGTCGCCAGTCTCGGGCTATAACGCAAAAACCGGTTTTGATATGGGACTGCCCATTTATTTGAATATCGCACCCAATATCGATGCCACGATAACACCCAGAGTTATGAGTAGACGCGGTTTTATGCTAAGTAATGAGGTTCGCTATATCGGCAATAACAATATGAGCGGTAACTTGTTGCTCGATATTCTACCGGTGGATACTGATACCAATCGGACTCGCTGGGGGGTTTTATATACGCATACGCAGGATTTCGGCAGAGGCTGGCAAGGTTTTCTCAACTACAATCGAGTTTCCGATGACTTGTATTTCCGCCAATTAACGCCCAATCTAGCGCAAACCAGCTTGACCAACTTGTCGCAACAAGGCGGCGTGGCTTATAACGGCCGTTGGGGCAGGGATGGTGCATTGCAATTCACTGGATTTGCTCAAGGTTTCCAGACCATACAAGATCCGTTGGCGCCGTTTGTGCCTCCCTACGAGCGTTTGCCGCATTTTTCTTTGAATGCGGTGAAATATAACGTGGGGAAAATGGATTTTGAGTTGAAGAGCAGCTGGACCAACTTCTATCACCCGACGTTCATAAACGGTAACCGCTTAATACTCTACCCAAATGTTAGTCTGCCGTTACGTAATGAATTCGGCTACATCACGCCTAAAATCGGCTTGCACTATACGCATTACAATCTGGATCAGCCAGTTGGCGACAAAGGGGATGTTGTTGATCGCACCATTCCCATTTTCAGTTGGGACAGCGGAGTTGCGTTTGACCGGTCGCTTGAAATCAGTGGCGCGAAATTTATCCAAACGCTGGAGCCGCGTTTATTTTATGTTTACGCGCCGTACCGCAACCAAGACTATCTGCCCAACTTTGACTCCGCGGTCAATGACTTCAGTTTCGCCCAGATACTCACGGAAAACCGTTTCAGCGGCGGTGATCGCATCAATGATGCCAATCGGGTCGTGACCGCATTAACGTCGCGATTTGTCGAGCAGTCAAGCGGAATTGAATATTTGCGTCTCGCTGTCGGGCAGCAATTCAATTTCAACGACCCTAAAGTAGTATTGCTTCCGCCCCAAGTCACCAGCGGCAGATCGGACTTCATCGCGGCGATATCCGGGCGTTTGTCGCGGAGTATCAGTACCGATACCAATATACAAATGGATGAAGCGCATCTACATACTGAGAAAGTTCGCACCGGCATTAGTTACCAGCCGGAAACCGGCAAAGTAATTAATTTAGGTTACCGCTTTACCCGAGGCGTGCTGGAACAAGTCGATACATCGATGCAGTGGCCGCTCGGCAGGAATTGGCATGGTCTTACCCGGGTCAATTATTCATTACTCGACGGTAAAATTCTAGCTGGATTGGCAGGTCTTGAATATAACTCCTGTTGCTGGGCTTTGCGCCTAGTAATGCAACGGCTGACGACTGCAACGCACACGGAGACTACAACATTTTTTGTGCAGCTTGAATTGAAGGGATTGATGGGGATTGGCAACAATCCGCTGCAAGTGCTGCAGCAAAGTATTCCGGGCTACACCAGTATTCATTGATCGTTGATTATTTCTAGGAAATTTCGGGAAAGGGCGGTGACGATGGTCAAGCAAAGTGGAATCAAGTGAAGAAAAGTAGTTTACGAATGAACAAAGCGTATTTTGAATCCGATTTCAATACCACATGGCCGGGCGCGGCGGCTTTCCGGAACTTACCTGGCGCATTTATCCAGTTTTGTCATTCTATGCATAAAAGCAATTGTTTTTGCATTATCTTTCTAGTGATCGTGGCACTTTCAAATCCTCTGGCGGCGCAAGAGTTGCATTTTATTCCGGCTGCAAAAGCAATCGATCATATCGTGGCTGTTGTCAACGAAGATGTCATTACGCGCCAGGAGCTTGACGATGCGGTCAAATTGACTGTGGGCCGCTTGCAGCAACAAGGTGTTCAATTACCGGATCAACACACATTGGAGAAACAGGTGCTAGAATCGGTCGTCATGAAGCACATTCAACTGCAACACGCCAAGGAAGTTGGTCTGGCTGTCAGCCAAAGCGAGTTGGATGAAACCATACAACGGATTGCAGCAGATAATAAATTGTCACTGCCGGAATTCCATGCGGTGTTGGAGAAAGACGGTATCCAGTACAGTAAATTCCGCGATGAAATACGTGAAGAAATGATTATGGCGCGGCTTAAAGAGCGGGAGGTCAAGCATCAAGTCAATGTGACCGAAGGGGAAGTCGACAATTACTTGCATACGCAAAAAACGACCTCCGAAGGACAAGATGAATACCGTCTTGCACATATATTGATACTGGTGCCGGAAAATACCGCTCCCAGTCAAATCCAGCAAAGAGCCGAGCGGGCAAAACTGGCGCATGAAAAAATCAAACAAGGCGTGGAGTTTTCCCAGGTCGTGGCGGAATTTTCCGATGCACCCGATGCCAAGACCGGCGGTATCATCGAATGGCGCCCAATCACGCAAATGGGGCCGACCTTCGCGGAATTACTCAAACCGATGCAACCCGGCGATGTGACACCAGTGGTGCAAAGCCCAAGCGGTTTTCATATTTTCAAGCTGCTCGGTAGACGCGCTCAGGAAGCACAAACCGTCATCATCGATCAGACGCGCGCGCGCCATATTCTGATAAAAATTAACGAACTGACTTCGGAAAATGAGGGTAAGCAGAAGATTCTTCAAATTAAGGAGCGGTTGGATCGAGGAGAAAGTTTTGAAGAAGTGGCAAAACTGTATTCCGAGGATACTAGCGCATCATCCGGTGGCGATCTCGGTTGGCTTTCGCCGGGCGATACCGTACCGGATTTTGAGCGGGCGATGAATGCATTGTTACCGGGTCAGATCAGCGATCCTGTCCGGACGCAATTCGGCTGGCATTTGATTCAAGTGCTGGAACGCCGTTCGCAGGATATCAGTCAAGACCGGCGCCGTCAGGCGGCAAGACAAGCGATACGGTCGCGCAAGGCCGATGTGGTGGTGCAGGAATGGTTGCGGCAACTGCGCGACCAGGCGTATGTGGAGTACCGGTTGGACGATGAACATGAGCACTAGATTTTTCCCTGTATTGGCATTGACACCCGGCGAACCTGCCGGTATCGGCCCCGATTTATGTGTGCAGATCGCGCAGCATCCGTTGTCGTGCCAGCTAGTTGCGATTGCGGATGGTGATATGTTGCTGGCGCGAGCACGGCAATTGAAGCTGCCGCTGAAACTGATCGATGTTTCCGCTTCCGCGCCTAAGCTGCATAAGCCGTGTAGTTTACAATTCATCCATGTTCCGTTGACGGAGCCGGTCATGCCGGGAGTTCTTGATCCGGCGAATGCGCTGTATGTGCTGGAAACTTTGCGCATCGCGGTTGCAGCCTGTCAATCCGGGCGGTTCCACGGCATAGTGACGGCGCCAGTACACAAAGGTGTGATCAACGATGCCGGTATTCCTTTTACCGGTCATACCGAATATTTGTCGGAATTGTTGCATAGCCCGGTGGTCATGATGCTGACCGGCGGCAATATGCGGGTAACGCTGGCAACTACGCATTTGCCATTGAAAGATGTGGCTGCGGCGATTACGGCGGATAGAATCGAAAGCAAATTACGCATCATTCAACGTGATCTGATCACACGTTTCCTGCTGGAAAATCCGCGCATCGCCGTTGCCGGCCTTAATCCGCATGCCGGTGAATCCGGTCATCTCGGACGAGAAGAAATCGACGTCATTATTCCCGTGCTGAATAAGCTGCGCGCGGAGGGCATGCAGCTATTCGGTCCGATACCGGCGGATACTTTGTTCAATCCGGTGCAGCTCAAACAATACGACTGCATCTTTACGATGTATCATGACCAAGGATTGCCGGTCTTGAAGCATGCCAGTTTTGGCGGAGGCGTGAATATTACGCTAGGACTTCCAATCATCCGTACTTCGGTTGATCACGGAACCGCGCTGGAGCTGGCAGCAACAGGCCGCGCAAATCCGGGCAGTCTGCTGACTGCCATTGAAATGGCCGTACAACTGACGAAGAATCAAGCGCAATTCTTCCATCATGCGCCATAATCCCCGCAAGCGCTTCGGCCAGAATTTTCTGGTCGATCGGTACATCATTGCGCAAATTATCGCTGAAATTTGTCCGCAAAAAGGCGACCGGCTGATTGAAATCGGCCCGGGCTTGGGCGCTTTGACGCATCCCTTGCAGCAAACCGCCGGTCATTTGGATGTCGTCGAAATCGATCGCGATATCGTGGCAAAATTGCGTCAGGAATTTACGCAAGATCAGTTGACTGTTCACGCCACCGATGCACTGAGATTCGATTTTTCCGCGCTAGGACACAAGCTGCGTATCGTCGGTAATTTGCCTTACAACATTTCAACGCCGTTGCTGTTTCATTTGAGTCAATTCTCAGCGCATATTTTCGATATGCATTTCATGTTGCAAAAGGAAGTCGTGGATCGCATGGTCGGCGTACCTGCTACGTCCGATTACGGACGGCTTTCCGTCATGTTGCAGTATCGCTTCGATATGGAATATGTGTTCAGTGTTCCGGCGGGATCGTTCCGCCCCGTACCGAAGGTTGAGTCGGCTATTGTTCGCATGACTCCGCGCGATGCGTCAACGCGGATCGTTAAGGATGAGACGGTATTTTCACAAATTGTCACTGCGGCATTCTCGCAGCGCCGCAAAACGCTTCGCAATACCCTGCAACAGCATTTGACGATCGGTGATTTCAATACGCTGGGGATTGATCCAGGGTTACGCGCTGAAAATTTATCGGTGGATGAATTTGCCGCGATTGCGAATTTCTTGTCTTGAGGATTTGCGATGCATTCCTGTTGATTCCAATTGACGGCCCCGGTCGTCCGCCGATTTATAGCACAACGGGTTTGTCGGGAAGTTCATTGGTATCTTTCGCTGGATCAATCGGGAAATATTTCTGCAGATGTTCGCCGGCGGCATGAATACCTGCGATGACACCGGCTTCGAACCGTTGTTGCTGAAATGCCGATTCCATCGTGCGGCAAATAGCCTGCCATTCAGCCTCCGGAACTTTGGCATGAATGCCGCGATCAGCGATGATTTCTACCGTGCGATCGGCTAATAGCAAGTAAATGAGCACACCGTTATTGTGTTCGGTATCCCAGACCCGCAGTTGTGAAAATACTTCAAGGGCGCGTTCCCGGGCACTTTGGTTTTTGAGCAACGGGAACGTATTTAGCGCCGCTTCCACGGCAAAACAAATTTCACCGCCGTGTTTTACTTCCGACTGCACAATCGCTTGCTCGATAGCGGCCAGCGAAACAGCCGGGAAGGTGCGACGTTGCACCCATTGACCGGTTAATAAATGACGCAGAATACGCGCAAAATCCATTTACCACCTCCCCGACGCGCCACCGCCGCCGAAACCGCCACCGCCGCCACCGAATCCTCCGCCAAAACCGCCGCCGCGATCGAAGCCGCCGGAACGGTAATAACCGTGATCCGGCCAGCCGCTGCGGCCGCTGCGATAGTAACCGTTACCGCCATTCGATAAAAGATTGATGACGAATACCACGATGGCGATAACAACAGCGGCCACTATCGACGAAAAAGACAACCAGCCGATGAATCCGACGCCTAGACCGGTGATCGTTGCGCCGATCAAGCGGCCAAGAAATACTTGCAAGATTCTTCCCAGTACAATCGACCCGATCAGGATGGAAATGAAAGTTTCCAAAGGAGAGTGCATTTCCGCAGTGCCAGCACCGTTTCGCATGTTTTTGGGCAATGGCAGCGGTTCGCCTTGAATTAGTTTGATGAGGGCTTCAATACCGACATCGATGCCTTCCGCAAAATGACCTTGCTTGAATCGCGGTGTGATGATTTCCGCGACGATCCGTTTCGCCATCGCATCCGGTACCGCACCTTCCAGGCCATAGCCCACTTCGATGCGCAATGTCCGGTCATTTTTGGCGATGAGCAGCAAAATACCGTCGTCCACACCTTTGCGTCCCAGTTGCCAGGCTTCCGCAACACGTATCGAATACTCTTCGATGGTTTCAGGTTGTGTCGTCGGAACGATGAGCACTGCAATCTGGCTGCCTTTGGTTTTTTCAAATGCCGATAATTTTTGCTCTAAAAACGCAATCTCGCTGGCGGAAAGGGTTGCGGTCAGGTCGGTGACATGCGCTTTCAGCGGTGGAATGGCGACATCAGCCAGCACTGCAGTTGAAAAGACAAGCAGCATGGAAGTGAACAGCCATGATGTGATTTTCAACCGGGTCATTTTGGCGAGCGTCATGATGACTTATTTTGCCGCAGGAATGGGCACACCAAAATCCACTTTGGGCGCGGTGGAGATTTCTTGCTCATTTTCCACGGTGAAACTGGGTTTGGTTTGATATCCGAACATCATCGCCGTTAGATTACTGGGGAAAGAGCGCACCACGATGTTGTATTCCTGCACGGCTTTGATGTAACGATTGCGCGCCACGGTGATGCGGTTTTCAGTTCCCTCCAGCTGCGCCTGCAAGTTGCGGAAATTTGCATCGGATTTCAATTCGGGATAATTCTCGGTAACGACCAGTAATCTGGCAAGCGCGCTCGATAACTCGCCTTGCGCATTCTGAAATTTTGCAAACGCTTCCGGGTTGTTGATCAACTCCGGGGTTGCCTGAATACCGCCCACTCTGGAGCGGGCATTGGTGACACCCAACAATACATCTTTTTCCTGCGCGGCAAATCCTTTGACTGTATTGACCAGATTCGGCACTAAATCAGCACGGCGTTTATATTGGTTCAACACCTCCGCCCAACTGGCTTTGATTTGTTCGTCGGTGGATTGCAATGTGTTGTAGCCGCAACCGCTCAGAAACAAAAAGCAAAAAATGAGTGTAGATATTCGTAAATTGTGCATAAGTTTTGTCCCAAAGATATCAAAGTTGCCTAATACATGGAGATTAAGGTAGCGATTACAATAATAAGGCATTGTATGAATTGCTGCATCTTGTCGAAAATGCTTTTCTGCATCGCCATATAGTACGCCAAAAGAATTCTCTCTTTCCTCGTCGCAGATTAATGGCTCTCTGGGAAAATATCCTGTGATTACACTATGGAAGCGCTGAACAAACCCCGAAGTTTGCGGTAATAGTGTTACCTGATAACTTTCTAAATACATTATGTCACGCCAATCGAACGTTGCAGATCTTGACTGCAATCACAAGAAACGCCGGACGCGCTGGGAAGTTTTCTTAAGCGAAATGGAAGGAATAATGCCTTGGCTAGTTTTGTTGCCGCACATTGAGCCCCATTACCCCAGGACCGGGCGGCGAGGCCGTCAACCGATGGCGACTTTGAAGCATGTTTCGTATCTACTGTATACAAGCGGCAGTTTGGATTTATCCGGACCCGCTACCGCGGACTGATGAAGAATGCCGTCCAAGGTGAACATGCTAATGGGCTTGGCCAACCTGTACCTGCTGCGCTGGCGGTTGCTGACGGCTTAAGGGGGAATCCGCTCAAAATGCCCCTGAAGGCAGACGATGAACCACAAACTGAGGGAATCCGGCAACAAAATCCCGCTGAGAAATGAATTGCCGGGAATCCGTGTTCAAAAAAATGGCAGTAGTACTGAAAAATCTGAAAGCATCTAATTGTTCAGCGCTTCCCTATCTAATCAATTCACAAAATGTTTTGTTTGATTTTCTAATCAAATACAGGAAAATAAGCTAAAAATCCCGTTTGCAGTCATTGCATGGAGGAACTGATGAAATTCACTTCATTGACACAGCGTTTCGCTGTCTGGTTTACGTTGGTTTCCTTGCTGCCAATATTGGTCATTGGTAATAGCCTGTTGCATACCTTTGAGAAAGAGATCAAAAAATCCGCTATCCGTAATGTTTCCGCCATCGCCGACAAAAAATTCGAACAAATCGACAGTTATCTGCAAGAGCGATTGCTCGATGCCAGTTTGATCCGTGACGCCAGCACGACGCATGAAGCCATCATCGGATTTTCCAGAATTTTTGAGCAAAACGGCGTGGATTCGGAGGAATACCGCCGTTTGGATGCCAGTTATCGTGAAAATTTCAAACGTTTTGTCGAAGATGCAAAATATTACGATCTGTTTCTGATTTCAACTCAAGGCACAATCATCTATTCGCAAACGCATG
This sequence comes from Pseudomonadota bacterium, assembly GCA_018241205.1. GTDB lineage: Bacteria > Pseudomonadota > Gammaproteobacteria > Burkholderiales > Nitrosomonadaceae > Nitrosomonas. The sequence continues at coordinate 28,556 of JAFEEI010000012.1, forward strand.
AGGCCGATTTTGCCACGAACTTATTCACCGGTCCTTATCGCGATACCGGATTAGGCAAGGTTACCCGTTTTGCGCTGGATAACTTAAAAAGCAGTATTTCGGATTTTGAGCGCTACGAGCCTTCCAGAGGCGCAATCGCCGCATTTGTTGCCACACCCATTATGATGGATGGAGAAATCAAAGGTGTCTTAGCGTTGCAGATTTATAGCCAGCGTGTATTTACGGTGCTGTCGAACAATGTCGGATTGGGCGATAGCGGCGAAACGGTCGTGGCGCGTCTGGAAGACGATCAGACCGCACTCGTCATGGCGCCGCTCAAATATGATTCCGATGCAGCACTGAAACGCCGGATACCGCTGAATACACCACCATCTTCCGAAGCTATGCAGAATGCTTTGAAAGGCCAATCAGGCAGTGCATTAACTATCGATTACCGCGGTACGGAAGTGGTTGCAGCGTGGCGTTATTTGCCGCGCATGAAATGGGGCATCGTCGTGCAAATTGATGTCGAAGAAGCCTTTGCTTCTGTTTATAAAGTACATTTCATCGGCTTGGTTATTCTGATTTTGATTCTATTTGCCGCTTTATTGGGGGCGATTCTGTTCCATCGCCGCGTGGTTAATCCGTTGAAGCATTTGAATCAGAGCGCAATGGAAATTTCCTCGGGAAACTTGCACCAACTGGTTTCAATTGAAGGCTGGGATGAAATGCGGCAATTGGCGCACACATTTAATGCGATGGTCGAAAAACTATGCGCTAGCGATCAGAATCGCAATAAAGCCGAAGAAAATCTGGTGCAGCTCAATCAGGAACTGGAACATCGCGTGGCGGCCAGAACCGGCGATCTGCAGCGTGCTAACGAAGCCTTGGCGATCAAGGAAGAGGAAATGCGCTCGATAGTTGAGCACATGGTGGATTGCGTGGTGACCACCGACGAAATAGGCACGATTCTTTCCGTCAATCCGGTGATGGAGAAATTGTTCGGTTACAGCCACGATGAGATGATCGGACAGAATATCTCGATCATTGTGCCCGAACCGGATCGCAGCAAACATAATAGTTATATGGAGAACTATTGCCGCACCGGCCATGGCCAGGAGTATGTCGGCCGCCCTTATTTGTCCGGCTCGCATGGCATCGGCCGGGGCCGCGAAGTAGAAGGCGTGCGCAAAGACGGTGAGCGGATCGAATTGTATCTGGCGGTCAGCGAATATTTTGTCGCCGGAAAACGGCATTTTACTGGTGTGATGCGCGATATCCGCGAACATGTGCGCATCATGAAGGACTTAAAACAAGCTCGCATCGAAGCAGAGCAAGCCAATAATGCCAAATCGGCGTTTCTTGCCGCCATGAGCCACGAAATCCGCACACCGATGAATGGCGTGATCGGTATGATTGATGTCATGCGGCAAACCAGTTTGAGCGGCTATCAAATGGAAATGGCCAATTTGATCCGCGATTCCGCGTATGCCTTGCTGGCCATTATCGAAGACATTCTCGATTTCTCCAAAATTGAAGCGGGCAAACTGGAAATCGAAAAAATTCCCATGCCGCTGGCCAGTATCATCGAGAACGCGTGCGGTATGCTGGCGCATCTTGCATTGAACAAAAAAGTCGAACTGACCTTATTCATCGATCCCGCGATTCCTGAAAATGTATTGGGTGATCCACTACGATTGCGCCAAGTGCTGGTCAATATCATCAACAATGCGATCAAATTTTCCAGCAAACAGGAAAAACAAGGCAAGGTATCGGTGCGGGTATTATTGACCGAATCGAATACGGATCAGATCGTGGTGACCTTTCAAATCGCCGATAATGGCATCGGTATGGATAAAGAGACGCAGGAAAAACTCTTTAAATCTTTCTCGCAAGGCGATCCTTCCACCACGCGCCGTTTCGGCGGCACCGGTCTCGGCTTGGCGATTTCGCACCACCTGGCGGAGTTGATGGACGCGGAGATTACCGTGCAGAGCGAACCGCAGCATGGTTCCACTTTTATCATTCAAATGCCGTTCAAACCGTTACCAACTAGCGTGGCTGTCAATCACAAGCTCGAAGACCTCGACGGCATGAATTGCTTGATACTGGGCGACAACGATAGTTTGAGCAACGATTTGGCGGTTTATTTACGCAGCGCAGGCGCGGAAGTTAAACAAATAACCGGTTTTGCTGAGGTTGATCAAGTTATCAAGAATCTGACGCCGGGATTATGGCTGGTGGTAATTGACGCAGGTCAGGAAATGTTTTCCATCGAAGCTCTGCGTGTCGCATTTAATGCGCGTAACGAGCAGATCAAGAAAAAATCTGGTAAAGCCGGATTGAGAGAGGCTCAACCATACATCGAACCCCGCTTCGTCGTGATCAAACGCGGCCGCCGCCGCCAAGCGCGCATTGAAGATATCGACATCATTACGCTTGATGGCGATGTCATGTACCGTCAATCGTTGCTGCGCGCGATGGCGATTGCCGCCGGTAAAGTGGAAGCGAGCGCGGAGAGCGCGCCGCTTGTCAGCACTCTCAAGTCACAGCCTACCTCGGTCTCGCGCGAAGAAGCGCTGCGCCAAGGCCGGCTTATTTTGGTGGCGGAAGATAACGACATCAACCAGAAAGTCATCCGCCAGCAACTGACTTTACTTGGCTATGTAGCGGATATTGCCAACGATGGCCGGGAAGCGCTGAAACGTAAGCAGAATTGTGCATATGGATTGCTGCTGACCGATTTGCACATGCCGGAGATGGACGGTTTTGAATTGACGAAAGAGATCCGGTCAGCGGAATCCGGCCAACAGCACATGCCGATTGTCGCACTGACGGCCAATGCCTTGAAAGGTGAGAGGGAACACTGCCTCAACGCCGGCATGGACGATTACCTGAGCAAACCGGTGCAACTTGAGGATTTGCGCCAGATTCTGGAAAAATATTTGCCGCGCAGCGAAGCGCCAGTAACTGCAAAACCTGCGGCTTCTGCAGCCGCCGTATCAGCGAGTAAAGTGGAAGCGGCAGTGGTACCGGTCAATGTTCACGTGCTGGAAGAGCTGGTTGGCAATGATGCGGAGATGATCCGGGAAATGCTGACAGATTTTCGTGCCAGCGCGGAAAAAATAGCTACAGAGCTGCATGCCGCTTATCAAGCCGGTCAATTGACGGCTGCCGGTGGGTTGGCGCATAAGCTGAAATCATCCGCACGATCGGTGGGGGCGCTGGCATTAGGTGAATTGTGCGCGGCCATGGAACAAGCGGGAAAAAAGAACGCTGCGGCGGAACTGGCGGTGTTGTTGCCGCAATTTGATGCGGAAATGCTCGCGGTTAAAACCTATCTTGATTCCTTAACCGCGCCAGATGGGGAAAATTTGTAAAACTGTTTGGTTAAGATGCCGGGGAAGCGATCAGCGCTTCAGCGCGGACTCTACCGTGCCATTCTTCCATCCAACGCAGCAGGTCGGCGGGCAGGAGCGGGCGTGAGATGAAGTTTCCCTGCGCCATATCGCACCCTGTTTGCTGTACCAGTTCCCAGTCATCGCGATCTTCAACGCCTTCCGCGACGATATCCATGCCCAGTTGCTTGCCCATCGCCAAGCTGGCATCGTAAATGGCGCGCAGCGTATCGTCCTGCCATGCACGATGGACAAATCCTTGATCGATTTTCAGCTCGTTAAACGGAATGTCGCGCAGTTGCGCCAGGGATGAATGGCCGGTGCCGAAATCGTCGATGGACAGATGAAACCGTTTGAGACGCAGGCGGGTGAGAATTTCCAGCGGAATGCGCGCATCCGGTCCCATCACCTGGCTTTCGGTAATTTCGATGACGATTTTTTGCGGCGGCAGATTATTCTCATTGACGAGATTGACCACCATGTCTTGAAAATCGAGAGAAGCCAGATTTTCCATCGTGACGTTGATCGATACGCGCAAAGCCTGACTGTCGCGATGCCATTTTCCCGCTTGAATGATCGCCTGTTTTAGCACCAAGCGGGTCAAATCGTCGATCAGATTGTTATCCTCCGCGACGTGGATAAACCGGTCCGGCATGATTACACCATCCTGCGGATGGTGCCAGCGCACCAGCGTTTCTACACCGATGACGTCACCGCTTTCCACCGATACTTTGGGTTGATAGTAGTTCACCAGTTCCTGATGGGTGATGGCCGAGCGAATATCGGCTGCACTGTAGGTTTTGTCATTTGACTGCGGAAGAATGGCTGCTTCAATCTCCAGCCTTTGCAAGATTTCCGATAACTTATTGGGATCCACGGGTTTGTGCACATAGCCGGGCATCGGAATTTTGTGCGCATGCACGAGTTTTTCCGCGGTTTTGAGCATGCGTTCGTCTTCGCCGCTAACCAATATCAGCTGACCGTGGTACTGACGGTCTACCAGGTAACGCACAAACTCGATGCCGTCCATATCCGGCATGTTCAGGTCGAGCAGAATCAAATCGGGACAGGTATCAATATGATCGATTTTTTGCAACGCATCCGAACCGTTGTCGCAGGTAGTGACAGCCGTGTAGCCCAGCTTCGCCAACATGCGCGACAACAGCTTGAGCATAAAAGTATCGTCATCGAGGATCAGTATCTTAATTGTCGACGCGCTATCCATAGCTTGTTTTTATCATTGAAAGAGAGGCCTGCCGGTGATTCTCAAAACATCAGCGCATGATCATACACTGTGTACCGGTAAAGATGATAACAATCGTTTTCCCCGTTATGAAATAAAAGCGGCAGGTCGGTGATGGATTGGAAATCAGCGAATTGAGCAATCAATCGTCGATCAGCACATGGCCGAAGAAAGCGAAAACACCGATTGCAATGCCGGTGACAAACTGTGCGTGCACGAGATATGAAAATTTCTTCAGATCGACCGGCGAATAGCGAAGTGTTAGAAACATTCCAAAAAGGCCCTGCCAGATAACTAAACCCAGCAAAGCGGGGAAAAATAGAATGTGGCTGTAGCGCGTAAACCCCATCATCGCGATATGCAACAAAATCACGGCAACCGCGGCGATACCGAAGTAAATATGCGTGCGGTTCATCCAGATCAACAGGTCATTCAGCCCGGATGACTCGACCGGTGGAATATAGTCCGGAAGCAAGCGCTGCGCCAATTTACCTTGACCGAGCAGCAGCTTGAGCAGCGTACGGCAATAGATAAAAATCAACAGTACCAAGCCCGTTTTTCCGAATCCTTCGCCGATTTCGGTTAGAAACGTCTCGCGCTCTTCGGGGATCGGATGAACCGTGTAGGCATAAATAAAATAGACCAATGAAATCAATGAAATTACCGCAGTATAGATCAGGATGCCGCGAATATTCTTTAACGATTGTTGCATAAATTTATTGATTAACTTGATAACCCGTCACTTTCAGAATTTCCCACTTGAAGTCATGCGCATCGGCGACATCGTTGGGCAGCGCCATCGATAGCGCGCCTTTGGAAGACGGCGGCAGATCCAGATCGATTTGATGCACTTTGGGATCGTGCGACATGTTCGAATGCATATGATGATGATCGTGGACCGGCGTCATGCTGACCACGAGTTGTGTAATATGGTAATTATCGTTGCCGTTGTATATCGTACCGCTGAAAATTCCCCAACCGAACCCGGCGTCGATTTGCAGTTTCCGGATGGCGTTTTGGGGTAATTCGATTGGGTCGCCGGCTATTGCAAGCGGCATCGATATCAGCCAGGCCGATAGTAGCGATGTGCAAATAAATTTTTTAAACCTCGAGGTAGTTTTCATTCGGTATCCTTCACAGTGAAATCGGAATCGGGAAATAGGCAAAATTATAAATGAGTTGCTGTGTCAGCACGCATTTCCTTAGTTAGGGAAGCGCTGATTAATTCAACGAACGAGATGAAGTGCGAGGCGCACGGAACGCAACAACCGAGACATATCAATCGGATAGGCGAGGGAGTGAGTACCGCGCAACGAAGCAATTTACTCGTGCAGTTAATTAATCAGCGCTTCCTTAGATAATTTCCGGCAAAGGAGGAGAAATGGAGATCGATGACAGCGATCCGTACGGTCTTGACCGTTTCGTACAAGCGCAAGCGCATGATTTTGAAATCGCTTTGACTGAGATCGCCGGTGGCCGCAAGCGCTCGCATTGGATGTGGTATATCTTTCCGCAATTCGCCGGACTCGGATTCAGCGCCATGTCGCAACATTATGCAATCAGGAGTGCCGCGGAAGCGCAAGCCTATCTGAATCATCCCATCCTCGGACCGAGACTGATGCAATGCTGCGAAACACTGCTGGCCATCAATGGCCGTTCCGCACATGAAATCTTCGCTTCACCGGACGATCTGAAGCTGCAATCCTGTGTTACGTTGTTTGCCAGCGTAACGCCTGCGGACTCGGTGTTTGAGCGTGTACTGGAACAATACTTTCAGGGTGAGCGGGATCAGAAAACGCTGGATTTTCTGCTTCACAATTCGAATCTTAAATCACCGTGAGTTATCGTGCTGGTCACCGCTGTGCTGATAAATCCAGCGATTCAGCAAAATACGCGCTTCAGTAATCACTTCCGACGCCACCATTCCCAGCACCCCCCGATTCTGCCGCACCCAGCGATCCGCCGCAGCGCCATGCAGGTAAACCGCCAGCAGCAACGCACGATCCGGACTCAAGCCCTGAGCAATCAGCGCACTGATGATGCCGGTCAGTACATCGCCGGTGCCGGCGGTACTGAGCGCAGGGTTGCCGCTGGTGTTGAGATAACGTTTGCCGTCGGGAAAGCAACAGATGCTGCCTGCACCCTTGAGGGCGACGTAACAATTGAAGTGTTGTGCGATTTGCAACGCTGCTTTCATGCGGTTGTTTTGTATAGCGGTGCTGTCGATATTTAACAGGCGTGCAGCTTCGGCGGGGTGTGGTGTCAGGATGGTGGCGGTTTTGCGTTGACTGAGGCTTTCCGCCAGATCGGGATATTGCGCGATCAAGTTGAGCGCGTCGGCGTCGAGCACCAGTATGCAGCCGCTATCCAAAGCCATGGCCAGCCACGACCGGGCTTGCGCCGATTGCCCCAGACCGGGGCCTGCGATTAGGCAATTCAGCGGCTTCAATGCAAATAATTCAGACGGCGGGCGCAGCATCAGTTCCAGTTGCGAAAAGTCGACTACCGGTGCGTTGTCCGCCAGCAAACCGGCGTAAACACGGCCAGCGCCGAGGTGTAAAGCCGCTCGGCCAGCCAGCAGTGCCGCACCGACCATGCCGGTCGAGCCGCCGAGGATGGCGACATTGCCGAACGAGCCTTTATGGCTGTTGGCGGAGCGGGGTGGCGGCAGCAGCGTTTGCACGAGCGCGTCATTCAACAGCCAGGCTTGCGGTTCGGGCGGCGAGGACAAGTGGATATCCAAGTCGCGCAGTACGATTTCGCCGCAACATTCCGGGCCGAAGTTGGTGAACAAGCCGGGTTTTAATCCGATGAAAGTGACCGTGATGGCGGCGCGGATGGCGATGCCGTAGATGCAACCGTCGTCGCTACCCAAGCCGGATGGAATATCCAGTGCCACGATAGGAGCCGCCATGCGATTGACGGTTTCGATCCAGCTGCGGTATTGACCTTCAATCGGGCGATGATGCGATTGATCCAAGCCGATGCCGAACAGACCGTCGATCACCACATCCCAACTGCGCTCGCCATCGAGTAGATCGTTGCAAATATCACCGCCGCTGTCGAGCCAGGCTTGCAACGCTTGTTTGGCATCGGCTGGCACGCGGTCGCGGTCAGCGGCGAAAACCACCGTCACCGCGTTACCCCATTCCTGCAGATAACGCGCCACGACGAAGGCATCGCCGCCGTTATTGCCAGGGCCGGCGAGCACCAGCACGCGATGGTTGGGATTCTTCAGTACCTGGTCGCGCACCACCTGCGCCGCCGCCAAACCGGCTTTTTCCATCAATTGCGGCGGTTTGGGCAATTGCATCGCCTGCTGCTCCATGTCGCGGATTTGAGCGGTAAAGAAAACGGGGTCGGGATCGGTTTTCGGCATAATTTTCGGCTACACGGGATGATCAGCGATAAGTACATCTTCTCGTGTAAAATTGCAATCTTTTAATCTACGCACTGCACAGCCTACGATGCTTCAATTTTGTGGTGGACACGCGCTTTCGCCGTTTCGTCTGGAAAAATTACGCAAGGAAATTAACACACTGAACCTGCCGGTTGCGGCGATTGCAACGGAATACTGGCATTTTTGTTCGATTACCCGAAACCTGCAAGACCATGAGTTAACTGCGTTACGCCAGTTGCTTAATCACGATCAAGCGCAGGAGAATGCGCAACCCCCCGGCGAATTCTTTTTAGTGCTGCCGCGTCCCGGCACCATTTCCCCATGGTCGAGCAAAGCCACCGATATCGCGCAGCACTGCGGGTTAACGGCGGTCGAGCGCATCGAGCGCGGTATCGCGTATTACATTCAATGCACATCGCCCTTATCCGCTGAGGATAAAGCGCGACTGAAACCGTTGCTGCACGATCGCATGACCGAAGCGGTGTTTGCATCGTTTGCCGATGCCGGGCGGCTGTTTCAGCATTTTCCTCCCAAACCGCTCAATACTGTCGATGTGCTGGGCGGTGGTGTCGATGCCTTGCGGCAAGCCAATCAAAGCATGGGATTGGCGCTGTCAGCGGATGAAATCGAATACCTGGCGAATCATTTTCAACACGTGATGCGCAATCCGACCGATGTCGAACTGATGATGTTTGCGCAAGCGAATTCCGAGCATTGCCGTCATAAAATTTTCAACGCCGACTGGATCATCGACGGCAAACCGCAGAACAAATCGTTGTTCGCCATGATTCGCAACACGCACCAAACGCATCCGCAAGGTACATTGGTGGCGTACGCCGACAACGCCAGTGTTATCGAGGGCGCGGAAATCAACCGGTTTTATCCGGGCGATGGGCAAGAGTATGGCTACGCTCGGGAAACAACGCATATGCTGATGAAGGTCGAAACGCACAATCATCCGACTGCCATTTCGCCATTTCCCGGCGCAGCGACCGGTGTCGGTGGAGAGATTCGCGACGAGGGTGCGACCGGTCGCGGTGCCAAGCCGAAAGCGGGGTTGTGCGGCTTTTCGGTATCCAATTTGAATATTCCGGATTTTGTGCAACCGTGGGAAATCGACCGGAGTGGCGATAAATCCTATGGCAAACCCGGACGTATCGCCTCGGCGTTGCAAATCATGCTGGCAGGCCCGATCGGCGGCGCGGCATTCAATAACGAATTCGGCCGCCCCAATCTGGCGGGTTATTTCCGCACGTTTGAGGAGCGTGTGGGTGGGGAAATGCGCGGCTATCACAAGCCGGTCATGCTGGCGGGTGGTGTCGGCCAGATTTCCGACCGCCATGTGCGCAAGGAAAAATTCCCGCCGGGCGCGTTGCTGATTCAATTGGGCGGCCCCGGCCTATTGATCGGTCTGGGTGGTGGTGCGGCTTCCAGCATGGATACCGGCGCCAATACCGAAGCGTTGGATTTCGACTCGGTGCAGCGCGGCAATCCGGAAATGCAGCGGCGCGCGCAGGAAGTGATCG
>JAFEEI010000130.1 GCA_018241205.1 Pseudomonadota bacterium
GCTTCCCTGAATACATACGGGGAAAAAACGTAGATCAATTAAATCAGCCTGCTTTTTAACCGTAAAATAGCAAGCAACTTTTCGGGGCGAATAAGGCTATTAAATAGAAAAGGATCCGGCAGTTAACCGGATCTTGAAATTTCTTGTGGAGGTGACCGCCCCATCACCTCTTTAAACTAAATAAATCTATTTTAAGTGGTCAAATACATACAGAATTGATCTTCAACATAGTAATTAATAGTTGCTAAAAATGATTTGACCCGGTTGTCATAATTTTTGCTACACAATACTTTGTATAGCAACTAACATTATGGCAAAAAACATGAACTTATTTCGATTCACGTAGGCAGGAAAAGCTTTATTACGCTTTCGTTAGAAAAAGGAATACGATCCAGGAAGTGATGAGTTTGTCGGGTCACACAGCGTTTAAAGCGCTTAAGCGATATGTTGACGTTAATGATAAGCGGAAAAAAATTGTAATGGCTAATGCTTGGGGTAAATTAGAGGAAGACAATTTGAAAGTCGTGCAATACGAAAAAATAATGTTCAGCAAAAATTTTAGTAGTTTGAATCCTGTTGTAGGAATATTTATAAACAATTGCAGTTGTTAATTCTTTTGTCCGTGCCAGCCTGGGAGCATCTGTTTAATAACGGATTAACTCTTATTGAATAAAAAGTATTCTCCAATTAATCTATGCAATTTCAAATTGTATCCAACTTATTATTATCCTGTCTTTCGGCAGATCTCCATGCAGGCAAGGCGGTGATTTTCCTTGACAAACCCGCAAGCTCCAAATTAGATAGCGGGCGTTTATACTTGCTGAATTAATTTTTCCAGCTTCTGAAGAAAGAAAAAAGTATAACGGGAATTATCAAATACAACTACTAAGCCTGAATAAAAACAACTTGTCGTATATTCCCGAAATCCTCTAGAACAATTTCACCACCTGATCCATCCATGTCGCGCAGATCGCTGCAATTCCTAAAAACAGGATTGCATTCTTATACCCGAAAAATGTTTTTTTATCCGGTCGCAGAAGCAAAATTTCTTTATAGTTTATGTTTTCCTGAATTAATTTTTCCAACTGATTCCTGATAACCATTTCAAATTTCAGGTTTTCATCGATCCAGTTCCAGGAATAAATGATGATCACCAGAATGATATAAGAAATCAGCAAATGATCGAATGGAAATGATAACATTGATTTTTCTTTTGCTTTTGCAGCAATCAGCACAGCCCCTGTTATACTAATCAGTAATCCGCCGCACCAGTGAAATATACGCCATAGTTTTTCAAAGCGTTGATCCAACTGCTGCTTCAGGATTTCAATCACCTGAAAGTTATATTCCATACTTATAGAATGAGATATTGTAAACGAATAGCTCTTAAATTAAATAATATGAATACAGTATTCTTAAAATCTATTATTGTTTATTCATTCCTGTGATCATGTACTGTGGCACTACCACTAACACTTGCAGTATCGCTAACACCAACACCACCGCTCTGATTAATCGGACGCTTTGATGCCAGTGTCCGTTTCCCTATCAATGGGGTGCGGTGATCATGAATTTTACCCGCCTTTATCTTCGCTGATTTGTCAATCTGTTCCTGATAAACATAATTTATTTTGGAAATTATATTATTCCTGACCGTGATTACCCTGCAACCCCTTAAATCGGGCTGGTGTATTGCCGAACCTCTTTGTCTTTCGATAGGACCCGTGGCACAGGTTTGAATAAATAACGGCTTTCTTTTATTCCACCATTCTTTTGCATTCTGATATTTTACAAACTCCAATGAATTCTTATTAAGGATTGTATTGAATACCCATTCATTTTTAGCATTGTGCTTTGGTTTTGGATCCGCGGATCCTTTTGTTGTCACAATAACTCTTGCCTTCTCTGAATCCGATGTCAGCGATAATTCTTTCCGAAAGTTAGTATTGTAATAGACTTTAGGGTTCTCAGTATAAAAATCTGTATAAAAACGAAACTGCTTTTTCGAAGCACTTAATTCAATGCGGCACTCCCAATTCACATGAACATGTCCTGATAATATCAAATCTGCTGCCCGCTTCTTTGATAACCCTGCGCAAGCTTTGAGAAAATCAGTCCTGTATTTAGTCATCACACCGGCATCCAACAATTCATTACCGTCTCCCGCATAAAAATAGGAAGTATCTCCCCGTTGCCATCCACTGGCAAATTTGCTGCCAGGATCAATCTTCGTAATAAGCGTTTCCTTAACTTCCTTTAAAAAGGACATTTTAGACCTGTCAAATAAATACGAAAGCATCTCAGCATCAAACGCTCTGCCAGCTTCCGACCGGATGGATTCGCGAAGAAAGAAAGGATATTCCCTATCTTTTAAATTAATGAGTGGTTGATGCACTCCGATGATGACTAATCCATTTCTTTTCAATGCGTCGTTCACCAACTGCAACTCTCCTTTGAAAAATCCAACTGAGTTCGGCAAACCATGCGCAAAGCTGACCGAAGATTCAGAACCAAATCCCCATTTTGCCGCAAGGGTTTTAATTACATCATCCGGCACATCCCTGTCCCATTTACCGTCAATCATTACCAGATCATGTTTTCCAAGTTCTACGCGGTAAGAATGCAATTTGTTAATATACCTGAAGTAATAATCCAGCCAACCCATTTTATTATTCTCATCAGGGGTGATCATTTGCCTTGCTTCTGCAGATGTGATGCTTGGGTCCGTACGATTTACCAGGTAAGAACCTTCTGTGTCTGATAAATTAAACACGTCACACATCGGAATCCCATAGGTAAGTTCAAGCTTTTTATGAAACAAATCAGCAATACCATTAACAATCGATTTTCCCAGGTCATACAACCCACCCAAAACAACCTCACCTCCCTTTATTATGTAATCATCTATCGGCGTTGGTATCCCATTGGCTGCATCGTCTGCCCAGGACTTGAACTGGTCTTTTACTACATCATCTATGAGTACATTGTTAATGAAATTATACGGAACGGTCCGGTAATCATGATTACCAAGAGAAGTGAAAATCGGAACTTTTAATTCCTGCGTGGCGATTTCATCATTTTCCGATGCAGTACCAGTCACCAGTTCTTCAAAAAAGACAAAATTATTGGTGAAGTAATTCATGTTACCGGATACACTCTTCAATGCTCCGTCCCTTCGAGGATGATTGCCCTCAAACACATAATCAACGAGATCGCCTGTTATCATAATAAAATCCAATTCGCCGGCCAGATACCGGTTATTGGCGAATTGAATGAGCTTACGAAACCCGTCCGAAAAATTAACAAAGTGGTCAGCTGCCGTATCGTGCTTTCCTGCTTTTAATTTAGCTCTGCAGGTATCTGTTCTCCGGCTTACATGTATATCCGTTGCGTGAATGAATTTAAAGTCAGTCCATGAATTACGGACATAAATACAATGTGGGCTTAGTGTTTGTTTTGTTCCATTAGGCAATGTGATACATATATCATACATCGACTTTTCCTCAAGTTTCATTTTGACAGGTAACCGAAAATTGAGTGAATATCCCTTTACTTTTTTATTGACGAACAAGGGATTAGGATCCACTGTTTTCATCGTCAACTTATCCATTTCCCCAATCAACTCAAACTGTTTATTATCCCGTACCGATCGTAGAAATAAATGGCCATTCAAGAGTAAGGAAAATATAGCTACAGCGTCTTTTTTATTAACCGCATTCTTTTCGACCAGTAGTGAAACCAAACTGTGTTTTGCAATTTCCTTGTCCCCTATTAACAAGGGTTTACCCAGGGTCGGAAAGTGAAATGCAATTTTTATTATTCTATTATTACTTAACGCTCCCCTATACAATGCCCCGAATTCGAAGTATGCTGCTTCTCCTCCACCCAGATTAATTAGGTCAGATACCGGATATCCCAACGAACCTTTTTCAAACCCATCTTTTTTCCAATATTGATACAGCGGGCCATAGAGGAGAACTATATTATAAATAGCGTAGATCGCTGCCCACTCGAATTGCACCAGGCGACATCTGCCATCCGCCGAATCCATTTCATCGGTTACAGGATATCCCAGCAAACGTTTATTCATTGAGGGATGTTCTCCCGGCCCTCCATAATCCTTGTATTTGGAAAGAATATCATTTCCCAAATAATGCGCTGTTCTCCCCATCACCTTATGATAATATATTGTGCCATTTTCATAGGCACGTTTGATTCCCCCGGATCCTGCATCAGATACGTGTGCATCTAACGGTTTCCCCAGATTTATTCCGCTTGCTGTTAATTGTGCCGCTTTTGCATCGATGGCTGACATAATTGGATTTTTATAGTTATGTTTTATATTATTTCCTGATTTTTTTTGGTGCTCTCCCGAACATACTTACATATAATAAAAGTTCGTGGAAGTCATCAACTGCTGGCTTCTTCGAATCTTTGTACGTCGTTTTCGGAAGCCGCTGTTTCATCCGAGGTAAATTTTTGTATTTCGGTATCTTAATTAATGAGATATCTTCTCTCCGCTCTTCTGTAATTGTATTGCGGATATCGTTTGCCATATTTACCCGGGGACCCATATCAGGCAGCAGTTCACCTTCTTTCTTAAAGGTTCTCAGTATGGATGCCGCGATTGATGTGTGATCATATAAATCATTGGTGAAATCTCCTTTTTTTACCCAGGGCGAGATAAGAAATGTTGGGACGCGTATGCCATACTCGTCCATCCAACCCGATACCATTGGCGCCTTACCATCTTCCCGAGGATCTTTATGATCAAAGAAACCTCCGTGTTCATCATAGGTTATAATCAGCATCGTGTCTTTCCATTGCGGGCTTTTTATTAATGCATTCACCACTTCGCCGACCAGCTTCTGCCCTGCATACGGATGGGAAGGTGCGTGATCATCATTGCCTGGTGGATATTCGATAAAATCAGGATCGATGAATGTGACCTGGGGTAGTTTGCCTTTTTTTGCAGCAGTAAAAAATCCGCTTTTCTTGTCGTGAATATCAATTACGTTTTCCATATCGAACGTATACTTAAAAAAAAGACGCAGGAAACAATAGCCATGTTCAAAATATTTCCAGCTCACTTTCATTTCATCCAGGTGATCAAATAACGTTTTTGCTCTGGCCGGCACAAAACTTTCGATCGGCGGATTATTAAACTGTGATTCGTTATTCAGCCCTGTATTTAATTTTCCGGATAAGGTGATAAACCGGTTTGGCCATGTTCCACTGGGTATTGCGCAATGCCAACGGTCGCAAACGGTAAACTGATCGGCCAATTGCGCATATACTTTTAATTGCGTATCGTCATAATAGCCCATCACCACCGCGGGTGTTTCACTTCTGTGTTCCAAACCCGCAAAATCTTTTACAAAACCTTTCATGCCATAGGCCATCTGATTTAAGACCGATTGTCGGCTATGACTTGGACTTGTTTTAATCAATACCTTGTTCAACCGGTGCGGCTTGTACCGTTTACCCGCGTACACATTAGCCCATTTATTGAAATGCTCTTCCCGTAGACCATCCACATTTGAATTGGGTAAAGGGTTGGATGCATTTTTTCTTTTATCGAGGCTGAGGTAACCCAGAACCTGATCGAATGAGCGGTTTTCCATCATCAACACGACATAGTTTTTAATCTTTGACAGATGGCCGGGACCTTCTGCTGACCCTCTCTGCGATTTGGGTGTATTGTTCTGCGGATTGTCTTTATATTTTATATCCCCTGCATACCGGATAATTATATGCCCTTTTTCAAATCCCAGATCAATGATATGATGGGGGCCTCCCACCAATAAATTACACAGATAAGGTGATATGTCTTTGATCTTGTCCAGCAGCAGCTCGGTGATTTTACTTTCAATGACCGCGTCAATTGCATTATCTACTTTGCCGTCCGGAATAATATCTATTTTACCTAATCCTGTTACATCGACTTCACTGAAAACTTTAACCTGCGGAACATATTTAATAGTCCCTTCTTTTGCAACCAGGAAAAGTTTAATAGACAGTGAAAAATGGCTCAGGTCGATCCATGTTCCATTGATATCGATTTCCCTTCCTTTATGTTCAAAAAATGCCCTCACTTCGAATACCGGTGATTTACGGAATGTGGATTTAATGTCTTCCGGCATATTTCCGGCAGATGCGGAAAACTCAATACGGGAAGAGTTAAAATCGTGTATGCCGACATTGAGAAAACCGTCGCGAATCAGATCCGGCATTTCTTTTATCAGGTCACCCAGTTTCCGGCCCAACCATTTGGCTTTGTATTTCAGAAAATCTTTTGCAGAATGATAAAGAGATTGCCCGAAGTCTTTAATGCCCGATACCAGACCTCCAGAACGCGGCTTTGACTCCCGCTTTTTTTTAGAAATCTCTTCCGCACATTGCTTCAGTAACCAATCTCCGATTACCATATTGGTGTCAATGGGTATTGGTATTCTTCCCAGATACTGTGTTCTATCTTGAAAGTGATCGGACACTTTCAACTCATCTTTCAGTATTAATTTTATTTTTTCATCCAATGAAATCTGAAGCGGCTGAACATCATTCCAAAAACTGTCAAAAGCATAACTGAAAAAAGACACCGGTATTTTCCGGGTTTCAATTTCGTGGGCGGATGGAAATGTGGTGGACACATCGATCCATTTATTTTTTGGGAACCCTTTGAGTGGTTTCAGGATAAAATAGTAATCATTGCCTGGTTTCTTTATAGAAACAGTTAATGCTGTAACTCCTTTTTTAACGCGTTGCCTGCCTTTGTACAATTCGATCGAAACATCTGGGGCCGGCATTTGTATACCCAACACCCAACTCCACGTCACTTTAATGAACGCTGATCCTTTTGTAAGCGGAGGCAGGGTTTTACGAACGGAACGTTTTGTATTGAATTTAAGCTTTGAAAAATCAATGGTCTCCCTGTAAAACTTTTTCATATTCGTGTAGGTTATCGTTTAATGGTTTTAGGTCTTTTCGTTTTTTTCTTTGCTTACATTTTTTCAAAACAGCCCTGTTATTTTTGAGTAAATAGCTTTGACCTCACTTTTTGCAATACCATATACATCGCCGACAACCGTACTGATAGTGGAATAGGCATAGCCTGCGCCTGTCAGGCAAGTGACTACCACGTCCGGGGTTCTTTTTAATATATCACTATAAAACCGGACAATCGCTGCGGACGGAAAACGTAAACGTTTAAAGATCGCCGCCAGTGTATCATCCGTGGATTTAAAAAATGATTTGAAAAAACTCCCGATTTCGTTGACCACCCATCCGCCTGCTTTCAATAGCTTCATAAAGTTTTCCCGGCTGATCAGATTTTTGAAGTATTTGCCCACTTCGACGATGGCCACCCCTGCTTTTATAAAACAGCCAGCAATTTTCTCAGCAGCCCATTTAAATTTCGCCGCGATATATTTTGCAATTGCTGCAATCTTAAACCCGATCGTTACTACAATTTTTATGATCAATTCCATCGCGAGCTTATAAGCAGAAATTAAAAAAGCGATAATCAGGCCTAAGGATGCCAGGCTCGGTGGCATTACCAGTCTTTTCAGATAATTTATTATATCATCTACACCCGGAAGATTATCCAATGAAAATAAATCCGGTTGTGGGCTATGCGGCGTGCTGAATGTTACCTGAATTGTCTTGTCATCATCCAGCCAACTATATTCACTGTTTGTATATCCCAAGCGTTTAAGACCCTTTGTAAAGGCCTTCCGCATCTCTGCATTTTTAAATACAATTTTGATTTCATTGACAAGTGTATGCCGGTCCAGGAAAGGTTTTAATTTAAAACCGGTCAGCCACCAATGTTTTTCTATTTGCCCGGTACGAGGATCATCCGAGTGATTTTCGAATATTTTCCGGCCCTTGCTTTTTAATACAAAAGACATTTCAAGCCAGTCTTTTTTTGTGGCCACCGCGGTGTCCTTACCGAAACCTGCCAGTTGGTGATCTATTAATTTAAAACCTGTTTTCTTTGCACCCGTATATATCCCGATCTCGGCTCCTATAAAGGGACCATATCTTCCTTTCCAGAATTCAATATTCCAATGCCGGTTATCATATTTGAAACGGACGGGTTCGCAATCCAGAAACATCAGTGCTAACGGAGCAGCGACATCATACAGAGAGAAATAACCAAATTTTTGTAAGAAGGAGTCAGTTCTTGTGTAGAATATACCCTGGGAACTGTCGTAAGCATAACCTACCCTGGCGAGGAGGCTGTTGAGGACCGACATATAGGAATGATTTAATGGTTAATGAAAAAGTATTTTGTTCAATGCTATTTTCAGTCATCGTTTATGAAAGCTATTGTTCTACAGGCAACCAACAACCGGAACAACTTTGCATACCTGTATACATATCGATGTCGGCAGGCGGGGTGCGCCGACCGGACGAGTTCAGTTTCGAAAAACAAAATTCAACTGGGTAATGACGTGGTGTTCAGAGTAACTAATTCACACTTATCCCTGATGATCAAAAATAACGCAGAGATAAAATTCAATCCAATAGGGATTAATCCCTAATTATTTCTCCTGCAGTACTGAAAAAAACATTTACAGGTAACCGTTGGTGACACAAAACGAGATTAATTCTGCACTGGATCTCGAAGAAGTTTTATGGAGCATGTTCTGCCGGTGGTTGTCAATCGTTTTTATTGAAAGATTCAATTTAGAAGCAATTTCCTTGCTGCTGAATCCAAGCGCGAGGTAATGGAGAACATTTCTTTCACTCTTTGTTATTTCACAGGTATGAAGCGTACTTGTCAATGTCTTTTGCTCCGTACAATAAAATTGCTGGCAATTCCCGTCAAATGTATCCAATATACTCATCATCGGCTGACCATCCTTTTTGAAGTGCGAGATATCGGTCGCGAACACCAGGCCATACACGAAGGCGCCATCCCAGTCATGGATGCTATCTGGGTATTGTACCATGATCCAGTAATATTCATTATTGCTGTTTAGTATCCGGA
Organism: Pseudomonadota bacterium; assembly: GCA_018241205.1. Taxonomy (GTDB): domain Bacteria; phylum Pseudomonadota; class Gammaproteobacteria; order Burkholderiales; family Nitrosomonadaceae; genus Nitrosomonas. The sequence goes on from JAFEEI010000130.1 coordinate 8,996, forward strand.
AATACAATGCCATCTTCACGTATGGTTTTCGTTCAACCGGAAGACTTAAGAATAAATTGACATAAAAAGAACTGAATGCATTTACCTTATGCAGGTCCATCGGGTGGGTAATATCATGAATCTTCTGATGATCATCATTGAACAATTCCTGCATCCGTAGGGGTGTCATCTTTTCCACTTCACCGCCACCGCAAACCGTTTTCCATTTTTTCAGATCCACGATGAACCAGAAATAAGGACCAATTGCAAACTGCCTGAAATGATCAATCGTAGGTTGCATGATTCTTAATGGATCTATTTTGGATTTCAGGGAATGATCGGGGCCAAAGGTCAGCCGGAACCGGCGGGAGCTGATAGGTCGTAGGTGGGTGGGCTGAATATCCATAGCCAACGATGCTTGCTGTTCTTACTTGATTCTGTATGTGCAATTAAGATGTCTAATTTATTGAATTATCCGGTTCGATCCATAAATAAATGAAACATCTTTCGTAACAGACCTTGTTTAAACGTTGTTATCAATCCTTTACCGTTATCTACAAATGAAAATTTAACAGTGTTTGTTGAATCTTTATGACTCACACCCCAGTGCCGCTTAATTTGACTTTCCGTTTTAAAGGCATGGTCGACAGAGTTTCTCATCATTTCAAAAACACAGCCATAGACAAGAGGATTTCTCCCGCTTGAACCCCTTACCGTATTCATTGCGTTTCGAATTTGAGGTTTCAATATTAACTGATTTGTGGAGGCAGTTCCCGTTGTCAGTATAGAATTTTTTGTACTCTTCTTATTCTCAGCAACAGTCACTACGTAGTTCAAAAAACCAGAACGCTCCAGGACGCTTCTAGCACCAGAATTTACCGGCAAGCTGCCAAAGACTTGGATACCTCTCCCTTTGATATCGTCAAGCACAGACAACAACATGAAAATAGCACCGTCACCAATATCAACTATCTCCCGCATATTAACATTTACGGCCCTGCCTTTGTTGGATTTTTTTAATATGATTGATAAAATCTAAAACCTCTTCGCAATATTCAGGCTTTAAAAGGAAATATTTGGGGCAAATAACTTGTTTAGCTACAAAACTAAGTGATTTGACAGCTCGCCTTTATTGTGGCTTTGCTTTCTCGGCTTTGCTTGATATCTAGCACGTGTAAGAAAATGGCGTTTGTTTTGGCTTGTGATCTTCTTCAGATAAAGGCTGCCTATAATTTGCTCCACAATTAGCTACAATTTTTTATCAAAAATGGTGAAAATCAATAGTATATCGGATTTCACCATTTTATAGGTGGAGGTGACCGGATTCGAACC
>JAFEEI010000131.1 GCA_018241205.1 Pseudomonadota bacterium
GCCATTTCGCGGTCGTAGTCGATCTGCGTGAAACGCACCAGCATGCTTTGGGAAAGCTCTTGTAGTGAATCCATGAAGCGGAAATATTTCGATTCCGCGGACAATCCGCGCACGAATGCCTGCTCGATCTCGGCATCTTCCGGGCGGATCGGCCGGATGGTCAGGTCGATGCCGTCCGGCAACTGCCAGTGCGTGATCAAATGTGTGGGATAAGGATGTATCGCCATATGTGCGTAGCGATCGGCGGAAGGTTGCCGATAATCCACGACAATGCGCGCGTCAACGGCGCATGCGCCGTGCTCATCGACAATCAGCGGGTTGATGTCCATTTCCTTGATCCACGGCAGCGCGCACACCATTTCCGATACACGTAGCAGGACACTTTCCAGCGCGGCTCTGTCGACCGGCGGCATATGACGGAAAGCGCTCAGCAGTTTGGCGACTCGCGTCCGCTGAATCATATCTTTCACCAAAAAACCGTTCAGCGGCGGCAAAGCCACCGCGCGGTCGCCCAGCACTTCGACCAGCACACCACCGGCGCCGAAGGTGATGACGGGACCGAATACCGCATCGGTGGTCACACCGGCCATCAATTCCCGGCCGTTGGGCTTGACGATCATCGGTTCGACGATGATACCGTCGATCCTTGCGCCGGGATTCTTCTTTTGCACCGCCTGAATGATGTCGTGGTACGCCGACCGCACGGCTTGCGCATTACCGAGATTGAGGCGGACTCCGCCGGCGTCGGATTTGTGCGTAATGTCCGGGGAATTGATTTTCATCGCCACCGGAAAACCGAATTCTTCCGCAATCAGCAACGCTTCGTTCGGAGAACGCGCCACCACGGCCTTGGCGATCGGAATGCGAAACGCCGCCAGAATCGCTTTCGATTCAATCTCGCTTAGCATCTTGCGATGCTCCGCCAATGCGCCTTCGATCAACAAGCGCGCGCCCTCTTCATCCGGCATGCAGTGATCGGAGATCGGACCGGGTGTCTGCAGCAGCAGTTTTTGATTTTGATAATAAGCAGAAATGAAGGAAAACACCTCAACCGCCGGTTCCGGCGTGCGGAAATTGGGTATTTTGGCTTGATTAAACGCTTGCCTGCATGCAGCGACTTGCACTTCCCCCATCCAACAGGCGATCAACGGTTTGTCAAACTTTACCGCGAGTTCGATGATCGCATGAGCGACTTCCAGCGGTTGCGTCATCGCCTGCGGCGTCAGGATGACCAGCACGCCATCGACACCGTCATCCTGTAAACACTGCGCAACCGCATGGCGGTAGCGCTCCGCCGTCGCGTCACCGATGATATCGAGCGGGTTGTCGTGCGACCAGGTCGCGGGTAACAGCGCATTCAATTGTGTCAGCGTCTCACTGGATAGCGCCGCCATCGTCACGCCCAGATCCGCCGCGCGATCCGCCGCCATGACGCCGGGACCGCCGCCGTTGGTGACGATCGCCAGGCGGTTGCCGCCCGGACGGAAATGCGTCGAAAGCGCTTGCGCAGCGGAAAACAATTGCACGATCGTGTCCACCCGGACAACCCCGGCGCGCTGCAAGGCCGCATCGAACACATCATCGGAGCCGACCAGCGCACCGGTATGCGAAAACGCCGCCTTCGACCCTGTTATATGACGCCCCGCTTTGACGATGAAAATGGGTTTGATCCTCGCCGTTGCGCGCAATGCGCTCATGAAACTGCGGGCATGCTGAATACCCTCGATATAGAGCAGAATACTGTCGGTATGCGGGTCGGATGCGAGATAATCGAGAATCTCGCCAAAATCCATGCCGGCGGCGCTGCCCATGGAAATGATATTGGAGAAACCGACATCATTGGGTTTGGCCCAATCCATGATGGCCGTGCAAAATGCGCCGGATTGGGAAATCAGCGCCAATCCGCCCGCTTTCGCGCCACCGTTGCTGAAAGTTGCGTTCAAACCCGACCAAGGACATAGAATGCCCAGGCAATTCGGCCCGATCAGCCGCATACCGTAACGCCGGGCATTTTCAACGACAGCCTGTTCAAGCGCCGCGCCCTGTGGCCCGGTTTCCCTAAATCCCGCCGACAATACCAATGCAAAGCGCACGCCGCGCTTGCCGCACGACTCGATGATGTCCGGCACTATCGCCGCCCGTGTGATGATGACCGCCAGATCGACCGGTTCAGGAATCGACTCGATACCGGCATAGGTCTGCACACCTTGTATCTCGCTGTGGTTCGGGTTAACCGCATAGAGCTTGCCTTGATAGCCGCTCTCCAGCATATTCTTGAACACCACCCCACCGACCGAATCCATGCGGCTGCTGGCACCGATCACGGCTACGGAACGGGGCGAGAAAAGCAGACTGAGATAATGCGTGCTCATGGGATCTACCTGCTCTTGCTGATTAATTTACCGGAAAACGGCTCGGAGGTATTGATGAACGTAACCGGCATCACCCGGCTTCATCGATTTTTCCAATTTAACCATATTTCTTGCGATTACGGCGCCGCCGGTTATGCGCGCGGCGCAGCTCATCTTCGGTCGGCGGAGCGGGTTTCTTGTCGGCGTAAGGATTGTGACCGACTTTAAAATCGACGCGCAGCGGCGTTCCGGTCAGTTTGAAAGTTTCCCGGAAGGTGTTTTCCAGATAGCGCCGGTAGCTTTCCGGCACATGCTCGAGCATGCTGCCGTGCACGATGATCAGCGGCGGATTGGAACCGCCTTGATGGGCGTAGCGCATTTTCGGGCGCGACATGCCGCCGCGCGGCGGCGGGTGCTTCGCGACCGCCGCAATCAATGCCCGGGTCAGTTTCGGTGTCGGCAAATGCGCCATGGCTGCGGCATAAGCGATATCAATCGAGGGCAATAGATTTTTCAAACCGGTGCCGTGCAATGCGGAAATATAGTGCAACTGCGCAAAACTCAGGAATGCCAGTTTGCGGTTCAGCTCGCGTTTGATGGTGTCACGCTGGTAGTCATCCAAACCATCCCATTTATTTACCACGATGACCAGCGCCCGGCCGGTTTCCAGGATAAATCCGGCAATGTGCGTATCCTGGTCAGAGATCTCATTGCGCGCATCCAGCACCAGCACGACGACATTGGCGTCCTCGATCGTTTGCAGCGTTTTGATGACGGAGAATTTTTCAACAGTCTCATGAACTTGGCCGCGGCGGCGCAATCCGGCCGTGTCAATCAGCGTGTATTGTTTGTCCTTGTGCGTAAAGTCGATGTAAATGCTGTCACGCGTCGTGCCCGGCTGATCGAAGGCGATCACCCGCTCTTCGCCGAGCAGCGTATTGACCAACGTGGATTTACCGACATTCGGGCGGCCGACGATGGCAATTTTAGGATGGTTACTTTCGGCGGTTTCTTCCTCGGCATCGGGAAAATCTTCCAGCGCCAGATCGGCGAGTTCCTGGATGTTGTCGCCATGCATGGCGGAAATTGCGTGCGGATCGCCCAAACCCAATTCAAAAAATTCGGCCGTGACGACAGCGGTCGCCATACCCTCGGTTTTATTCACCACCAGCAAAATTTTTTGCCCGGATTTGCGCAATTGCTCGGCGATGATTTTGTCGTGCGCGGTGACACCTTGACGGCCGTCGACAATGAACAGTACTTTGTCCGCTTCGTCGATGGCTTGCAGTGTCTGTTTCGCCATGGCGTGCAAAATGCCATCCTTGACGACCGGTTCGAGACCGCCGGTGTCCATGACCAGATAGGGCTTATCCCCCACCTTGCCTTGACCGTAATGCCGGTCTCGCGTCAAACCGGGAATATCCGCAACGATGGCGTCACGCGTGCGCGTCAGGCGGTTAAATAAAGTCGATTTGCCGACATTGGGGCGGCCAACCAGAACAAGGGTAGGTTTCATGATTTTTTGCTGCTACCGTAATACGTTACGTTGTGTGCTGCCAATGAGAAAAAGGAAAAATGAAACTGCTAGAATTGCGTGCTGAAAGCGTAAACACCGCCATTGGCTGTCTGCACCGAAAAACCATCTGGCAGCAGGCTGGCGGCATTATGAATCACGCTACCATCGGTGGCGGCGCGGGCGATCAAGGCACCGTCGTAATTGCGCAGCAAATTGACATAACCCTGATCGTCTCCCACCACAATATATTGTCCGGTAATGACCGGACGCGTGAGTTTCTTGCTGCCCAACCGGCCTTGTTTCCACATACCGGCGCCGCTGAGCAGATCGTAAGCGGCCACCACGCCGTTATCCTCGGTCACATAGACATAGTCATTATCCATTACCAGGCCGGCGCTGCTGGAGGATTCACGCGCCCAGATTGGCGCGCCATCGTTAATAGCAAAACACGCGACACGGCCACGATAGGCAACGGCGCATACCAGGCGGTCATTGATCACCGGCGCGCTGGTGATATCCGTCATCCGTTCCAGCTCAGTCACGCCGCGCGGCTGGGAAACGGCGGCTTCCCAGCCGATGTTGCCATTGAATAAGCTCATCGCAACCATTTTTCCGCCCGGAAAACCGGCAAAAATCGCGCCGTGCGCCAGGGCTATCCCGGCTGTGCTGCGCACCGTCAAAGACGGCGTTGCGCCTTGGTAAATCCACTTGCGCTTGCCATCGATGGCATCGAGCGCGAAGATGCGGCCGTCCACGGTACGTACGGCCACGACATTATTTTGCACCTGTGGCGGGCTCAGGATTTCGCTGGTGACCGGCGATTGCCATAACATATGACCGGATTCATTATAGGCCAACACTTCTCCCTTGAACGTTCCGACCAGAATCAATCCTTCACCAATACCCACGCCGGCGGAAAATTTGCTCTTGGTTTTAATCTGCCACTCTTGCTTGCCCGTTGCGGCGTTATATTTGGTCAGCTTGCCGGATTCATCGGCCACATAGACTGCGCCGTTGTCGTAGGCGGTGTAGAAGGAAGCGATCTCGTTCTCGCTGACTTTATCTTTCCACTTTAGCGGAATGCGTTCAACCGCTTTTAAAGCAGCCAATTCTTCCTTGTCATAGACGATCGGTTCATCGGTGACAAGCAAATCGGATATACCTGTACTCATGGATTCGATAATACGCATATCGAAGAGATTCATCGTGCCGCAACCTGGCAGCAGCCATGCGCAAATCAATCCGCAGCAAAATAACCGCCCGATGGATCGAGCGAAATCCAACAGGGTAATCATTGTGATGCGTAATCTAGTCGGAAACACCCAGCGCATCCAATTTCATTTGGACGATACTAAAATAATTGTTACTTTTGCTTAATCTGTCGATCGCTTCTTGGTAGCTCAACTTGGCTTCGGAAATTTTACCGGCTGCAACCTGAATATCGCCTTTGCGATCCAGATACAATCCAGCGAATGTTTTACCGTGACCGGTGCTCAACGTCCGTAATGCTTCGTCGTACTTACCCTCATCCAGCAAAATACCGGAAATTCTCAGGCGCGCCATATCGTGCATTTCCGTTTCTTTGGCATGATCGATAATCCATTGCAGATTTTGTATCGCACGCTTGTTATTGCCCGCTTGAACATCCGCTTGCGCGGCGATGAGTGCCGCACGGGGCGCGTAGCCGCTAGAAGGATATCCTTCTTTCAACAATTGTGCTGCATCGTTGATTTTTGTGGCGTCACCGCCGGTTTGCACTTGTTGCAATAAAGCGTACAAATCGGCCGCCTGCAACGCCTGTTTCTGCTGATAATACTGCCATGCCTTGGTGCCACCGGCCGCTACCAGAATCGCCGTCAGTACGATGGTAATCGCATTGCCGTAATGCTTCCACCATGCCGCGAGTCCTTCAATTCTTTCCTGATCTTCATGAGAGTATGCCATGATATTTTCCTAATTAATGCCAGTTTATTATTGATCGTGCGGTTCTTTGTTATTAATCAGTTCCGCAACGAGATCTAATTTCACACTTGCTTGTTCAACCGGTTCACGCAATGGCTTCAGCGTCACTTCTTGCGCCTTGAATTCATCGTCACCGATAATCATGGCATAGCGCGCGCCGGAAGCATCGGCTTTTTTCATTTGCGATTTAAAACTGCCGCCACCGCAATGTAAAATGACGTCAAAACCTTGATCGCGGAGCGTTTCAGCGCACTTCCAAGCATAATCCAGCGACAGATCACCTTGGTGAACGATATAAATATGCGGCGCCGGTTGCGGGATCTTTCCGCCGCATTCCTGCATCAGCGCAAGCAAGCGCTCAATGCCCATGGCAAAACCGCAGGCGGGTGCAGATTTTCCCCCTACCTGCTCGATCAAGCCGTCATAACGCCCTCCCGCACAGACAGTCCCTTGCGCGCCGAGCTTATCGGTCACCCATTCAAATACCGTGCGGTTGTAATAATCGAGCCCTCGAACCAAACGCAGATTAATTTCGAAGTTGATCCCCTGCTCGCGCAAAATATGCTGCAAAGATTCAAAATGGCTGAGCGATTCGGCATCCAGATCGTCCATCAACTTCGGCGCATTGCCGATAATGCCTTGCATGACTGGATTCTTGCTGTCGAGGATACGCAACGGATTGGTATGCAAGCGCCGCAATGAATCCTCGTCGAGCACATCGCGATGTTGTTCGAAGTATTTGATCAAGCGGGAACGATGCAACGCGCGCGACTCGGCATTCCCCAGTGTGCTGATTTCCAGCCGCAAGCCGGAAATGCCCAGCAAATCCCACAGACGCGCGCACATCACGATCAATTCCGCGTCGATATCCGGTCCAGCGTAACCCAGCGCTTCCACACCGACTTGGTGAAATTGCCGGTAGCGGCCTTTTTGCGGACGTTCGTGGCGGAACATCGGGCCGGCATAATACAAGCGTTGCGGGCTAGAATACAGTAAATTATGTTCAATCACCGCACGTACGCAGGAAGCGGTGCCTTCCGGCCGCAGCGTCAGACTGTCATTGTTGAGATGATCGACGAAGGTATACATCTCTTTTTCTACAATGTCGGTTACTTCGCCGATGGAGCGGATAAACAAGTCGGTCTGCTCGACGATCGGCGTGCGGATATTGCGGTAGCCGTAAGCGGCGAGCCAGTGCTGCACGGTCTGCTCAAAATGCGCCCACAAATACGATTCATCCGGCAGGATGTCATTCATCCCGCGGATCGCTTTTACTCCATTAGCCATCAGACCGCTTTTCTCGGATACTTTTCGCTGACATAGCGATCGACAATCGCACGGAATTCATTGGCGATATTATCGCCTTTCAAGGTGACCGTTTTCTGACCGTCGACGAATACTGGCGCGACCGGAGTCTCGCCGGAACCGGGCAGGCTGATACCGATATTGGCATGCTTGCTTTCACCGGGACCGTTCACCACGCACCCCATGACCGCCAGCGTCATATTTTCCACGCCATCGTATTGCTCGCGCCATACCACCATTTCGTCGCGCACATACGCTTGAATGCTTTCCGCCAGCTCTTGGAAATACGTGCTGGTGGTGCGCCCGCACCCCGGGCAAGCAGCCACCAGCGGAACAAACGCGCGCAGCCCCATGGTTTGCAGAATTTCCTGCGCAACGATCACCTCGCGCGAACGCGTTCCGCCCGGTTCCGGTGTCAGCGAGATACGGATGGTATCGCCGATACCTTCCTGCAACAGCACGGCCAACGCCGCCGTCGACGCCACAATCCCCTTGGAACCCATACCCGCTTCGGTCAAGCCGAGGTGTAATGCATAATCGCAACGTTTGGCCAGTTCCCGGTAAACCATAATCAAGTCCTGCACACCACTCACTTTGCAAGACAACACAATTTTACTGCGCGGCAGACCGATTTCCTCCGCTTTGGCCGCGCTCTCCAGCGCCGACGTAATCAACGCCTCGCGCATGACGTATTTGGCGTCTTGCGGATTACTGGAAGCGGCGTTCTCATCCATGATGCGCGCCAGCATTTCCGGATCCAGGCTTCCCCAGTTGACACCGATGCGCACCGGTTTGTCGTACTTACAGGCAATTTCGATCAATGTACTGAATTGCTCGTCACGCTTCTTGCCGTGTCCGACGTTACCCGGATTAATCCGCAATTTAGCCAGTGCTTGCGCGCATTCCGGATAACTGGTCAGCAGCTTGTGGCCGTTGAAATGAAAATCACCCACTAACGGCACATGACAATCCATATCATCCAAACGGGCACGAATTCCCGCCACTGCTTTCGCCGCTTCCATCGAATTGACGGTAATACGCACCAGCTCGGAGCCGGCGCGCGCCAATTGCGCCACTTGCTCGGTTGTGGCAGTTTCATCCACCGTATCGGTGTTGGTCATGGATTGCACCACGACTGGCGCGCCGCCGCCCAGCATGACGGAACCGACCCGGACGCCCACACTGGGCCGGCGATTTATCGAAGAACTATTGTCAGACATAATTTAATGGTAAATAGTATTGTGATCAAAAGATTACAGGTATTTTTATTCGAGCGTGAGACGCGCGGTTCCACCTTGCTTTTTGTAGGATGAAATATCGATTTCCTTATCATTATAGGTGAGATTGACCCCCGCTGCATTGCCTATCACGATCGACAACGGCCGCTTGCCGGTGACAATCTGTTCGCTGCCGCCTTTCTTGAGTTGCTCGAAAACGGAAGTACCAGCGCCGTCAACAACTTTTACCCAAGAGTCGGCCGTAAACTTGAAATGTAAATGCCCCATGTTCTTGGGCGTATCCGTTTTTTTCTCTATTTTTTCGGTTTTTTCTACTTTTTCAGCTTTCTCAGTTTTTTCTATTCTTCCGGACTTTTCGGCTTTCTCTACAGCGGACTTAATGTCTACTGTTACGGTATCTGTTTTTACGTCCGCTGTTGTCTCAGCATTTTCCGGATTGCGTGCCGTATGCGTAATTTCGGATGATTTATTCAATGGCGCATCGATTGAATTCTTACCAGCCGCCGGCAAAGGCAATTGAATCTCCACTGACGCTGTGGCAGATTCATTCTTCGTTTCTTCACTAGCGGCGCTGGAATCGGAATTCTCATTCCAGCCGCCGTTTTCAAAAAGAAAATACGCACTTGATACGATAACAAGCAAAATGGCAGCAATAATCAATGAATGATTCCCCGGAGCTTCGCGATTCGAGGAAAACGATATTTGTTTGCTCTTGAACGGGGTACGTTCATAGGTTGAAACCACTCGTGTTGATGCCGGGAGCATTTGCAGCAACGGGGCAGGATCCAGTTGAACCAGGTGAGCATAATTGCGAATAAAGCCACGTAAAAATGTACGTCCGGGTATCCTCTCAAAGTCTTCTTTTTCGATTGCCTCAATTTGCCGCACCGAAAGGCGTAGTTGCCGCGATACCTCATCGACACTCATGCCTTTGGCTATTCGCGCATTGCGCAATAAATGTCCTGCACTTTGCACTGTATTCGCCGGATCAGCGCTGTTAAATTCATTTTTTGCCTGCTGATTATCAGCAGATATATTCATACTGTTGTAATTATTATTGGTTTGAAGCTGCCTGTGATGATTATCAGAACCGCCGGATGCCAGCACATTGGAATCTTCTTCACGCTGAGCTATTGAAGTGGTCTGTTCCGCGATCATGGCTGCATCTCCTTGTGCCGTCGGCGCAGCCTGAGCAATCTCAGAAAATTGCCGATCGCCGCTGTTTTTCTCATCCGTTGTATTCATCATTTCACCTTTCCTTCTCGAATCATGGCCATTTCTTTGGATTCAGGAAAATGTTTCTGCAACTGAAAAATATAGCTGTCAACGGCCAATTGATTACCCATCGCCCGTTCAATTTTTATCGCCATCAACAGACTCTCCGCGGTGGGCGGGTTATTCTGTGAGAACTGCGCCAGCTTGGATTTTGCTTCCGCCACATTACCGCGTTGAAAATCGATATCAATCAATCCGATTACTGCAGGCGAATAGTTTGGTTGAAGGGATAACGCCTTCTGGAAAAGCAGTCTTGCTTCCGTATAATTCTGGCGTTTTGTCTCGCAAATTCCAGCGTTGGCAAAGGACATTTCCGGTGTGGCATAGAGCGGATCCTTGGCCGCCGCCATGAAATGCTCAATCGCTTGATCCATGTGTTGCGAAAAGCGCTGGCATAGAAACCAGCCATAGTTATTGCGGATTTCTGAATTTCTCGGCGCCAATCGGATGGCATGCTCAAAATTCTCCAGTGCTTTACTGTCCTCATTCAACGTCATATTGATCAACCCCAGCACATTGTAAGCCAGTGCGTAATTGGATTGAGCCTTCAATGCTTCATTGACTTCTTCGATGGCAACATCGAGCTGTCCTCGATAATAATACTCGGCTGCCAGCTCAGTATGGATTTTCGCGCTCTGCAAAGCCCGCTCCGATCCGGTCTGAACCGGCGTGCCATTGTTCACCGCTTGTTGCACGCACCCGCTTAGCCATAACGGCGCCGCTAACAGTGCAAAAAGAAACCGCTTTTTTTTCACTGCACCGCCTCTATTTTTAAACCGGCTGTGCGGCGCGTCTTATCTTTTACTTGACCGGCCAGCTGACCGCAAGCTGCGGCGATATCGTCACCCCGGGTTTTCCGCACCGTGGCAACCAATCCTGCTTGCATCAATACATCCCGGAAAACCCGTACAGCCTCAGCGCTTGAACGCTTAAACCCGGAATCATGAAATGAATTAAATGGGATTAAATTGAATTTACAAGGAACATCCTGCACCAGTTTAATGAGCTCGCGCGCATGCGCGGCACTATCATTGACACCGTCTAGCATAACGTATTCGAACGTGATGAAATCACGCGGAGCGGACGGCAAGTAGCGCTGGCAGGCCGCCAGCAATTCCTTGATCGGGTATTTCTTATTAATCGGTACCAGCCGATCGCGTAATGCATCGTTCGGTGCGTGCAAAGAAATCGCCAAAGCGACCGGACAACGCTCCCGCAAACGGTCTATTGCAGGCACCAACCCGGATGTACTGACGGTTACACGCCGGCGGGACAGACCATACGCATGATCATCCAGCATGATGTCCAGCGCGGTAACCACATTATCAAAATTAGCCAGCGGCTCCCCCATCCCCATCATGACCACGTTGGTCACGGCTCGATTTGCCTGCGGTACCTTATCGCTGACTTCCAATCCGACCATCTTGTTGGCAATCCACAATTGCCCGATGATCTCGGCCACTGTTAAATTACGATTAAACCCTTGCCTCCCGGTCGAACAAAAAGCACATGCCAAAGCGCACCCCACTTGGCTGGATACGCAGAGCGTGCCGCGATTGGCTTCCGGTATGAATACCGTTTCTATACCGTTGCCGGAGCCGACCGACAATAGCCATTTACGCGTGCCGTCTGCGGCCACAGAGTCATACGTGATTTGCGGCAATTCGATAACTGCCATCGTAGCCAGTTTCTCGCGCAAACTTTTGGCCAGATCGCTCATTGCGGCAAAATCAGCCGTGCCGGACTGATGTATCCAGCGCAGCAGCTGTTTCGCACGGAAAGGTTTTTCGCCTATTCCGGTGCAAATATCAACCAGACCCTTGCCGTCGTAATTTAACAGATTGATTGTCACTACTATCGCGCCACAGTGTGTCGTGTTTTAACGAGAATAGATATTCAATGCCGGAAAGAAACAAGCAATTTCAACCGCGGCGGTTTCTGGCGCATCCGAACCATGCACGGCATTAGCATCAATGCTGTCGGCAAAGTCGGCGCGAATCGTTCCTTTCTCTGCTTTCCTGGGGTCGGTAGCGCCCATTAAATCGCGATTCTTCTTAATGGCGTCATCCCCTTCCAGCACTTGCACCATCACAGGACCGGATATCATGAACTTAACCAGATCATTGAAAAATGGACGTGCGCGATGCACAGCGTAAAATTGTTCCGCATCGGCTTGCGATAAATGCACCATGCGCGCCGCGATAATTTTCAAACCATTTGATTCAAAACGGGAATAAATTTTCCCAATCACATTCTTCGCGACAGCATCCGGTTTAATGATGGATAGTGTTCTTTCAATCGCCATTAAATACTCCAATAAATTAGTAAATTAAACTCTGTATTTTAACAAAAAAATAACCGGAATTCGAAAAACATCAAGATTAATTCGCTCATTGCTCATTACCCCAAGGGAGTTTTCCAAATTGGCACTCCATGATCAACGAGGAAATATTTTTAGATCATTGGATTGAGCTTATGACGCTCGCGAAAATATTTTTTATTTTCATAATATATTTCATCGTTATTATCTTCAATCCAGCCTGGGTAACCTAGCAAGGGAACAGGCGCGAGATCGGAACTGGACGATAACGTGTGTAGCAAAAAAGGCTCCAGCATCAAATCAATCGCAGCAAGTTGAACCGGCAGCGCTTGCGTAAAAAAGGTTTGCTTTACTTCGAAAATAATGGCTTTTCCAGTCATACCGGTATAGGGATCCAGTACTTTTTCATACAAGCCATGCCCAAAAATAAAAAATCGCATGGATGACAGCACTGCGCTACGCTGCCGCCAAAATAATTCTTTCCATTCAAAATTTTTGATTAATTGAATTAATGAAAACTTACTGCTGAGGACAACTACGCCTGATTCATCAAAAAGTGTTGCGGCATCCCTCAAGCCGCACCGGTTTTTGTCCTTATCGGATAGTTCCGCCAGTTGTGCCTGAAAATGCAATTCATTGAGCACCGACTTGGCGTGCGGAAATACTTTCCACACCAATGCATTAAAAAAATCATGCCAATTCCCAGCCCTTGTCGGCACTTGACCAGTCAAATAAATTCTTGATTCATATTTTTGTTCGAAACCCTGTTTCCCAGGAATTTGGGGTACAAAACGGATAAGCTTTCCCGAGCGGGTAAAAATCTGCTGATTTTGTTGGAAATTGAAATGATTGAGATCATCCGGCTCCGGCCAGTCTTGTCGATTCCATATATATTTTTTCAGACAGAGAAAGGATTCAAACATCGGTGAACGATCAATGAAACCAGGATCCCACTCACGCACGCCCATATTTAATTTCGGTTTGACTGGCGTTATTTTTGTTTCAATACGTAAAAATTATTGATTATCGATAGATGAATCATTTTTTCTCGCATCACTGCCTCGCACCAGCTTTAGATGATCCAAGCCAAAATGAATAAACGCCAGAGCTGTAAAGATTGGAGCCAGCAAATTGAGCACCGGCACAAACTGAATCAATCCTGTTAGCAACCCCAACCCCCATAGCGAATACCGGTTTTGCGCACAGATCAATTTAATTTCTTGTTTGGTGGCGTGCTCGGACAACGCATCATAGCGGAATAACTGTTGATTCATAAATGCCGCTGCCACAAAGGGAACGATAATACCCGCTCCTACTGCCCATAGCGGCACAGTGACAACCCAGATCAGTATAAATACCCCGCTGGCGAGCATCGCATTAATGATACTTCCAGCGATACTACCCCCATATTTACGCTTAAGCTCGGGGTAGTCGCGATTCGCCACCAGATTGATCAGTGCTGGCATTACAAAAATAGCCGTTATAATTAATGTCGTTACTATTACAAGCGGTATATAAACCATCAAGTAAATTAAATTTTCGATAACGGTAGATACCCAGTCAGAACCCAGATTCTGCAACCATTCACCGATACCGGCTTCATTCAAAAACAAAATGATCAATTCGGAAAAATTTTCGCGAAAAATAAACCCAATGATAAGCCAAAATAGAATTGAAACAAAAATTGGCCAAACTACAATCCAAGCAATCTTAAAACGTATCAGATCACGAAATGCACTTGCAGTTGCTTTAAATATAAAAGACATTTAATTACCAGTTAAATAAACGATATATGATCAGGTGGTGAAATTATCTTGATACCCATCAGGTTTGCTAAGGTCTGTTGACGTTTCAAGATAAGTATCTAATAGATAAAAAACTATTAATAGTTAGGCTCTTATACTACCCTACCGATAAAACGAGTTTGCGATGCCCCGATTGATGCTCAGTGATGAGTTTTGGTCGAAGCTAGAGAAGATTCTGCTTCAAGAAGCGATTTATAACAAGCGCAATCTGCACATGACAGTGGAAGGCATGCTGTATCGAATGCGGGTTGGTTGTGTCCGTGGCGAGACCTGCCCAAAGCGTTCGGTTGCTGGAATTCCATTTATAAAAGATTCAATGCGCGGTCATTAAGCAACAAATGGTCAAGGATTCTCAAGTCATTGGCTATTGATCCGGAATGGAAATTTATTGATGGCAGCTATGTTAAAGCACACCAGCATAGCGCGGGAGCGGCAAGCCAACAATCACAAGCCATTGGGAAAAGCCGTGCAGGTAATACCACCAAGATCCATTTAGTGATCGGCGGTTATGGCTTACCAGTCGAGTTTAAAATCACCGGTGGAGAAGTCAATGACTGTTTCGCAGCACCTGATTTGTAAGAATTTCTAGCGTTGTTTACAGTATTCAGGGATTTACGCCGCTGACTGTACCAACCAGCGGTTCAAGATGTTGCAGTATGTCTCAAGCACCTGGCTAAGGCCGAGCAAACCATCCAAGAACGGCTCAAGCGTACCGCCCAAGCGTTATACACGTCTTACCCAGGTGAACTCGTTCACTTCGATACCAAACGGCTTCCCTTCTTGAAAGGACAATCCGCTCGCAATCCTCGCGAGTATCTGTTTGTGGCCATTGATGATTTCTCCAGGGAGCTGTAACCGGTATTTTTCCCGGTAAAACCCAGCACAGCGCAGCTCGCTTTCTCATAACCACTGTTATTGTTCAATGCCCTTATCGGATCGGCTGCGCTTATTCGGATAACGGTACGAAATTTAAAGGAACTGACAATCATGCTTTCGGCAAAGCTTGCAGACTAAACGGTACCGGTCAGAAGTTTACCCGCATCAATCGTCCGCGAACCAACGGTAAAGCCGAGCGGGTCATCCGCACCCTGATGAACATATGGCGCATTCAGCTTTCCCGTTTCATTAACTTTTACAACACCGTAAAACCCCATAAGAGTTTGAATAACGCCACTCCTTATGAAATACTCAACGCTTATTTCAATCAAACTCTCTGTAAACAGTACTGAGAGTTCTTACGTATGATGCAAACTGACTGGGCTGATCCCAAAATAGTGCAATGGTGCCAGTATTTGCTCGATAGCTACGCGTACTGGGTAAAGCACGAATTGATCGAACGCGCGGGCACACCGCCGGAACAAGCGGAGCGGCTATTCAACAGCGCATTTGTCGTGGCATCGCACGGTGCGGAAGACGATCCGGTTTTGAATTACGGTAATCGGGCGGCGCTCGATTTATGGGTAATGAATTGGCAGCAATTTACACAAACCCCCTCCCGCTTGACGGCGGAACCTGCCAAACAGGAAGAGCGTGCCCACATGCTGGAACAAGTCAAAAAGCAAGGCTATATTGCCGATTACAGCGGCATCAGAATCTCCAGCACCGGCCAACGCTTCCTGGCCGATTCGATTCTCATCTGGAATATCCACGAACCCAACGGCACGGTAATCGGACAGGGTGCCACCTTCTTAACATGGAAATATTTAGATGTTAGTCAGCTCTGATAAATACGTTTTTATAGCGAGAGAGATCTCGATTATGCTGTTGAGGATGTTTTTTCTTCGCTGTTGCCAAACAATATCGCCAGCATCAAGGCGCAGTAAAGCCACAATCAGCGCAGCAGCAGGCGGATGTTGTGACGGTACCACACAGAATGGTGTGAATCGCATCGCCGAGCCGCCCCTTGAGCCAGTTGCGATTTAATTTGCCATCTGCTTTCATGTGTCTGATGGCCGGCTCAATGGCGCTGCGCCACTTGATCATCGCTTTCAGCTCTTTAGTCAATCCCCGGTACTGACCTGAGCGCAGTATTCTTGTGCCGGTGTATCGACGTCACGTAACCGCGATCCACAATCACTGTATGTATCGCAGTGACACTCAACATGCTCGCATACTCTAGGGCTTTGGGCAGCGTTCCGTCATACGGATTGCCCGGCATCGAACGAGCGCCTAGAACAATTCTTCCTTGAACGTGATGGCAATCGATACTTTCACGCCAAATTCTTACGGTGTATGAGCTTTGCCCTTGGCTATGCGCTCGGCTTCCCGCGCATGCAAGGCATACAACTAGTTCTTATCTTTGGAGCGTTGTGTCAAAATCCGATGGGTGCGCGCCAGCAGTTCATCCGTTCCTTCTGACGGTCGATGCAGCGCCAAACGAGGGTTTTGCGATTGTAATTTTGGCACAGCTTCAGTCCGCATTCGCCTGCTATCTTAACCAGGTGCTCACAGCTGCGCTCCTGTAGCCGTGAATCTGTGGGATAGCCCTAACTTAACATTTTCGCCGCTCGTCCTGAGCTTGTCGAAGGATGAACGAGGAAAACGGCATAGCCTGACAATTCACTTCGCTTTAACTTGTTTATTTCTTTACGTTACACAAGGCAAAACCATCATCCCACCCCATGCGGTATTGCCCATCCTGTTCATAGCGATTCAGGTCTTTGAATGCCCAATCGGTTCTTTTTGCGGTTTCACAACCATCGATATAGCCCTGCTTCGTATTTTCCGGATAACCGGTCAGGTTATATTTCGGCTTGGCGCTTTGCGGTAGCGGGCCTGCGGGCCGCTCCGGCTTTTTACCAGGCAGCGGGAGTTGCTTGTCGGACAGCGGATGCTGCTTATCGGGTACTGTGCTGCAAGCGGAGACGATGACGGTGAAAAGAATGATGAAAAACGATAAACGAAAACGCATGAAAAAACCTTTTGGCAAAAAATAACGTAATTACAAAACCGATTTCAACAACTTGCCCATTTCCGCCGGGTTGCGCGTGACTTTGATGCCGCACGATTCCATCACGTCGAGTTTCTCCTGCGCCGTGCCCTTGCCGCCGGAAATGATCGCACCGGCGTGCCCCATGCGCTTGCCCGGCGGCGCGGTGACACCGGCGATAAAACCGACCACCGGCTTATGCATGTTGTCCTTGACCCAGCGTGCACAATCCTCTTCGTCGCTGCCGCCGATCTCCCCGACCATCAGCACCGCATCGGTTTCGTCGTCGTCATTGAACAACTGCAACACATCCAGGTGCTTCAGGCCATTCACCGGATCACCGCCAATCCCGATGCAAGTCGATTGCCCGAGGCCAAGCGCCATCAACTGCGCCACCGCTTCGTAGGTCAGCGTGCCGGAGCGC
>JAFEEI010000132.1 GCA_018241205.1 Pseudomonadota bacterium
CACCAGCATACCGTGGGACTAAACGCCTAAATCAAAGCAGGAATTGCTCGGTTCTTTCCTGTTCGCTTCGCTTGGTAGAGTGCTTTATCGGCTCGATTGAGGACTGAATTCTGATGCTCACCAAATGACCGTAGAGCAACACCCGCACTGAAAGTTATCGGCAACACTTGATTATCGGATTGAATCGAGAAATTTCTTGCCAAATTATTTTGAATCCGTTGAATAATCATCAGCGCATCCTGCATATCCACATCGGGCAATAGAATTACAAACTCCTCCCCACCGAATCGTGCAACGATGTCTGAAGGCCGTAGCGTCTCTTTGGCGACAGTGACTAAATTGATAAGCACGCTGTCGCCGTATTGATGACCGAAGTTGTCATTAATCAGCTTAAAGTTATCCAGATCAATCAGAATCACGCCCAATGACTGCGCATTGCGGTCTGCACGAGCTGCCTCACGCTTAAAAATATCCTCTAATCCGCGCCGATTGAATGCGCCAGTCATCTGATCTGTTTGCACAAGCCCGCGCAATTGCTCCAATTCATCCTTCAATGACTCAATCTTCTGCTCTGCAAGTTTGACTTGCTCTTGTGCTGTAAAAACTTCATTACTAAATCTCAATCCCCGGGTTTCCGACAACACAATGTCAAGAATGCCGATGATTTCGTCCGCGTTACTTGTCTTACGGATCTGTTCTGCGTAACGCTCCACTTGCTTGTAATAGTCTTCAGAATCAATCATACGTCCCTGCTCACTCTTAATAGCATTTGTCGATTTAACCAATCTCAGCATTCTTTTCTGTTTTTGTTTAATAACTTCTTGCATTGCTATTCTCCTCAATTGACCCGGCTATGCCGGTTCAGAAGATAATTTTTTGGATTGCGAAGGAGAACCCATTCCGGCATAACCTGCCATGCTGACAACATTAGCAGAGCTGCTAGTTAATAGATTGAATGAATAAAAAGGGAAATCGGTGTTATTTACCGATAGAAAAGATATGTCGATTAATTAATCGAAAATTTAAGAGATTATTCGGCTATAAGAATCCGATTCTTGCCACTCTTCTTTGCGCGATACATTGCTTCGTCTGCACGCTTGAAAATACTTTCTTGAGATTCGCCCACTTGTAGCTGTGCAACACCAGCGCTGAAAGTAATTAACAAGCGCCTATTTTCGTGTAAGAAGAATTTCTTGGTTAGATTCCGTCGTATTCTGGATAAAATTTGCACAGCCTCTTCAAGATTTGTATTAGGCAGCAAAAGCGCAAACTCCTCGCCGCCATAACGCGACACCACGTCTTCAGGGCGCGTTGCATCCTTAACAGATTCAACTAAATAAATCAACGCATCATCCCCCACTTTATGGCCATGAGTGTCATTTAACTGTTTGAAATTATCAATATCCAGAAAAGCGAAACACAAAGGTGTCTTATGACGTATCGAGCGGGAAGTTTCGCGTTCGAAGGCGCTATCCAAACCGCGCCGGTTCAGTATGCCGGTCAAATGATCCTCGTGAACTCTCTCACCCATTTCCTGCAACTCGGTTTCAAGTTGATTGATTTTGTCTCGCGCCATGCTAGCTTCGGCACGTGCCGCAAGAAAATCATCACGATAATTTGATGCGCTTTTCTGCATCTGCTTGGTTTCTTCCATGAGTTGCATCAGCAGATGATTAAGTTCTTTTATATCATCCGTTTTACTGATTCTCTCGGAATACTGTTCCAGTTTTTCCTGATACTCTCCGGTTGTATCACTTAATTCTTCAATATTGGTGATTAAAGAAGTCACCATCTGTTTCAATGTCAGTTTGGCTTCGCTTAAGTTATGCTGGATTATTTCCTGTCTTTGCGTGATTTCCGCGAGATAACATTCCGCTTGTTCGATGACCTGAAGATCCAATGGCCTAGATATCGTTTCACGCAATTTACCGATCTGAGCTCCCATCCACCGGTCATCAGCCAGCAATTCACCGGTATTGTTCATTAGCATATTGAGTAGCTTGAGCAAGCCTTGTTGCAATTTCCGGCCATTCTCGCCATAAGCATCAAACTTGCGGCAAAATTGTCCGAAATCAGCTGCAAATTGCTCCATTTCTGACTCTTTTTGGATCTTATGCACTTGCTGCGCCAGCATCCTCGCTTCATCAGCCAAGGTAATATCATCCACTTGCCGAGCTACAATATGCTCTAGCATTTGCGCCAGCCCCCCCAGCAATTGATCTGTAAAATGTCCGAGGAAAGAGGTTGATTGTAAGGCTACTTGTTCTGATTCTACGTCTTGTTTATCCGGATCAATCTGTGATATCACTTCTTCCGTTCGAAGATCCGTGTTTGATTCTTGAGCCTCGATTGCTGATGCTCCCCATGAATCGATCAGCGCTTTTAACTTATTGTGCAATTGCTTTGAATCTTTCGAGAACTTTATCAGAACTCGATTCACGCCTTCTTTCTTCTTTGCGGTTGTCAACGCACCTTGTTTACTCTCTAGTTGTTTCAATAGCGCTTCTATCGTCTCACCCCAATCCGGAGCAGATTCAAGCGCGGGTTCTACAGATGCAACAGTAACGAAATTTGAAGTGCTTTCATTGCCACTTAAAATCTGGTTATATAATTTATGATAATTGTCAGGAGTCGGGTGAATTCTGAGCGATGCGAGCTGCCGCAATGTTTCACGTGCAATACTAGTTGGACTGAAGTCTTTTAATTGCTTCATAGAATTGGCCAAAATTAATTACAGTACCCAGGCAGTTCAAAGTGCAAAAAATATCGGCCAAGCAGATAAATCTCAATCCTGATCCGATGAAAAAATTAACTGACCGCAACAATCAAGAAATCAGTCAACCAATTTATTCTTAATCGCATAACGAATAAGCTCCGAATTGTTAGTCAACTTGAGTTTCTCCAGTAATCTTGCCCGGTAAACACTGACTGTTTTAGGACTCAGAAACATCTCAGCCGATATCTCCGACAGAGTTTTTCCTGCGGCAATAAAACACAGTGTCTGATATTCCCGGTCGGATAATGTGGAGTGCAGCGGCTTATCGACATCCGAATTAACGATATTGGCAAGTTCTTGCGCAACGACCGGGCTGACATACTTATCGCCAGCCGCTACCTGACGGATAGCCACTACCAATTGCGCCGGCGCGCTTTGTTTATTGAGGTAGCCGGACGCGCCCGCCTTCAATGCACGAATGGCAAATTCATGCTCGTTATGCATGCTGAGCATGAGCACTGCCAGACTTGGCTTATCTTTTTTAATCTGCTTTAAAATTTCAATACCATTTCTATCTGGTAGTGAAATATCCAGCAACATGACATCGAAGTCTTGCTGCCGTGCGATTTTGATTGCCTGAAATCCGGTCTCCGCTTCACCGGTTACTTTTATATCATCAGTTTCACTCAGTATTTGTTTCAAACCCTGACGCACAATCGCATGGTCATCGGCAATCATCACACTTATCATGAAAACCTCCGGCCTCTAAAGCCGCGAAACCCTCTTTTTCTTTTTTATCGCTGCCTGAGACTGCACAGAACCTGTAAGCTTACCTTCCAATTCAACCACATGCCCGGGCTGATAATCCAAGTTACCGGTGGGTATCAGTATCGTCACTTTTGTTCCTTTACCGGGATCTCCAGCAATATGGAAGTTTCCTTTCAACTGCTGACAGCGTTCGCGCATCCCCCGTATCCCAAAAGAGTCCTGCTTTTCCATATCAATATTGGTAATACCACACCCATTATCCACCACTTCAAGAAAAATCAATCCTTCCAATTCGACAAGCTTGACCTGAATCCGGGAAGCATTGGCGTGCTTGGAAATATTGGTCAATGTTTCTTGGAAAACACGAAAAATCGCGATCGCCAAATCGGAATCTAGCGATATTTCATCAGTTGCGCAGAAAACTTTGCAGACGATACCGGTACGATCACTAAATTCTTTGGCCTGCCATTGTACCGCCGCCACAATACCGCAATCCAGAATTCCCGGCCGCAAATCAAGTGAAATCCGCCGTGTGCTATCGATTACCCGATCCACAAGCGACTCTATCGACCTCGCTTTCTGTTGATAAAACTCCGGTTTTCTTGCTGTTGTATCCATGCAAGGATACAACTCACATTTGATTGCAGTTAACGTTCCGCCGATATCATCGTGAATTTCGCGCGCAATTCGAGCCCGCTCCTGCTCTTTTACTCTCTGTAAATAAGACGATAACTCCGCAAGCTGCTCACGGGAGCGCACAATCTCTCTTTCTGCTAGTTTATTGCGCGTAATATTGATCATAATCCCGTCCCAAAGAGTAGCACCATTCGCCATTCTCCTCGGCGTTGCCCGCAGGCTGATCCATTTGATATCGCTATCCCCCTTTACTTGAATACAACCCTCCCAATTCCAAGTCGAAAGCTGCTCGGCGGAGATCATCATCAATTGATGATAAGATTTTTTATCTTCCGGTAATATTAATGCAGGAAATAGTTCGGGGCTTTCCATGAGCATCTGGGGAGATAGCCCCAATAATGTTTCACTGGCATCACTCACATAAGGAAAGCTCGCTTGGTTATTACCCGATAATAAAAATTGAAAAACCACACCTGGAAGGTTAGAGGCAATCGCTTGAAAAAGCGCTTCGCTCTTTTGCAATGCAGTTTGTGTGTTAATGAAGCGCTGGAAATTTTTCACTTCATGCAAGCTGCGCCGGATTGCCGGAACCAATCGGGCAAGGTTCGATTTCATCATGAAATCGTAAGCGCCTAAAGCCATAATATGCTCGGCCGCTTCTTCATCAACTTCACCGGATATGATGATCAGCGGTATATTGAGATTTCTTCCTCCAATGATTTGTATAACTTCCTCGGCATCCAATTCGAGCGAATGATAGTCGGATAATACTATTTGCCAATCCTGGCTTTTCAAGGCTTCATCCAAAGCTGCTGCGGTACTAACACATAGACAATCAACATCAAAACCGCCTTGCAAAAGTATTTGCAGTACCCGGCCGATAATCTCCTCGGAGTCTTCGACCATCAATAAATTCAGCTTTTCTTCATTAATCATTTCAGCGTACCGCCATTTGAAGTCAATACAACATACCTTTCTCTTAACTCATCAAATTAACCAACTGAATATATTCCTAATTTTACAAGATAATTTCACAAGATAAAATCATTTTCTAATATGAATAGCTCATATTAATTTAACAATTAGACAAAAATCATGAAAGCAAAATCCTAAACTTTTCAGAACGATTTCCGATAACTGCAATCAACGGTGGTTACACACCCTCTTGGATTGCAGGGCAACCAACGTCGTAAATGGCAATTATGCCAAAACCAACGGTTATCAAAAAGGAGAACCCAAATGACAGCAACTATTAACTCAAACATTGCCTCACTGAATGCGCAACGTAACTTAAATAATTCACAATCTTCACTGAATACGGCTTTGACACGCTTATCGTCTGGCTTACGCATTAATAGTGCTAAAGACGACGCCGCAGGTCTGGCGATTTCAGAAAGAATGACCTCACAGATTCGCGGCTTGAACCAAGCTGTGCGTAATGCGAACGATGGCATTTCTCTCTCGCAAACCGCCGAGGGCGCACTGGGCGAGATTGGCAACAACCTGCAACGTATTCGTGAGCTCGCAGTTCAATCTGCCAACGCAACCAATAGCGCCAGTGATCGTGCCTCGCTTCAGGCTGAAGTTTCACAGCTAAGCGCGGAGGTAACACGCGTTGCCAGCCAAACCCAATTTAACGGCTTAAACTTATTGGATGGCTCTTTCCTCAACCAAAGCTTTCAGGTTGGCGCCAATGCCAATCAAACCATTAACATTGCCTCGATTGGCGACTCACGCGCTACTGCTCTGGGCAGTCATATTCTGAACACTACCGGAACTGCCATGGGCACAACAACAGCAGCCGGTGCTGCCTTAGCTGCCAATGGCGTCGCTGCTGAAACTGATCTGGCACTGACCACCAACAAGGGCACAGCAACCGCAATCTCATATGCAGCCGGTGCTGATGCAAAAACCATTGCCGCAGCCATTAATACCGCAGCCTCCAACATTGGCATTACGGCAACAGCCACCAATAGTGCTACCTTAGGAAATCTTGCGAGTGCCGGCACAGTATCCATGACACTGAATGGCAGCTCGGTATCCGCCATTGTTACCGACAAATCAGATTTAAGCAGCCTGGCCGCTTCAATCAATGGCTTGCAATCGACCACTGGCGTTACCGCTTCATTTGCAACCCCAGGCGACAAATCCGTGATTACTTTATCAACTTCTGATGGTAGAGACATTACAGTTGTAGATTTCGGCAATACAGGCGCTACAAAAACGGCTGACATCGTAGCAGGAACAACTACCACAACATTAACCGGTGGTGCTGCAACGGACTCAACAACCATAACTGGTACGGTTGAACTTGCCAGCTCTGCCGGCCAGATCAGCGCACTCAACGCAAATACCGATGTATTTGGAACTTCAGTCAGCTCTTTCAATTCAGTAGCAACGCTGGATCTATTATCAGCAACCAATTCACAAGCTGCACTGAAAACTCTGGACGCTGCTTTGGCTCAAATCAACAGTTCACGCGGTGATTTGGGTGCGATTCAAAACCGCTTCAGCTCGACCATCGCCAATCTACAAAGCACTTCCGAAAATCTGTCCGCTTCTCGCAGCCGGATTCAAGATGCCGACTTTGCCGCAGAAACCGCCAACTTGACTCGCGGCCAAATTCTGCAACAAGCAGGTACGGCGATTCTTGCGCAGGCAAATTCACTACCTAATAACGTTTTATCACTATTACGTTAAACAGATCTTAATCGATGATAATTTGTATTAGATAAAGCTGTCGGAAACGCGGATTTAGCAGGTATATCTGCGTTTCCTTCGACTTTAAGGAGCTACAAAATGACTATGACTATTAATCAATCAAGTGCGGTCGCTGCACCACCATCATCCTCGGCAATATTTTCGACACCCCGGAAAGTATCATCATCGAATTCTAATGAGGACGTAATTTCATCACCGGTTCCAACTGCAGAACCAAAATCAAATAATAATCTTGAATCTGCGGAACAAGTTAAGCAGGCCGTTCAAAAGATTCAAGGTGCTGTCGATAATCTGGCACACAATCTACAATTTTCAATCGATGAAGATACTGGAAAAACAATCGTCAAAGTGATGGATGCTCGTACCAACGAAGTCATTCGTCAAATGCCGTCAAAAGAAGCTGTTGAAATAGCACGTACACTGGATAAGGTACAAGGATTGCTATTTAACGGTAAAGCATGATCAAAATTATTATACGGGTAGAATAAAAATGCTTGCGTCACCAGGAATTGGATCAGGTTTAGATGTTAACAGCATTGTCAGTCAGCTAATGAAGGTAGAAAGCCAACCACTGACGGATCTTGATGCTAAAGAAGCCAAACAGCAAACTCGATTAACCGCTTTTGGCACTCTGAAAGGAGCGTTATCTTCCTTTCAGGGTAGCCTTACTGCATTATCCGATCCGGCAAAATTTAACGCCGTAACAGCCAATATAACTGATACAACACTTGCCAGTGCAAGCGCTACATCATCCACAGTAACTGGAAGCCATTCATTAGAAGTTCAGACACTTGCACAATCACAAAAGCTAAAATCAGCCAGCTTCGCTACCACAAGTTCTACAGTCGGTAACGGTACTTTAACTATACAATTTGGCACATACGATGGCGGCACGTTCACACTTAATCCGGACAAAGCAGCACAATCGATTACTATACCTACGGGCAATTCATCGCTCTCTGGTATCCGTGATGCAATCAACCAAGCCAATGCAGGTGTATCTGCAAGCATAGTCAATGATGGAACAGGTAACCGCTTAGTAATTGCCTCCCAAGACACTGGTCTAAGCAATGCGCTAAAAATAACCGCAGCCGATGCAGATGGTAATAATACCGATAACACAGGGCTTTCTCAGCTTGTTTACGACGCATCGGCTGGCGGGACCTCCAACCTCACACAGACTGTTTCTGCTAGTAATGCCACACTTGTCATAGACGGCATTTCAATCAGCAAGGCATCAAACAACATCACTGATGCCATTGAAGGCGTTACGTTAAATTTATTAAAAGCTAATCCAGGCACTACAACAACCTTAAACATATCGCGCGACACCACGGGTGCTCAAAGCGCCATATCTTCATTTGTACAATCTTTTAATGATTTAAACAAAACTATTGTTAGTCTCACGAAATATGATCCATCTACCAAGCAAGCATCTATTTTAACTGGAGACTCAACAGTTCGATCAATTCAAGCGCGCATACGCGGTGCAATTTCTGATCCACTGACAACAGCTGGCGGAGGGTTAAGTTTATTATCAGAAGTGGGAATCTCCTTCCAATCTGATGGAACATTGCAATTTGATTCTTCTAAGTTCTCCAATGTGCTAAATGATCCAACCAAAGATATCTCGACATTATTCGCCTCTGTTGGAAAAACTAGTGATAGCCTCGTATCATTTGCCGGCGCCACATCCGATACAGTTAATGGAAAGTATTCACTAAATATTAGCCGCGTTGCAACACAAGGCAGTGCCATAGGCAATACGGCAGCTGCATTGACTATCAATGCTGGAATCAATGATTCGTTAAGTTTGAATGTCGATGGTGTAAGTGCCAATATAACATTGGCTGCAGGCACCTACACAGCCACTTCTTTAGCAGCTGAAATTCAATCAAAGATTAACGGCGCTTCAGCACTTTCTTCCGCCAGCATAAAAGTTGCCGTAAGCGAATCTTCCGGAAAGCTAGCGGTTGTTTCAAATCGTTATGGTTCTGCTTCAGCCGTATCGATCACTGGAGGAAATGGCAAATCGGACTTATTCGGCACGCCTGCTGAAACTGCAGGAGTGGACGTAGCAGGTACGATTGATGGTATTACTGCAACAGGTTCCGGCCAAACATTAACCGGTGCGGCTAATAGCAGCGGACTCGCTCTCAAGATAACTGGAGGCGGTACTGGCGCCAGGGGGGAAATAGATTTTGCGCATGGTTTTGCAGCAAAATTAAATAAATTGACAGGTGACATGTTGGATGGCCGCCTAATTGATAGTCGTATAGATGGCATAAATTCGACGATCAAAGATATAGGATCGCAGCGAGATACTTTGAATCAGCGGCTCGCCGATACAGAAAAACGACTACGAGCTCAATTTACTGCATTGGATACAACAATGGCGAGTATGACTCAAACTAGCACCTTCCTGACACAACAACTATCCAAACTATAAAAATAATAATAGATAATAATCAGCCTCTTCTATAAAAAACAAGGAGTATAGAATGTATACCGCCATGAATAGTGCAATATCCGCTTATCAGCGTGTAGGGGTTGAAACAAGTATTGAATCAGCCGATCCACACAAACTCGTCTTAATGCTATTTGAAGGTGCGCAGGAAGCTTTGGTTAAAGCCAGAATACACATGCAACATAATGAGATTGCTGAGAAAGGACAGATGATCTCAAAAGCTATTATGATCATTGATCATGGTTTGAAGGCAAGCCTGGATATGAATGCCGGGGGTGATTTGGCAGTTAAGCTTCAAGCACTTTACGATTACATGACACACCGGCTCTTGGTTGCCAGTATTCAGAATAACCATGAGATTATCGATGAAGTCAATAAATTACTATCCGAACTGTATGGCGCTTGGAAAGAAATTGGCAAAACGAATGAGTCGCAAACTGCAACGAAAGCAATCGCAGTCTAGTTAACAATCAGGATACACAGACAAATGGATAGCGTACAGACACTGAAAACCTATGATGCAATTTTAGCAACTACTGGAAAAATGCTTGCGGCAGCACAAAATAGCGAATGGGATCAATTAATACAATTGGAACAAGAATGCAGGCAATTAACTGAAATACTCATTCAGAACGACCAGGAACCCATATTGGATAAAGAATTACTTGAAAAGAAAGTTGAAATGATCCATCAAATATTGGCTGACGATGCGCAAATCAGAGCGATCACTGAACCATGGATGATGAAGCTCCAAGATATTCTCAACACGAATAGCCGTACTCGCGATCTACAATTTGCTTATCAGCCATTCAACAATCTATAAATACTCAATAGAAATAAATAAATGTATTCATATTTCTTCTAGATCATTATTTAACCCGACGATGAGTTGTCGTGATTCCTACCGTAATTAAAACAGGTGTAGCCGCGATTTTAACTCAGATAAAGCCAACTGCACCCGTTATACCGATAACAGCAATACTCGATTCAAAAAATTTTTCTTCTACAGAATTCATACAAGGTCAGAAGTATCAAGCACTAGTTGAGGCTCGTTTATTGAATGGCGACTCACAAGTATTAGTTGCGGGCAAGTCGTTACAAATACGGCTGCCTGAAAATTTTCAACCAGGTAACAAACTAGAGCTTATTTTTATTTCGAATGAGGCAAAATTAGAATTCCTGGCCTTAAGCAATACTCCCTCAGATAATGTAATTAACAATACATCGATTAGTACCGCCGGCCGTTTTTTGAGTGTTTTGATGCAAGGCCCTTTAAAACACACATCAGAAAATACAGCGAATGTTGTAACCGGTCACACACTCACCAGTCCGAATCCCATCTTAACCAGTGCGCCAACAAATAGCACTGATTTACCTGGTTTATTACAAAAAGCAATTGTTCAAAGTGGTTTATTCTATGAATCACATCAGTCGCAATGGATGCATGGAAAAAATACACTTGAAAATTTGCAACAAGAACCGCAAGGAAAACTAATGCTGATAACGGTTGATTCATCTACAGCCAAAGCTGCCGTAACAGCCACTTCACTCCCTCCGGAAGTGCCTGTGCCTGTGCCTGTGCATGCACAAACAATCCCATTAGTGCAGCAACAGCTAACCACTTTGGAAACGGGTCATTTGCTTTGGCGTGGCGAAGCTTGGCCAGGACAACCCATGAAATGGGATATTTACGAAGAATCCCAAGAAAATGCAACCAAGGAAAATGACTCTGATCAAGCTACCCGATGGCACACACAACTTCGTTTATCAATGCCAGAACTTGGCGACATCACTGCAACCATCGCGCTAAATACAAGTGGCATTAACATTCGGTTGAGCACTACAAGATCAGAGACCGCCAGCTTACTCAAAAACAATCAATTACCGCTCACCAGTGGTATGCAATCCGCTGGACTCAATATCCAAGCGATAGAAGTAAAGCACGATGACAGCAAATGAATCATATCTGACCGCCGTTGCGCTCGCCTACCGTGAAGGGCAAAGTGCGCCCAAAGTAGTTGCCAAAGGCCGGGATCTAGTTGCTCAAGAAATTATCAAGCGCGCTAAAGAAGCAGGAGTCTATGTTCACGAATCCAGCGAGCTTGTCGCATTACTGATGCAAGTCGATCTTGATGATCGTATTCCACCACAGCTTTATGTGGCAGTAGCGGAATTATTAGCGTGGCTTTACAAACTGGAGCAAGGCAAAACATCCTTAGCTACAAGAAATGACCTTGATGAAAGAATTACACAGAAAATTCTGGAGAATAAAAATGCAGCAAACACCTAATCAAATCACCGAAGCAATTAATATCCTTGTACCTACTCAATTTTCTCATGAAGAAACCGGTGAAAATTTCCGCATCCATTCGGAAATTGATATTCTTTTTATTCTTCGCGGGATTATGCAAACCAATTCATTAATCACTCTTTATCCCAATAAAGCCAGCGATTTTATCTTGACGTCAATAATAACTATTAATGCTGATGATGGAGAAATGATTATCGATTATGGAGCCAGCGATAATCAATGCGAAAAAGCGCTGTATTCCAAAGAGCTCGTCTTTGTAACCACGCAAAATAGAGTAAAAATTGAATTTGTCTGCAATCAGATAAGGAAAATTAAGTATGAAGGCCGGAATGTCTTCGTGGTAAATATCCCTGAGTCGCTCCTGCGGATACAAAGAAGAAACCACTTCCGCATTACCACTCCAATTGTGAAGCCTCTTAAGTGCGTCATTCCAATTCCTGGAGATGATCCATCCGCCAAAGCGGAAGTAGCATTACTCGATATCAGTTGCGGCGGAATGGCTGTAATCGATCAACACCCAATCATTAATCTTGACCCCGGCATGGTCTATAGCGACTGCAAAATCGCTCTTCCAGATATTGGTTCAATCACTGTCACTATCCGGGTAAAGAACACCTTTGAAATTACTTTGCGCAACGGACAAAACTGCATGCGCGCAGGGTGTCAATTTATTGAGCTTACAGCCAGCATGGAAGCAATGATCCAACGCTATATCATCAAGCAGGAGCAAATGAGGAAAGGCAAATAACCCGTCAGAAAACAACTTGTAATACCAGAATAGAGAATTTGATTTTGCTATAAATACCGGTCAAGCTGTCTTCCGTACATAATAACGATCACCCCGGTCAAACAGAAGCTCACTCCGATCCAATCTGCCATTGCCGGGCGAATACCGTCGACCGCCCACAACCATAACAGCGCCACGCAGATATATACGCCACCATAAGCGGCATAAACGCGGCCAGCCGCTTGCGGATGAAGCGTTAGCAACCAAACAAATATCACCAAACTGATCGCAGCAGGAAAAAGCAGCCAAAAAGGTTTACCTTCTTTCAAATAGAGATACGGCAGATAACAACCGACTATCTCAGCGAGCGCAGTAACAACGAATAAACCCAATGTTTTCAGAATTTCCATAATTTGATCTCGCAGCTTTTACTTTTAGTATCGTGTATATTATGCCTTCACTTCATCAGCAAGAGGGATTAACGGCTATGACTCAAGATGCTATTTCGTGCGATCTTCACGACTTCGTGGAAGTGGCTTGCATGTACGGCTACCGGCTGAAGCTCATCTTGAAGAATAATCAGGTAATTGAAGGAAAAGCCATCGATATCGTCAACTCTCCCGAGAAACACGAATGCCTGGTGATCGATGGTGATTCGAGGCAGCAAGTCGAATTAACTCAACTCGCAAAAATGGAAGTTCTAACACCCAATGCCAGATTCAGCGAAGTCATTTTCCCGTAAATCCTGCCAAGCCGCCATCATGATGTAGCGCTGATAACCTTTTTCTCAACGCACTCATCCCGGCATACTTAAATCCCCAAGCAACATTACCATGTCGTTCATAGCATCCCGACTAATTCACTGGCATCACGATTATGGCCGCCACCATTTGCCCTGGCAACAAAATCGTGATCCTTATGCCGTTTGGCTATCTGAAATCATGTTGCAACAAACGCAAGTCAATACAGTCATCCCCTATTACACCCGGTTCATGCAAACATTCCCGACTATTGCAAGTCTGACGCAAGCGCCACTGGATGAAGTATTGGCTCTATGGAGCGGTCTTGGTTACTACTCCCGCGCACGCAATCTGCATTTGGCTGCGCAAAAAATTGTGCAAAACTACCACGGTCAATTTCCTGCCACACGAGCAGATATTCAGCAACTGCCCGGAATCGGGCGATCCACCGCTGCTGCTATTGCCGTTTTTGCTTTCGGCCGGCGCGAAGCGATTCTAGATGGTAATGTGAAGCGGATATTCGCACGTTTTTTTGGTATCAGCGGCTATCCCGGAGAAATTAAGACCCAAAACCGCTTATGGGAAAAAGCCGAAGAATCCCTGCCCATTGACTGCTGCAATGGTGTGATCGAAATCTATACTCAAGCTCTGATGGATCTTGGTGCCACCGTCTGCACACGTCATACTCCGCGCTGCGAATCTTGCCCGCTGCAATCGCAGTGCGTTGCATTTCAAGAACAACGTATCGATCAGTTCCCGGGTTCTAAGCCCCGCAAAGCGCTGCCACAAAAAGAAACCGTATTTCTACTGCTGCTGCAACAACAGAAATTGCTTTTGCAAAAAAGAGCTGCTTCGGGTATCTGGGGAGCATTATGGTGCCCCCCGGAAATCGCAATCGATGTCGATGCCGCCGATTACTGCCAACACCAGCTCGGAATCCAGGTTGAAAAGCCATTCGAACTGCCTTCATTGGATCATCAATTCACCCACTTTAAACTGCGGATTCATCCACGCTTGTTGCACGTTGTCTCGGATTCCCACATTACTGAAACGGAATCGATCTGGATCAACCCGGTTGATGCGCTTGAACATGGGATCCCCGCGCCGGTTAGAAAACTACTAAAACAAAACTTTCTGCCTGACAATCTGACTATGATTGCTCAAGTTAAGAATTATGGATAATTTGCCGGAATGGAAAAAAAATCAGCGCAAGCAACTCATCGCCGCTCGTGAAGCCATAGCGGCAGAAATCCACCAGCAATGGAGCCAGGCAATCACCGATTTCCTCAAACAAGGCCTCCCGCAACCGCAACGCATGATCATCGGGATTTACTGGCCGTTCCGTGGCGAATACGATCCGCGCTCCATCGCTGAATATTTCTTGCAGCACGGCGCAACGCTGGCGCTACCGGAAGTAACGGGCAAGGACGAACCGCTGCGTTTCCGGGAATGGTCACCGGATACACCGGTTAAAAACGGTGCTTACGGCATTCCGGTACCGCTGGAAACGCAGATTGTCCGGCTGGATGCGGTGATTATCCCGATGGTCGGATTTGACCGGCACGGTTACCGGCTGGGCTATGGCAGCGGTTACTACGACCGCACGCTGGCAACCTATGAGCATCAACCGCTCACCGTCGGCGTGGCATTCGAACTACAACGGCTCGACAGTATATATCCGCAAGCACACGATATCTCGATGCATTATGTGGTAACCGAAGCGGGAATTTTCCGCAGCAAAGATCACCAACTCACACCGGCATCAGTGCTGCAGAACAACAATCCCAATCGCGAGCATCAATAATAAAGCACGCGTCAATTTTCCTCACCCCAACGGGCAATCAGGCCATGTTTCACACCCAAATGATCAAGGATACGTGCCACGACAAAATCCACTAAATCCTGCACCGTTTGCGGATGATGATAAAAACCGGGATTGGCCGGCAAAATGACAGCGCCGCTACTCACCAGTTTGAGCATATTTTCCAGGTGAATGGCGGAAAACGGCATTTCCCGCGGCACGATGATGAGCGGGCGGTTTTCCTTTAACATGACATCCGCGGCGCGCTCGATCAAATTCTGACTCATGCCTGCGGCTACTGCGGCCAAAGTTCCCATGGTACAGGGACAAATCACCATCGCATCACCGGGATTGGAACCGGAAGCAACCGGGGCAAACCATTCCTCGCGCCCGAATACCCGGAGCTGTCCGTCCGGTACCTGATAGCGGTGATTAAAAAAAGCTTCCGCTTCCTTGGCACTGGAAGGCAGAGCCAAATTCATTTCTTGCTGCGCAACCACTTGCGCCACTTTTGAATACAACAAATAGACTCGCTGGCCTTCCTGCAATAGCATTTCCAGCAAACGAATGCCGTACGGCATGCCGGATGCGCCGGTGAATGCCAAGGTGATGGTACGCGGATGATTCATAGGGACCGTATGACTTAGGCAGTCACTCCCGGGAAAACGAGAAAAGTAAATAAGCCGATCTGAATCGGAATCAATTCCTGTCAGCCGACTCGTTATTCATTTCGCGCTCGTGGCGCTCGATAAATTCCTTTGTGCCGTCTATCCCGCGCAATTGCAATACATAATTGCGCACCGCCGCTTCCACCAGAACCGCCAGATTTCGCCCGGCCGCCACGGGAATGACGACCTTGCGGATATCGACATTCATGATGTTCTCGGTCAAATCGCTGATCGGTAGCCGCTCCAACTGACCTGAGCTGGATCCGCCGCTATTTTGCAAATGCACGATCAATTTCATATTTTTGCGCCGCCGCACCGCCGTTTCACCGAAAATTGTGCGGATATTCAACATGCCCAGACCGCGCACCTCCAGATAATCCCGCAGCATCGGCGGACAGCGGCCTTCCAAAGTTTCCGGTGCGATACGCCGCAACTCCACCACGTCATCGGCAACCAAACCATGACCGCGGCTGATCAACTCCAGCGCCAACTCGCTTTTACCGACCCCGCTTTCGCCGGTTATCATCACGCCCATGCCGAGCACATCCAAAAGCACGCCATGCAAGCTACACGAAGGTGCCAGCGCGGTGCTCAGATACGTGCGGATCAGCCAGATCACCTCCAGCCCGGGGTATGGTGAATGCAGCAAAGGAATATTGTGTGCGCTTGCCATGTTGAAGACCGGCGGCGGAACTTCGGCATTGTCCGCGACGATGATGCAAGCCAGATTGATCTGCGTGAGTTGATTGATTTTTTTCTCCAGCGCAGTGGCATCCAGTTTGTTCAAATAATGAATCTCATCGCTGCTGATGACTTGAATCCAATCCGGATGAATGAAATTCAAATGGCCGATCATACCCTGCCCCGACTGCGCTATTTCCTCGTCACTAAGCTCGATATTGCCGCCGGCCTGGCCGGTGATCCAGGTCAGTTTGAGCTTGTCTTTCTTGTCCTCGAAAAGCTGCGCAATACTAATTCGCGACATTCGGTTCCCAATCCGTAATGAGCTTATGGATCTGTGCGGCATCCTCGCATTTCAAAATGCTGTCACGAAATTGCTTATCACTGAACATTTGCGCCAGCTCACTCAATATCTGCAAGTGCTTGTCGGTGGCCTTTTCCGGAACCAGCAAAATACAGGCGATATTAACCGGCTGACCGTCGGGTGCATCGAACGGTATCGCTTCTTTCATCGTCACCAATGCGGCAATTGCTTCGCGCAACCCTTTAATCCTGCCATGCGGAATAGCGACACCCTGCCCTAAGCCGGTTGAACCCAGTCTCTCGCGCGCAAACAGGCTGTCAAAAACCTGACTGCGTGCGATCTGATTGGTATTTTCGAACAACAGTCCGGCTTGTTCAAAAACACGTTTTTTGCTGCTCACATCCAGATCGACAATGACATTGGATAATGGCAGCAACTGCGAAATTTGATTCATGGAAAATGGAATGATTTCGTTTGAATGATAATGATGCCCCATGCGCGAAGCATGATGCCGCAACATTCTACTGCTCGAGGTCTTGATCCTTCAACGCGCCGTGATTGCGCCGTTCAAGATTTTTTTCCTTGTGTTTGAGGATTTGCCGATCCAGTTTGTCTACCAGGCTATCGATAGAGGCATACATATCTTCACTGTCGGTTTCGACAAAAATATCTTTACCGCGTATATGAACATTCGCTTCCGCTTTTTGCTTGAGTTTCTCTACCGATAAAATGACACTGACATCAATGACATGATCAAAATGACGGGTGATCTTACTGATCTTTGAAGTGACATAATCACGCATGGCATCCGTAATCTCTACATGGTTACCGGTAAGTTTTAGGTTCATTATCCTTCCTCTAATCTGGTTAAAATGATTTGCGAAGATTTGCTGCCGGGATCTGTAACGATTCCCGGTACTTCGCTACGGTTCGACGCGCAACGACTATGCCTTGTTGCTCAAGAATAGTTGAAATTTTATTATCGCTCAGTGGCTTCTTTGGATTCTCTTCCTGTACCAATTGCTTGATCAGCGCACGAATCGCCGTAGCGGAACAGGCTCCTCCCGTATCCGTGGCGACATGGCTGCCAAAAAAATATTTAAGCTCAAAAATACCCCGCGGAGTATACATAAATTTTTGTGTCGTTACCCGAGAGACTGTCGATTCATGCAGATCCAACGTTTCCGCAACCTCACGCAGCACCAGCGGACGCATCGCAACGTCTCCGTGTTCAAAAAATTGCTGCTGCCGCTCTACGATGGCACTGGCCACTCTCAAAATGGTACTGGAACGTTGTTCAATATTTTTTATCAGCCACTTGGCTTCATTCAGCTGACCGACCAGCTGATGCGCCGAACGATGCTCTTGTCTGAGTATGTTAGCATAGAGCTGGTTAATATTGAGGCGCGGTATCGCGTTCACATTCAGATTCGCCACCCACGCACCTTCTCTCTTAGTTACAGTGATATCGGGAACAATATAGCGTTCGCTATGAGAATCAAACTGAGCGCCCGGCTTGGGATTTAAACCGGTAATCAGTTTGTTGATAGCCCGCAAACTTTGATCGTCGCATGCCAGTAACTTTTTAAGTTGACCGAAATCATGCGATGCCAGAATTTCCAGATATTCCTGCACCACCTTAATCGCTTGCTCACGGTGATCGACGTTACCAGGCATCGCCTGTAACTGCAATACCAAACATTCCTGCAAATTGCGCGCACCGACGCCGGGTGGATCAAAACGTTGCAAATGCTGCAGCGCACTTTGAAAATCATCCAGACAAACATTCATTTCCGGTGGCACCAGTGCCGTCAGTTCGTCCAAATCCTGCAATAAATAACCATCATCGTCCAGACTATCGATGAGCAGACCAATGATCGTTTTCTCACATTCGGAAAGCTGACTCAGGCAAACTTGGAAATTCAGGTGTTCGCGCAAACTTAACGGCCGATCCGGTATCTGCGGCGCTTCCATGTCATCATCTTCAGGGGTGCCGTAAGAAATATTTTCCTGCTGCCACTCGGTGTCAGGCGCAAAACTGTCTTCCTGTTCCGTTTTAACTTCGGAAACTTCTTCCGCTGCAGGAGAACTGTCAGCATCCGCTGATTCCGCAACCGGTTGCGCGTGCTCGTAGGAATCGTCAGCCGCTGGCGCATTCCACTCCTCGTGCAATTCCAGCAATGGATTCTCTTGCACTATTCTTTCAATTTCCTGATTAAGTTCAAGCGTGGATAACTGCAATAGCCGGATGGATTGCTGCAGTTGCGGCGTAAGCTTGAGTTGTTGCGATATCTTTAATTGCAGTGCCGGCTTCATGATGCTGCAAAAACCGCTGTCGACAACCGATTCAACTGCAGTTGCCCCATCCCATTACAAGCGGAAATGTTCTCCCAGATAAACTTCCCTAACTTTTTCATTATCGATAATCTCTTCAGGTTTACCTTGGGCCAGCACGTGGCCCTCGCTGATGATATAAGCCCTGTCACAGATTCCCAAAGTCTCGCGCACATTATGATCGGTAATGAGTACGCCGATTTCCCGTTCCTTAAGAAAGGCAATCACTCTTTGAATATCAATGACAGCAATCGGATCAACACCTGCAAAAGGTTCGTCCAGTAAAATAAAGCGTGGTTGCGATGCCAATGCGCGCGCTATTTCAACGCGGCGGCGTTCACCTCCCGACAGGCTGATTGCGGAATTATCACGCAGATGGCTGATATGCAAATCGTGTAATAAGTCATCTAAATGCCGCTGTTTCGTGTCTTCATCAAAATTCTGCAGTTCCAGTACTGCCAGAATATTTTCTTCAACGCTCATACGCCGGAAAATGGATGCTTCTTGCGGCAGATAACTCAATCCGAGCCTGGCTCTTTGGTGAATCGCCAGCTGCCCCAAATCCTGATCGTTCAAATAAATCCCGCCACCGTCCAACGGCACCAAACCGACGATCATATAAAAGCAGGTGGTTTTTCCGGCACCGTTCGGTCCCAATAAACCGATCACTTCACCGCTGCTCAGTGAGAAAGAGACATCCTGCACCACCGTCCGTGACTTATAGCGCTTTTTTAAATTGTTCGCCTTTAATTCACTCATTTTTTAGAATCACTTTCGTTTTTCAATAACCAATGCGTCATTCAGATTTGCTTTTAGGTTGAATGGTAATACGCACCCGTTTGTCAGGCCCCGTTTCAACGCCACGTTCTTTGCTGCCGATAACCTTGAAAAACTCGGTGCCCATGTCATAGGAAATATAGTCGCCGTGCACTTCATCGGAACCGCGCCTTAAACGCGCCTGCCGGAACAATTCAATCTTGTCTGTTTTGCTGTCGTATTCCGCCTGCTCGCTCCATCCTTCAACGTATTCATCCATGCGATCGCGTTTCTGGCGGAAACTGACTAATTTCCCTGTTGCTGTGGCATGCCGGAACCCTTGCGCATCCTCTTTCATTACCAATTTATCGGCCAGTATGCGCAGAGTGCCTTGAGTCAGCACGACATTCCCGGTAAATGTGCTGATCCGGCTGCCTTCTTTACGATTTACATCCTCCACCGTAGCGCGATCCGCTTCCAAATGAACCGGCTTTTCGCGATCACCGCGTTCAGCGCTGGCAGATTGAATAAAAAACAAACCACAAAAACCAATAACAAACAATTTCTTCATATTTTATCGATTACTTTTTTTATTGACCGCCTTGACATTGGATAAAAGTTCTATCATCCCGGTACGGTTATTGAATTCCAGTCCATTCGCATTAACCGTGGTGTTGAATCTTGAAATGGTCACAGATTGATCCGTTTTAATCAAACTTTCATCTGGAATAAGATGCAGGAATTGTGTCGTTAACGTGATCTTGCTTTTCTCTCCATCAATTCCTCTGATAGCCGTCACATTACCCATTAAATAAATATCCTGGCCTTTACTTTTTACCACTGCCCGGTCCGCAGACATGCGTATCAGCGGCTTTTCCGGTTCCGTATTGGTGAAATTGACATGTTCCAGCTCCGTAACCTTCTCATCCAGATAATAAAATAGCTTTTCCGCAGTAAATTCACGCTCGGTTTCCCGTGCATAATCCATACGGATACCGGACAAATTCTCCACGATATAATCCGGGTTGCGATTCAGATCGTCATCTTTGCTTCGTTCTGGTGGACGGGTCACGCGATCGAGCCAGAATGTCAATACGACCAACAAGACCAAAAGAATCAAAGGAGATCTGAAATACAGGCTGCCGCTCATTGGGAAATATTACTCGTTTCTTTACTCAAAGATATCTGGAATCGCTCAAACGCTGCCGGTTACACTATTCATTTTTTTGAATTATAACAGAACACTAATTCCGGTTTAACGAATCGGCTCTGGCGTCAGGCCTTTAAATTTCAACTTGAATTTATATTTTCATGTAGAGTAATGTGCATCATTCGATCAACAAATCGGAATCAATAAACCGTAATGCATCAACAAGCCATTGAATTTGAGCACTATGATCTACTGCAGGATGAGGTGTGCGCACAACGTATCATCGCTGCTAAAAAAGCATTGGGAAAGCGTGCTGTCATTCTAGCGCACCATTATCAGCGCGCCGATGTATACCGGCACGCCGACTTGACCGGCGACTCCTTGAAACTCTCTTATCTGGCTGCGCAGACGGATGCGGATTATCTGGTTTTCTGCGGCGTACACTTTATGGCGGAAGTTGCGGATATGCTGTCCAGTCCAGAGCAAATCGCCATCCTGCCGGACATGGCGGCCGGTTGTTCCATGGCCGATATGGCCAATCTCGCCAATGTTGAGCGCGCCTGGCGTGAGCTTGCCGACGTACTCGATCCCGACGAAGCGGTTACACCGGTCACCTACATCAATTCCGCCGCCGATCTCAAAGCCTTCTGTGGCGAACACGGAGGCATCGTCTGCACCTCCAGCAATGCCGGTAAGATTCTGCAATGGGCATTCCAGCAACGCGAGAAGGTACTGTTCTTCCCCGATCAGCACTTGGGCCGCTGGAGCGGGCATCAATTGGGTATCCCATTGGATGAAATGGCAGTATGGAATTTTGACGAACCCATGGGCGGATTGACCGTGGAGCAAATCAAAAAAGCCAAAATTTTATTGTGGAAGGGGCATTGCTCGGTGCATCAAATGTTCCAGCCGCAACATATTATCCGTTTCCGCAACCAGCACCCCGGCGGCATTGTCATTTCGCACCCGGAATGCAGCTTTGAAGTTTGCAAAGCATCGGATTATGTCGGTTCGACGGAATACATCATAAAAACCATTGCGGCTGCAGAAAGCGGCACACGCTGGCTGGTCGGCACCGAATTGAATCTGGTCAGCCGCATCGCCGAAGAATTCAAAGCGCAAGATAAAATTGTTCAATTCATGTCGCCGATGGTGTGCATGTGCTCGACCATGGCACGGATTGATCCGCAACATCTGGCTTGGGCGCTGGAAAATCTGGTCAACGGCAATGTCGTGAATCAGATCAAAGTCCCCGAGCATGAAGCCAAACTGGCGAGGATTGCATTGGATAGAATGCTGAAAATCTCGTAGCCGCATAGCGTCAATCCATGCTTGGAAATCCGCCGCATGAGAAATTTCCACTTTGTAGAAAACAACCAAATCACCCTGCTGCAAAATGGCGCGCAATATTTCCCGGAATTAACAGAGGCGATCGAGCGGGCTCAAGCTGAAATCTACCTGGAAACGTATATTTTCGAGTACGACGCGATCGGCAAGAAAATTGCTGAAGCGATGATGCGCGCCGCGCAACGCGGTGTATCGGTATACCTGCTGCTCGATGGCTTCGGTTCGCAAGACCTTCCCCGGGAAGAAATACAGCGGATGCTGCAGGCTGGCATCAAGGTGCTGATTTTCAGACCGGAATTCATATTTTCCAAACCGCGGCGCTACCGGTTGCGCCGTATGCACAGAAAATTAGCCGTGATCGACGCGCAAATCGCTTTTATCGGCGGAATCAATATCATCGACGATCAACACAATCCGGAAAACCTGACCCCGCGCTTTGATTATGCCGTTGCAATCCAGGGTCCGTTACTGGCTCAAATCCATCAAACGGCCAAACATTTGTGGATGGTTGTTGCATGGGCGCATTTCAAAAAGCGCTGGATTAATCCTTCCGCGCCAAAACCTTCGGTCAAGCTATGTGGAAATCAAAGTGCTGCGCTGGTGATACGCGATAACTGGCACCATCGTCACGACATCGAACATGCTTATCTGGATGCCATCAACCAGGCACGCAGTGAAATCATCATCGCCAATGCCTACTTCCTGCCGGGAAGGAAATTCAGCAACGCGCTGAAAAATGCCGCACAGCGCGGCGTGCAAGTCGAACTTTTGCTGCAAGGTAAAATCGAATACCGCTTGCAGTACCATGCCT
Organism: Pseudomonadota bacterium; assembly: GCA_018241205.1. Classification (GTDB taxonomy): domain Bacteria; phylum Pseudomonadota; class Gammaproteobacteria; order Burkholderiales; family Nitrosomonadaceae; genus Nitrosomonas. Next base: position 22,939 of record JAFEEI010000132.1, read on the forward strand.
CGCAAGCGTTATACGAGAATCTGCTGAAAGCGGGCATAAAAATTTATGAATATAATCGCAGTTATCTGCACGCCAAAGTAGCGGTGATCGATGCGTATTGGGCTACAGTAGGTTCATCGAATATCGATCCATTCAGTCTGCTGCTGGCGCGCGAAGCCAATGTCCTGATCAAAGACCGGTCATTTGCCGCATCATTGAGAGCCAGCTTAAAAACAGCGATCGCACAGGAATCGATACAGGTTACAGCGGCAAACAGAAGTATTTTTTCGTGGCGCAACTATATTGTGAACTGGCTAAGTTTTTATATCGTGCGCTTGATGCAAGGCATGCTCGGTTACGACTGGCACGACAACACACCGCAAGACTGACATGACATAACGGAATTATCCTGTTGATTGAAATAATGAACAAAACATCGGTAGCACATCAGCAAGCCGGATTGACACCGGAGCAGCAGGAACAAATTGTTGCCGCCGCGCAGATCCTACACGCGGGCGGTACTGTAGCTTTTCCCACCGAGACCGTGTACGGCCTCGGCGCCGATGTTAGCAATCCCTCCGCCATTCATAAGATTTACCGGATAAAACACCGCCCGGCCGATCATCCGCTGATCGTCCATATCAGCGCCATTTCCGATTTGCATCATTGGGCGCGAGCGATTCCGGAATCCGCCTGGAAATTGGCCCAGCATTTTTGGCCCGGGCCATTGACATTGATTTTGTCACGCAGTCCGCACATTCCCGATTGCGTGACCGGCGGGCAGGATACGGTAGGGTTGCGCATGCCGGCGCATCCCATTGCGCTGGCTCTATTGCGTGCGTTGGGCCCGGAAAAAGCGCTGGCAGCCCCATCGGCCAACCGCTTCGGTCGCATCAGCCCGACCGCGGCAGCTCATGTGCAACAGGAATTGGGTACAGAAGTCGATATGATTCTGGACGGCGGCACGTGCCAAGTGGGTCTGGAAAGCACCATCCTAAGCTTTCATGACGAAATACCCCAGATACTGCGGCCGGGAGGAATCACACCCGCTGCGATCGAAGCCGTTTTGCACAGCCCGGTGTTGTTGGCGCACAATCGCCCGCAAACGATACGCGCCTCCGGAACGTTACCCGCGCATTACGCACCGGCAACCCCGTTGCGCATATATCCAGCGGCGGAACTTTGGCAGCACGCATCAATCCTGGCGGAACAAGATTTGCGCATACTGGTCATCACGTGGTCGGCTAGCGGGCAATCACAACCTGTACTGAGTAAGTCGATCGAGCAGTTTGTCATGCCGTCCGACCCTATCGCGTATGGCCAGCAACTGTATGCCAGATTGCGTCAGTTCGATCAGGCCGCGTTTGATTATCTGCTCATCGAAGTGCCACCCGACCATCCCAACTGGTTAGCTATTACCGATCGCTTGCAACGTGCGAGCTATCATTGAATCAACCCTTATCTTAATCAATACAATGAATACAAATCACAAATTACAAGCTGTACTGTTTGATGTCGACGGCACCCTGGCCGATACGGAACAAGACGGCCACCGCCTTGCTTTTAATGCCGCGTTCAAACAGTTCGATCTCGACTGGAATTGGGATATCGATCTTTATGGCGAGCTGTTGCAAATTACCGGTGGAAAAGAGCGGATCCGTTTCTACCTGGAAAAGTACAAACCTGCGGAACTGAATCGAAATGATCTCAAAGAATGGATCGCCAATTTGCACAAAACCAAAACCAAGCACTTCGAATCCTTGATGGAAGCCGGAAGCATTCCGCTGCGGCCCGGTGTCGCCCGGTTGATTCATGAATTGCGCCAGGAAAAAGTAAAGATTGCCATCGCAACCACGACGACCATGGAAAATGTTACTGCGCTGCTTAAATCGACATTGGGCGAGGAAGCGATCGGCTGGTTTGACGTCATCGGCGCCGGCGATATCGTACCGCTGAAAAAACCGGCACCCGATATTTACCATTGGGTGCTCGATCAACTCGGATTGAGCGCGCAACAGTGCATCGCCATAGAGGATTCGGAAAATGGGCTGAAGTCGGCGCTGGCCGCACATCTTCCCACACTTATCACGGTCAGCGGCTACACCCGCTTGCAAAATTTTAGCGGCGCAGTCGCCGTTTTATCCGATTTGGGTGAACCGTCGCAGTCTTTCACTCAAATTGAAGGCACGGCACTTGATAAAGGCTGGGTTGACCATAAAATGCTGAGTAACTGGATCAGTCTATAAACTCTGACGCATACACTAAACAATTGATAATTATCGATCGCAGGTAACTTTTTCTTAACCAGTACGGAGGGAAATATCATGAAGCTCAAGCAAACATTTGCAATTACTGTTATCAGCGCTTTGTTTTATTTCAGTGCGCAAGCTGTTGCAGCAGATGCCCATCAGCATGCGGCTGAGGCAATAAAACATGCGGAAGATGCACAGATTCACGGCAAGGCAGGCCATAGCAAAGCATTGCTGGATCACGCGCAAGAAAGCCTCACCCATGCCAAAGCCGCTGAAAAGGAATTTGCCGAAGCGCATCAACACATGACGGAATCAATCAAGCATCTGGAAGAAGCGATCGCACATGCAAAACAAAATCATGCAGAGGAAGCAACCAAACATACCGCCGAAGCTTTGAAGCATCTGAAGCATTCCGCAGCCGAATAAAAACGACCAGAATTAAAAACGGGGTAACGCTGACGTTATCCCATTCTTTTTACTTCCTTATCGATCGGATTTTTTTGTTGTTTGTTATGACTGACTAGGCAAGTACTGCAACGGATCGACCGGCTTGCCGTATTTGCGGATTTCAAAATGCAGTTGTATCGTGTCCGTATCGGTATTCCCCATTTCAGCAATTTTCTGCCCTCTCACTACCGCTTCGCCCTCTTTTACCAGTAGCTTACTGTTATGCGCATAGGCGCTGAGGAATGTATTGTCATGCTTGATGATGATCAGGTTTCCATAGCCGCGCAAACCATGTCCGCTATAAACCACTTCACCCGCAGCGGAAGCAAGAATCGGCTGACCTGCTTGACCGGATATCTTGACACCTTTGGAATTTTTGGAAAAAGATGACAACAGCTTTCCTGTTGTTGGCCAAATCCAATCGGCAACGGAATTAGCCGCCTTATCGGATACCGCCGGTTCAGGTTGAGGAGCAACCTCGATTTTGCTACTTTTTTCTGCTGCTGCAGGCGGCGAAGGCGGTACTGCGGGCGCAGGCGTGTTAGCCGGATATTGCAAACGCGCTGCATTTTGTTCCGAATAAGGCAGCTTAAGCGCTTTGGGACTGGTTATTACCTTCCCGCCAGACACTGCTGGACTACTTTCTTGAGGTGCGGGAACAATCGGAGTAACAGGATTCTGACTCGGTTCAAGTGTCACCGTTTCCGGTTGTTGAGGTAAAGCAAATAACGTGGGTTGCGCGCTTTTTTCCGGCATCGACAAGTTGATTTTCTGACCCGGCTTGAGCGACTTGGGATCCGCAATATCATTCCATTCCATCAGCTTCTTAAAATCCACACCATGAGCCAGTGCAATTCCGAATAGCGTATCCCCTTTTTGCACGACATAAACCTGATTTTCGGTCGCGCTTGATTCAACCGGTTTTGCGGGTTGCACCGCATCACCTTTCGCCCGGTCGACTACGGGCACAGGTGGTTGGGTTGTACTGCACCCGCTCAAAAGCAGACTGACGGCAAACAACCCGTAAAAACTATTCACTAGCGATTTGAGCTGTTTCGGTGAAGAAAATATCGTAATCATAGACTTGTGGATATCAAGCGTGTTGACCAGTTTGATCGTTGCATTCACTATCATTTTATATCTCGTGCCGCTATTTTTTGATGACACCTGCCAGTAAAGGTACAAAATTCACCTCTTCCAATACCGTTTCGGCATAACCTTGTGAATTCCGCTCAATGATACACAGATGCTGTTTCTGGGTTCCTTTGGGAAAAACCATCCTGCCGCCGGCAACCAATTGCTCCAATAGTGCGATGGGAACATGTGTAGTCACGGCTGTCATGATAATACCATCAAACGGTCCCGCTTCCGCAAGACCAAGCAAACCATCTGCATGTTTTAAATAGATATTCCGGATCTGCAATTCTTGCAGCCGGATGCGAGTGCGTGTCAACAGCGGCCCGATACGCTCTATCGAATAAACTTTTTGTGCGATCTGCGCCAGTACCGCTGTCTGATAACCGCAACCGGTACCGATCTCCAGTACTTTGCCCAAATTGGAATTGGCGCGCAGCAATTCGCTCATACGCGCAACAATCCAGGGACTGGATATCGTCTGCCCGTAATTAATAGGTAAAGCGACATCTTCATAAGCCCTGCTTGCTAGCGCTTCTTCAACAAAAATATGACGCGGAATGGCCCCCATCACCGATAAAACCACTTCATCAGCAATTCCCTGCGCACGCAAACGTTCAATCATACGCATACGTGTGCGCTGAGAAGTCATGCCAATTCCAGAGTGACGTACGTTCACCTGCCAGTACCCTTAATTATTGTTATATCACTCCAGTAGCATAACAAGTACCTAATTATTTAGCCATCTTGTTATTTGACCCATTTGATCATAATGCGTGAGGTCGATTTGTAACGGCGTGACCGAAACGCGATGATGCTGCACTGCATAAAAATCCGTACCGGCTCCCGCGTCTTGCGCCGGACCGGCAGCGCCCACCCAATACTGCATCTCGCCTCGGGGATTTTGCGATTTGATCACGGGTTCTGCTTTATGGCGCCGCCCCAGACGGGTGACTTCGATTCCTTGCAATTGTTGATATTCGACATCCGGCACATTGATATTGAGCAATACCGGACTTTTTATCTCATTTTCCCGGAAACGCTTAAGCATATCAGCAGCTACTCGTGCGGCAGTCAGATAATTGCCTTTGGATGCACTTACCAGGGAAACGGCCAGCGATGGAATTCCGAGTAAAAAACCTTCCGTCGCGGCGGCGACAGTACCGGAATAAATCGTATCGTCGCCCATATTGGCGCCATGATTGATACCTGAAATGATCATATCCGGCATCACGTCAAGCATGCCGGTTACTGCCAAATGGACACAGTCCGTAGGCGTGCCATTGACATAATAAAAACCGTTATGGGATTTACGCAAACTAAGCGGGCGATCCAATGTCAAGGAGTTACTTGCTCCGCTACGATCTCTTTCCGGAGCAACAACGGTGATCTCAGCAAGTTCCGAGAGCAATTCTGCGAGACAAATCAAACCAGGTGCAAAATAGCCGTCGTCATTGCTAAGTAATATGCGCATCGTAAGATTTAAGATTGCAACTGTATAATTAAAAAAGCATATTCAATTTTCATGCCCGGTAAAGCAAACTAGCAAAAAACACCCACATTTAGTCGGGGGCGAGAGGATTTTGATCTCCAACCACTTGCTTCCCATGTAAACCGTAAATAGTACCAGAAATTCCCATCTCAACCCACGATATTTCAATATATATACTGAAATATTGAGAATGTTTTTTTATTATTTTCATGCTCCTATGCTATTTTAGTTCGATTTGTGTATATATCAGGCAAACATACCGAGGAACTATTTTGATCAAATATTATGCCTAAAATCACATACAATTTAGTTGATGAGCAATTAGAATGGTTACAATGAATTGACTGAGACATAAAAAAATGCCATTAGATTTCAGTGTTCGACACCCTCCTCAGATACAAGTCAGTTGGTTTAATAGTAATCACATCTTGCAGAAGCAGGCGGTTTTTTCCGGCTACTTTTCCGTTAGGCGTTCACTCGATAATGATTTTGTCATAGCCAGCCCAACGATCAGTCGGCGTCATTTTGAAGTGAAATGGGAAAATGACAATTGGTGGATTGAAGATTTGCAGAGCTCTAACGGTACATACGTCAATCAAAATCTGATTAAGCAACGATGCCTACTTGCACTACCCGCGATAGTAGCATTAGGTAATTTCGAAATTCTGCTGAAAATTGAAACAGCTCAATCGACTCCGGAAAGAATCGGACACACCACCGATCGCCTGGCGCCATCACCACAACCCATTTCACAAAAAAATCCATCACAAAAAACATTTTCTAAAGATGAACTTAAAGCTTGACTGTTAGCGCAAAAAGAAGACGACAATGCGGGTGAATACACGCGTATGGTTCGGAGCATCATTCATGAAGATCGAACGAAGAGGGGTAAAAGTTACAAAAAAGCAATCTGGAGACTTTCTTTTCTATTGCTGTTCTCGATCAGTCTGGCTGGTTACCAGTACAACGCACTATCGAAAGCCAGCGCCATGGCAATCGATATGTTTTATGACATCAAAGCACTCGAAATTAGCCTAGCGCAAGCCGAAATTAAACTGGAAGAAAATGAAGAAGTACTTGGGCTGACGCTAGAAACTATCGCCAAAGAAAGAATGAACGACCCCGCCCCAAGG
>JAFEEI010000133.1 GCA_018241205.1 Pseudomonadota bacterium
ACGGGTAATATCGCCTTCTATCCAGTGAACAATATCCGCATGTTTCCCCAAACGCTGCCTTGCAACAGCAAGCGCAGTTGATGACAAATCAAATACTGTCAAATCAGTATAGCCTTCTGCCACAAGGTCATCCACCAGTCTGGAAGCTCCTCCTCCCACATCAATAATGGCCGCATCTTTACCGAGTCTTGTATTATGGATTAGTCGCAGAGACTGGTCAGCGTGTTCCTGAAACCAACTGACTGAGTCGGATTTCTTGATAGTATATATCTGTTCCCAATATTGCTTATTATCCATGGGAAATTTCCCTAAAAACTCAATACCTTATCTGAATCGTGAATCAGTGTATATAAATCCTGCATCGTGGATATCGGACATATTCCTAACTCTTCAGACTGGCGAAGCTTAAGACAGGTTCCACAAGCTAGAATTGCACCACCTATATCCAAAAAACTGTGAATCTGTCCAGTAATATCAAACTTGTCCCTATCAAGAGATTCTACCTCCACACCTTTTCCGAGCAAAAAGACTGAAACAGTATCTCCCTGCTTGTGGGAGAAAATTCCAAGTCGGAAGGCGTTCCATACTGTTTCCGGGTCATTCGAATAAATGATAATTGCGAGTTTCATTTAATCCCCTTCAATTCCATTAGTTGTTCGTTAGCCTCGATAAGAAGCTAACTGTACGCAGTATAGAATTCTTGTGTAGAGATTTGTAAAATTATTAAATTGGAACCGTGCTAATCGGATTAGGGTTAGCGTGCCAATTTCTCGTAATTCGGTATGGGTACTAATACTCCGCACCGGCAGCATTTAGATTAGTAATGATTAATAGAATGGATCTGCTTTTAAGCGTTGCTTCTGCTTCTATTGCAATCTTGACGCATTGTGCTTTCTAATAACTTGACACCCAATACACTCCGATTTGGGTTGAGCAAGGCTAACACTTAGCGGACTGTCCGAATTTGCTTGGCAACTTCTGGATTGATATGATGGTCTCAATCAAAAATACGAAATTCTGCCAAGTTTATTTCGTATTTTTTTAGTTTGGCGTAAACAGCACGTGAAGTAATTCCCATGTTCTCAGAGACTCTTTTTATATTTCCGTGGTGCTGTTTCAGAGCTGTTTCAAGGAATGATTTCTCAATTTTTGTAAGAGTATGTTCTTTTATGTTTTTCCACTCAACAATGTTTTTTGCTTGAGTTGGTAGCTCTAAATCCAATTCAGTCATTTTCTTGCCGCTGACAAACAGGATGCTGCGTTCAAGGATGTTTTCTAGCTCACGGACGTTGCCTGGCCAATGATAGGCGCGGATTTTCTGCATGACTTCACGGCTTACTGATTCAACTTCTTTGTTATACCTCTTGTTCAATCGCTGAATGATCAATTGCACAAGATACGGTAAATCTTCCGGTCGCTCGGCCAAGGGGGGGATACTTAAACGAACAACATTGATGCGATAGTACAGATCATTGCGGAACAAATCTTGTTTAACGAGACTTTCCAAATTTTGATTCGTTGCTGAGATGAGCCTCACATCAACTGCCAATGTTTGTTTTCCGCCAACTCTTTCCAATTCTGCTTCTTGGATCACACGAAGCAATCGGGTTTGTGCCGCTGGCGATAATGAGTCAACTTCATCCAGAAACAGAGTGCCGCCTTCGGCTCGCTCAAAATAACCATGGTGTACTTCTATAGCGCCAGTAAATGCGCCTTTCTCATGCCCAAACAAGGCGCTCTCAATCAGACTTTCCGGAATCGCGCCGCAGTTAATGGTGATGAATGGCTTATGGTAGCGATCGCTCATCGCATGTATGGCACGTGCTATCAGTTCTTTACCTACACCTGTCTGACCCTGTATTAACACCGTTGCTAAAGTAGGTGCAATAACCTCGATTGATTGCAGTATTTTTTGCATCATCGGTGACTTTGCTATGATCGCAGGAGGCTGCTGTTTTTTTGATATTTGCTTGCTTTGTTTGTGCCAAAGCCTTTGCATACTTGACTCAATTCGACACTGCAGTTCATTAATATCATTAATTTCCTTGACTGGCGTTGTATCGGTATATTCCATTCCGGCATGCCCTTTTGCTGCATGTGGGTTGGTGTAAATACATACTTCACATTTGCCATCCTGGCGGGCTATACTTTTTTTGATTTCAACTTTGGCATAGCCAAAGTTTCTGGCTGCAATACCCCCAAATACGCTGGAAGTCATTCTGCATAATTCAGGAAAGTTGGTAACTTGCTCGCCGAAAGGACAGCAGGTATTGGTAACTGTAATACAGTCCTGATTACTGGAAGCCAGTGAAAATTTACCACCGATATTGTTTTTGATGCCGAGTATGAGTTCGGTATAGCTTTCAACATCGAGATGTTCACTTTTATGAGTATTTTCCCGATAAGTTTCTTCAAAAAAGCATCCTGCAGTTTTGGCTATATGCTCTATCAACTGTTCGCAATGCTTTTGTCCTTGTTGCTCGCTGGCATGCATCAGCTCAAGAATAAAGGTTTGTAGAAAAAAGACCGGTGTTAACTCAGAAAGCGGATTATTGTTCATGGATTATCAATTAGTGAAGTAAAACTTCACTAATTGAAGCATGGCTACACTAATGTAGCAATAACTTTAAAGCAATCTGTTGTAATTAAAGAGAAATATAATTTCGTTCTAGTGGCATGGTATTTGCGTTTAATTTCACTGCATCGAAAAATGATCAGATGTGCGGAGTAAATATCCGGTATGAATTCCTTCAGGCTCTACTGAAAAAAGTAGATCACTTTAAGGAGTTTAAAATTCAACCATTAACGAGGAACTCCAAATTGAAAACTCTCAAAGAAGAACTAGGCACACGCGTTGCCGCATATGATCTCTGGGCACAACGCCGCCGTCATGGTCAGGACGGACATAATAATCGTAAGTTGTGGGTGCTTGCCTGTATGGACGAACGTCTACCGATAGATGAAGCGCTAGGTATCCATGTAGATACTCCAGCAGGTGGTGGAGATGCGCATTGCTTCCGTAATGCCGGAGGTATCGTTACCGACGATGCAATTCGCTCAGCGATGCTGACTTGCAACTTCTTTGGCACCAAGGAAATCGTCATCGTTCAACATACGCAATGCGGTATGCTGTCTGTCAATGCGACCGATCTTGAAAAAATGTTACGTGACAAAGGGATCGACACTGACAATATCGCCATGGACCCGACATTGCCAGAATTGAAGCTGGACAAAGGCGCTTTTGCTAAGTGGATCGGGATGATGGATGACGTGGATGAAACGTGCATGAAGACAATAGAAGCATTTAAAAATCACCCGCTCATTCCCAAGGATGTGGTCATCAGCGGATGGGTTTGGGAAGTTGAGACTCGCCGGCTGCGAGCACCGACACGAGATGCTGAAAAACGAGCTAGAACCGATGTCACCTCAGCTCAATTCGGCGTCAACGTGAAGCAACCACCTCGTTGGAGCTAAGTTCAAGAGAAAAACCTGGAAACGTGATCACTTGTTGTGCCAAGTGATCACGTCATAACATTTCTGAGAAATGCCATTGATTAATGGATAGAGATTCTAAATGCCAACTTATGATTACTTGTGCACACAGTGCAAATTACAATTCGACACACGCCATTCAATCAATGCGCCCAATCCAAATTGTCCGGCATGCGGGAGTACGACAGAAAAGGTTATTCTTTTTGCTCCTGCGACGCATGGCAACATGGCGCGTGGCCGTGATCTGGCAATACGTTCACTTCAGCCAAAAACCGATTCGGTAAATCACGTACACGTACCTGGGTGCGGATGTAGTCGTCATAAGCATTCTTAGGCACGAGTGAATCTCTATTTGCTGTTTAATCACTTCGGGTTATTTTTTTCTAGGCTAGGAGTCTGTCGGATAGGCATTGTTTAGATCGTTCGGGTGGATAATTACTGGCATATCGAATGATAAATAGTGATTAAAGTGGTTTTCTAATTTCATTAGATAGCATTTCCCATGAATTCGGTGGGATTGCCATGGGGTCTGTTCGCTAAGTCCGACAGACTCCTAGTACGATTAACAAACATGGAAATAAACAGGTGATTGGTAAGTATGTGCAAAATCAAGGTAAAACATATCAGAAGCTGCACTCAGACTATCAACTCGCGTTGTTCTGAGATAAAAATACCCTGCTACTTACGGCGGGGTTATTTATTCGCATAAATGAGATCGTCGCTTAATCATTTCTAGATTACATTGATTGGTATTTTAAAATAGATAACTCCGTTATCTTCCGCTGGAGGCATTTGACCTGCGCGCACATTAACTTGTACGGAAGGTAGCATCAATACCGGCATTTCCAATGTGGCATCGCGTGCGGTGCGCATGGCAACAAATTCATCTTCACTTACACCATTATGGACATGAATATTATGCGCGCGTTCCTGTGCTACTGTGCTTTGCCACTGTGCAGAGCGATCGTTGGGCGGATAATCATGACACATGAACAGTCTCGTTTCAGGTGGAAGATCCAATAGCTTACGAATAGAGCGATAAAGCTGGCGTGCATCGCCACCCGGAAAATCGGCGCGCGCAGTGCCCACATCCGGCATAAACAGGGTATCACCCACAAATATCGCATCTTCAAACTGATAAGCCATGTCCGCTGGTGTGTGTCCCGAAACTGAAATAGCTTTGGCACTTAGCTTCCCGACATGGAATATTTCACCATCTGATAGCAAGTGGTCAAATTGCTTACCATCTGTTGTAAATTGCGACTCCATATTGAACAACTTTTTGAAAACCCTTTGTACTACTGGAATATGATCACCGATGGCTGTTTTTCCTCCCAGCTTGTCTTTGAGATAGTGAGCAGATGAGAGGTGATCGGCATGAGCGTGTGTTTCGAGAATCCAGCTTGCAGTTAAATTTTGTTCATTGATGAATGCGATCAATTTGTCTGCGGAAGTGGTTTTAGTTCTACCTGCTTTCGGATCGTAATCAAGCACGGGATCAATAATGGCGCAACTTCCTCCTGGTTCATCAAATACAACATAACTCACCGTCCAAGTAGCTGGATCAAAGAATGCCTGGATATTCGGATGCATGTTTATCTCCTTTTTTAAATTAAATATATTCATTGACTATAATATATCATAACATGTAATATATATTTTGTTTAAGTGTTATGAGAAATTTGGGGAAAACATCATGATGATTGATTGGACGCATTTCACACCAGGATCAGCATTGGCTGGGGGTATGGTAATTGGTATTGCAACTGCAATATTGTTATTGCTTGCCGGTCGGATCGCTGGTATTTCCGGCATTGTTGGTGGTCTGTTTAAGCTGCATCGTGGCGACATGGGATGGCGCATTGCTTTTGTTTCAGGACTTATCATGGCACCCCTGATTTGGCAGTTATTTAGTGAATTACCGCCCATCCAAATTGACACCAGTTACGGTCTTTTAGCATTGGCTGGGCTGACCGTGGGTATCGGTACACGTTATGGCTCCGGTTGCACCAGTGGCCATGGAGTGTGCGGACTATCGCGCATGTCACCACGCTCGATCGTTGCAACCCTGATATTCATTACGACCGGTGTTGCCACAGTTTATGTCATAAGACATCTATTGGGCTAATTACTCTGGTGAGGAAGAACATACTATGATTATTATTTTAATTGCATTGATATCCGGCCTTATCTTTGGTATTGGCCTGATCTTTTCGGAAATGGCAAACCCAGCAAAAGTCATATCATTTCTCGATATGACCGGCTCATGGGATCCATCACTGGCATTTGTAATGCTTGGAGCGATCAGTGTCGGCGTGATTGCTTTCACCATAGCACGCCGCCGTGGCCAAACCTATTTGGGCACATCCATTAATTTACCTACTTCGCGCGTAATTGATAGACGTCTGGTTTTGGGAAGCTTGGCATTTGGCATAGGCTGGGGCATTGCAGGTATTTGCCCAGGCCCAGGGCTTGTTCTCGTTGGAACAGGTAGTCTTCACGGCATTGTTTTTGTAGTGGCAATGTTGATTGGAATGGGTATTTTTGAGCTGCTGGAACGATATCGAGAAAATCATTCCAGCTCTAATAAATAAGCTGAAGCGCGCAACTTATGGAAACTTTTGCAGATACTTTTAACCAAAAATTGAGAATGTATTTATGTCGAGAAACCAATCAGTTATTCAAAAAATAGAAAGGAATACTGATTTGGGCGACATACTGTCCAATAAGGCATTGGCAGCACAAGCATGCGCCTTACTGAAAGCTTTGGCCAATGGAGATCGCTTACTGATTCTATGCCAACTCGTACAAGGCGAAAAAAATGTACGTGAATTGGAACAGTCGTTGGAAGTTCGCCAGCCAACACTGTCACAACAACTTACCGTTTTGCGTGGAGAAAAGCTGGTAAATACTCAACGCAAGGGTAAATATATTTATTACATTTTGGCCAGTCAGGAAGCGTTGCAAATCATACAGACTTTGTACCATATTTATTGTACCGGTAAAAAATTACCACTCTCAGCAGAAAAGCAGGTGAAGCATAATGCCGAGACACATATCAAGTAAATAGGGGAGGCGAACACCGGCCAATGCGGCTATCGGGACATGCATTAGATTTACTCACAAGAGCTCTGTATTCGAGCGAAAACCAATCCTTACTGGAGGAGAGAGAAATGAGCATTGTTACGAAAAAACTGGATGAGAAACTGTTTGTTACCGGTCAGATCAGTGTTGATGATTTGGCAGAAATAGCAGCAGAGGGGTATAAATCTATTATCTGCAATCGCCCAGATCATGAAGAAAGCGAAACCCAGCCCACCAGCCTGGAACTGGAAAAAGCGGCGCACTCGCTTGGAATCACTTTTATTTATTTACCCATTGAGATTGGCCCAGTCTCCACCGAAAAGATTGAATCATTCAACAAACTACTAACTGAATTGCCCGGACCAATCCTGGCTTTCTGTAATACCGGAAATCGGGCCAAGGCATTGTATGAACTGATCAAGCAAAAACAAGCGTCCGAAGATGAGGATGAATCTGTCATAGCCGCTTGCAGTTGGACAGGTGAAGCACTTGAAACAATTCACATTCCCCATGCATCCCAAGACAAGTCACTTTCAGTGGCAGCTGCTTGTAATTGGGGTAATGCATTTGACATTGTTGTAATAGGGGGTGGCGCGGCAGGAATCGGTGTGACTGCCAGTCTCCTGCATCGTAGACCTGCTCTTCGTATCGCCATCGTTGAACCCAGTGATAAACACTATTATCAGCCTGCCTGGACACTGGTCGGTGGCGGTGCTTATGACATAGCACAGACGGTGCGAAACATGGCGGATGTCATTCCACCGAAAGCAGAATGGATACAAGCAGCAGCAGCTGGATTCGATCCAGACAACAATTTGATTAACCTGACAGATGGCCGGTCAATCGGCTACAGACAATTGATCGTTTGCCCAGGTATACGTCTGGCATGGGAAAAAATAGAAGGTTTACAGGAAACACTCGGTAAGAATGGCGTCACCTCCAATTATCATTTCGATTTGGCGCCTTATACGTGGTCACTGACTAAAAACCTCAAAAGCGGCAAGGCTTTATTTACACAACCTCCGATGCCGATAAAATGTGCCGGTGCTCCTCAAAAAGCCATGTATCTTTCTTCAGATTATTGGTTACGCCACCACACGCTGGACGATATCGAAGTAGAATTCAATACAGCCGGTGCAGTCTTGTTTGGTGTAGCTGATTTTGTTCCGCCATTGATGGAATATGTAAAACGTTATCACGCAAAACTGGCATTCAATTCCAATCTGGTAAAGGTCGATGGCACCAACAAAATAGCCAGCTTCGACATCAAGGATAGCGAGGGAAATGTAACGCGTATAGAAAAACCGTTTGATATGCTACATGTCGTACCACCTCAGGTAGCACCAGACTTCATTAGTAAAAGCCCATTGGCCGATGCTGCCGGATTCTGTGAGGTAAATCCCAAAACATTGCAGCATCTACGTTACTCCAACATCTTTTCCTTGGGAGATGTTTGCTCTTCACCTAATGCCAAAACAGCTGCCGCAGCCAGAAAGCAAATCGTCATAGTGGCGGAAAATCTCCTGGCAGCCAAAGCAGGCAGAGAGTTTTCCAATATTTATGATGGTTATGGCGCTTGCCCTCTCACGGTGGAAAATGGCAAAGTGATACTCGCCGAATTTGGTTTTGGCGGTAAGCTGTTGCCTACTTTTCCGCTCAATCCGACTGTACAAAGCCGATTTGCGTGGTTTCTCAAAGCCAAATTATTCCCCTGGTTATACTGGAACGGCATGTTGAAAGGCCGTGAATGGCTCACTCGTTCAACAGTTGTGAGCTGAGTAGCATGGAACCGTACCTAATCAGCATCTTACTGGGTTCATTCACGGGCATCGTGCTTGCACTGACGGGGGCAGGTGGAGCCATCATTGCGGTACCGCTGCTCATGTTCAGCTTGCATCTTACAGTTGCAGAAGCTGCTCCCATTGGTTTGCTTGCGGTCGGCCTGTCATCAACAATCGGAGCATTGTTGGCATTCAGGCAGAAAATAGTCAGGTATCGGGCGGCCAGTCTGATCGCGGCGACAGGCGCATTGACCGCTCCAATAGGCATATGGGCTGCACAGCAGTTGCCAAATGCACCGCTGATCTTGTTGTTTGCTTGTGTGTTAATTTATGTTGCTATTCGTATGTTCCGCCAAAGCCTGCATGAAAATGACAAAGACGTGAGAATATTGACTGATACACCTTGTCGGATGGATGATATCGGTGAGCGTTTGGTTTGGAACATCCCTTGCTTTAGAGCATTAGCATTCTCAGGTACGATGGCAGGTTTTCTGTCAGGCTTACTAGGTGTAGGTGGTGGATTTGTAATCGTGCCGACACTCAAGAAAGTCACTAATCTGAATATGCAATCCATACTGGCCACATCACTCGCCATTATTGCCTTGATTTCTCTGTCTGGTGTGGTTTCAGCAATACTGATTGGCGCTATGAAATGGCCAATTGCTATTCCCTTTTGTAGTGGAGCTATCGCGGGCATGCTGCTTGGTAGATTATTCGCCGATCGTTTAGCGGGACAAAGATTGCAGCAAAGTTTTGCTATTTTGGCAATCAGTGTAGCAATCGGTTTGATTGTTAAAGTGATTTGGATTAAATTTCTTTAGCATCGCAGGGTGAATACATGTCATTGCTCATGTGCTATTTCATCTGGAATGAGGTTCGTACCCTCAGTACCTTTACGATATACCATTGTGGCATCTGGGTCTGAGGCACTGACATGTGTCTGATTGGCTACCCGGCGTTTGCGTTTTCCATGCTGAAAGTCATGATACTGCTTCTCATATTGCTTTAAAACTCTGGCATCAGGGTCGGTATCCTCGTGCTTCACCAAGGAACCCATGGAGGCGTTAGCCTTCACGAGCGTCGCATCAGCTACAATCTGCTTGCCGGTAAATCGACCTTGCTTTTGCCATTGCAGTAACATCAATTTAAATATTTGCGCTGGTATCTGGATTCTCCCATCCTGTCCCGTATACGGGTTAATGAGGGGTGATGAGGTACAGATTGGTAGAGGGGAAGCCGACAAAACCAGCGATATGCTAAATTCAGGTTAATATCACGGCAAAGCTGACGGTCAGACTCAATCCCAAACATATAACTGATCAATTGCATCCGAAAAAACAATACCGGATCGATGGACGCTCGTCCATTGACCATACAGTAGAGTTCTTCTGTCAGATCATACAAAAAGTCCAAATCTAGTAGCTTATCGACCTTCCTTAATAGATGATCTTTAGGAATAAAGCTTTCCAGATCTAACGTCGTGAATAATTCCCGTTGATGGGTTTGTTTGCCTTGCATTGATCTTTACCGGTGGTCGATAGTGAAGTCTATTTTATTATCAACTCAACGTAGTATCAGAGGTTTTTCAACAGGCCGTCTGAATTACTACACATAAATTGATTTATTTATCTTTGGCTATTCATTTTATATAATGCCTCTACTAAGCTAATTTTTAGCATCAGGTTAGTTATCACTCATTAGGATTTACTAAATTTCCGCAACCAATCCCCGACGCAGGTTTTTGCGTAGCAGTATCTATAATCCATAAATCACAATAGGTGTTTGCTCCAAATAACTGTACATCGGTAGAAAATTGGATTTGGTAGCTACCACCAGCCACAGCCTGCATTTGCAAGTCTACCTGTGTGTGGAATGCTCCACCTTGAAAGGCAACCGTGACGCTACGCTGTCCTGGTTGTATCGGTAGTGCTGAATTCCAACCACGTTGTCCTGACATCACTCGCTTACCATCAACAGCTAAAACATATGCTGTACGTTCGTCATCGGGTAATGCGCCTTTCTGTTTAGAGCCAATCAGGTTTGCAAGTGAGCCTTCTTGACCAGCCGGAGGAACGTATTGAAGTTCTGCTGGAATGGGTTGCGGCGTTGTGGTACAGCCACTTAGAAGCACAATCGAGATTAGCAAAAATCTGAACATAATTTATAAATCCATTAATCTATTTGAGGGATATACCTAATACTGTTTGTGATAGTTCCTCGCTTAATTCCCGTTACCGGTTTTTTCGTAGTCATGTCGATGATCCAGAAATCACAGTAAGTGTCAGCTCCCAAAAAATAGGCATCGGTAGAAAACTGGATTTGATATTTGCCACCAGCGGCTGCCTGCAATTGCAAATCTGCTTGTGCGTTGAGCGGATCACGCTTAAAAGCGACAGTGATGGTGCGTGAACCAGGCTGAATTGGAAGCGCTGTATCCCAATTTTCCAGACCCGATATCACCCGTTTGCCATCGACAGCTAAGATATATGTTATGAAATCGTCAATTGGCGTGGCTTTTTCATGGGAGCCAATCAATGTGGCAAGCGAGTTTTCCTGGCTAGTTGGAGCAACATATTGAAGCTCTGGCGGTATATGCGTGAGCGGCTGCGATGTGATGCAGCCTCCTAGAAGCACAATCGGTATTAATAAAAGCCAGTGTCGCATATATTCTTCGGATTTAGTCCATCTTTGTTAATTATTCATGGTGATGATGACTGGAATCATGATTCCCTGGTATGGCGTGGCGGGCATGATCACTTAACTGGGCATCAAACCACTGGTGAATTGCAAGTTTAAGCTTTTCAATATGAGTAGAATAAATAACTTCTGCTCCGTCTGGCAATTCTTTATACACAATTTTAATTTGGCCAGATTTAGCTGCTTTCAGTTCTGACAATCCAGGCATCGTCGCACCGTGAATTTTTTCCGGATTTGAAAAATTGCCTTGTTTAAATTCTTTAGTAATGGCAGATAAATGTGATCGTATCAAGTTGATTTGTTCAGTATCAGATTTATCCTTCGCAATAACTTGCTGAATTCCCCCAGTGTCTGTTTTGGAAAAAGTATGCGTTGTTTTTTCCAGATCAAATGGCATTACACGAGAGCCACGTTCAGCAACTTCATCAAGACGCTGTTCATCCGCTTTTTCTAACGCATGAATAGGTGTTGCAATAAATAAAGCTAGCAAGAAAGATGCAATAAACAGTTTGTTCATTTTATTTCTCCATTACTCAGTTTGTGAAGTGGCTCGTGTTCAAGAGTGCAACTAAAGGGCATGCTCCACATTATCCTAAATTCTCAGTTGAAGTCACCCAAATCGCTCAAGAATCCCATAGATTCAGGCTTTTGGAAAGATTTATGGCATCAGCAATCAGGTGAGATTTTAATAAATTAGCCAGAATTGGTTGAAAGTATTGTCACATATAGCTTCCAGCTTGATTAAATCAACTGAGGTGCAGTTAATGTTCTTAATAAGAAACATTGACCGTACAATGTTATTATCGTTTTTATCACAAATTCCAACTGAGGTTTTTAGGATTATGTCACAGTTAGTTCTTTTTTAAGATGATATGTGTCATATGAAATCCATGCGTTGATGCAAAATGTGGACGATCAAAATACCCGTATCCTTAGGGGGAATCTGAAAAAACCCAGCTAGATGTAAAATAGCCATCAGATTGAGACCGCCGTATGAGAGGTAACTGATGGAGCAAGCAAGTGGGACTATCGATACCGCTATTTGTCAAGAAACCGGAAGTGACGCGGCGACAAAAATTTCTGCAAGATCCTGTCTGCTACCTACTGCGTCTTCTGCCTCTTGTGTATTTACCCAATCCGCCATCTTCCTTCACAAAGGTTCTGGGTTTTCTAAAAATGGCGCTTATTTCACCGAACATTGACGCAAATAACCCTTCTTCTCGCAATGAACGATATTCAGAGTCCTCTACGGTTAGCACATCTTTTAGTATGCCAACTTCACAGGCTTTGGATAATACCGGGTGCCTGTAATCATTGGCATTCGTGATGGCGAATACGGTATTGACGCCGGAGTTGCGTGCAAAATTCTGTAGTCGCGCCAGTAGCAGATTTTGAGGACGATTCAGTACAGATAGGGGTAACTCACTTAACGACAATACAAAACCATTTGCACTGATGCCTATCAAGTTAAAAAACTGATCCCGCTTTTTTAAAGCATGGCCTATCTTCGCAAGATCCTCCGGTGAGGCTATTTTCTCCAATAGCAGTTCATGACTTTTATAATGATTATTCTGATAACCTCCTGCCTGATTACCCATCCAATCCACAAAATCGACATGACCGTCTTTATCAATGACACTGTATTGACTGGTGTTGATAACCACATGGCCTTTAAAACTCGGAACAAATGATGCGATTATTTCTGTGAGCCTGACATCCTGACTTGATGGCGTAGCATTACCCGATGGATGATTATGCAATAACCAGTAACCATCTGCTTTAGCATGTCGTCTGGTCTTTTCTACCAAAACACCCAGATCATGATTGGCATGTCCAATCTTTTCCAAATAGACTGCACCCGGCAATCTGGAACTCACAGCAGTATGATGAACGATGCGATTCATACGGGTATAAAATATTCTCAGTGTCTCATAACGCGGGTCGCGTAATATTTGCGCCATTATTGCCAGATCATGACCTGACTTGATGGACTGATTCAGGAAGGTAGTTCCTCCTTTTTCTCGGAAGTCTTTTGGGAAATCGCAACCCAGTAAGGTGCCACCTGCCCATCGAGCATGAGCTTCAAGCAGTTCTGTATAGGCGCATCGACCTGCTTCCTTTTGCTTGTCTGTAGTACCGGGACGAGTCTCAATTTTTTCATAAAGATCACCTTCATCAGAATTGGATGGAATTCCTGGAATCTTCAGCCTATTATCGCGCATCTTGTAGTCTCCTTAAAAGATTACCTGGCCAATGCCCGTTTTTGCTTGATTTCCTGCTGCTTAGGTTCAATAGGGCCTTGTAACTTCAATAAGCTGTCCTGTTTAGCCTGCTGCGATATTTTTTCAACAACCGATCCAACTTGTCGTTTGACTGCCTCAATACCCAACGCGCTTTTATTGGCGAGATCATTAAAATCATTTAATTTCTTTGAGTCCCGCTCACTCGGCGCAAAAACCGGAAATACCGCCACACCATCAACTAAACTTGCTGCTTCCAGCGCTTTTTCCTTGCCGGGATTCTTGCCAAGGGTGGATTCCAGATGATGATCATCATCGCCTGCGATAATGATTGGCTTATGCGGATACTTATCATGCAAATCCTTAGCTACTTTGGGCAAGTTACCCGAATCAAATGCGGCGATGACAGGATAACCCAGTGCCTGGGATAGCGTGTCTGCGGTGGCATAACCTTCAGCAATCACAATGGCAGGTGCAGCATCCAGTGCTGTAAGTCCCTGACTCTCGCCACCAACGACATGAAAGTTTTTCTCTTTCTTACTACCCGCTGCAAAAAGCTTTGCGCCACTCGCCTGTATCGTTTGCACACTCCAGATTTGTCCTTGAACATCTTGTGCGGCCAGCAATAAATCACCGGCAGTCAGTACAATACTGTCTGGATTTTCCTCACGTAGTAGCCTGACTTCCTGCCAGTTCTGACCAATTTTGATGATTGAGTCACGGGGTAAATCATCCGCATTCTGCGGCACAATTCTCAGATCACCTGGCCGGGCATGCTTGTCTTTCAGATAAGGATGTTCGGAATTGGCAGCAGGTGCGATAGTCAGCAATTCTTGAATTGCATCAGCAACCTTGATGTGCAGTGCCTGTTGCTCAGCTTTTCTATTTTGCTGCTTGATAGCGGCTTGGGCGATCAACGCGGTTTTTTGCTCATGCGTGAGCGAATATCCCTTAGCCTTCCAGCGTGTCTCTATACCGGTTCGATTATTCTTGAAATATCCGGCAGGATGACCATCCAGATGCGCCACATAAAACCCCGATTTCTCACCGGATTTGTCGCTTTCAACTTTAATTCTGTGTTTGTTGCCATCCATCACCGGATGATTACCATCAACCAGACAACCTTGAGCGCGAAGCAAGTCAGCAAATTCACTATGAGGATCAATAGCCGGTTCCTGCTGATTGGCAACATTTTCCGGTAGCCAGCGTTGCAATGATTGGATATCTGCTTCTGACCCTACATACCAGGCACGGGCCTTTTTGTCCCAACGAGCCCCAGCGGCCTTTGCCAAATCCTTGTCACGATAAGGAACGATCAAATATTGACGAGCATTGTCATCGTTTTGCTCAGTCTTGGCTCCTGATATCAATACTTCAGTGCTAAGAGGATCATTTCGAATGCGGTTCTCATGGATGTTGGCAAGCTTAACGGCCTTTTCATATTCATTTTGTTCTGCGGCGATATCAATGAATGCGAGCAGATCAGTCAAATCTTGCGCTTCTTGCTTGGATTCACAGTCTTTCACCCATTGGAAAGACTGGTCATCACGCTGCATAGTCACACCCCAAAATTGTGGCTCTCTATTCAGTGCATGAGCAAATACTATAGACTCAATACCATTTTCATCGGTTTGAATGACGTTACCCTGAATCTGCAACTGTCCATTCCAGTTAGCAGGAATGCTAAAACCCAGTTTGTCTGAAGATACTTCTCCAAACTCCAGATTATCAATGCCACCATTTCTCACAAATTTGAGTGCATCGGCAACTAAAACGACGGCATCTTGATCCTTTTTTGGCATATCCTGTGTCAAATCATTAAACCGTTTGATATTGTGGGCTGCGATGGTTGCCAGATCAGGTGAGAGATTCTGTAAATAAGTGGCGGTGTTTTGCTTGATTTGATCCATTTTAATTACCTCCTGCGCATCAACTTCCTGTACCATTTTCTGTTGTTGTGACAATGCCAGCACATAATCCTGGATTTTTTCAGCATCAGCGGCGGCACGAAATATTTCTGTCGGATCTTCCTGCAGCGCTTTGATCCATGAGCTCACATAAGCCACATGCTGCCCCGGATCATGGCCAATCCCCAGCTCACCGCTGAGCAGCATGCTGGCAATCTCGGCACGTAGTTCTTCTTTGGCATAACCCTCGCTACCGAATGGGTGCGCGAGATCGCGATTTAAGCGCAATTCATGACCGGTCCAGTGGCCCAGTTCATGCAGCGCTGTTGCGTAGTAGCGATCCGGTGTCGGAAATTGATGCTTGTGTGGCAAGTGGATGCTGTCTGTTGATGACCGGTAAAATGCGCGATCAGCCTCCCCATGACGGATCACGGCATTGGATGCTTGCAAGATGTGTTCGGCACGCTCCAATGGATCCCAGTCGGGGGCTTTAATACTGAGTTCTGGCAGATTATCCATCTGCTGCGCATTAAACACGGCGGCATAAAACACCCTGGGGCGCTCTAGTCTCACCTGTTCTTTAATAGGATTGCCTTCACTATTTAGTACAGGATTATTGTTGTCATCGGTTTTGATGCGTTCATCGGTAAATTTCCAGTATTGCACCAAAGTGCTTTTTTCACCCTTGCGTACCTGTGCGCCAATATTTACCGCTTGCTTGTACGTCAACCAACGCGGATCCGTATACGCGAGACTCATCAGATTCAGGCTATTAATGCCCCGGTAGCGCTTACCCGTTGTGGGATTGACCGGTAATACGGCCAGCAGATCACCGGGTTCCCAAGGTTTTTGCCAGGGGGCAACGCCTTTTTTAAGTTGCTCAATCAGATTCTCGGCGACTTGTTCATGAAAAGCCTTTTTAGCCTCTTTCATCTTCAACCTCCGCTGTATGATCAATCGTACTCTCCAGCGCATCTTGTTCATTCAAGGCATCTTCCGTGAATGCGCCCAGTATTTCGGCCTCCAAGGGATCAAATTCAGCCTGGAAGCCCGGTATTTCTGCATCGAGCAGCTTTTCTTGGATGATTTCTTTTATGTCTGGATTGCTGGTTTCAGCATCAGTCGGTGGTCTATGCATGGCTGTGACTCCTGTTAATTTTTGATTAATAACTCCAGATAAAAATCGGACGGACAACCTGCCTAATCTGATCACGCGCAATCAGTCCGAAATAGCGCGCATCAAAGGATTGTGGGTTCACATCGGATAAAAGCAGGTACTCAGCATCACCCAGCACAGCTTGAAGCCGGTATTGCGGCAATGGTTGATCCTCAACATCGGCTGTTAGCTGGGCACTATTGGGCAGATGTTTACCATTCACATAGATGCCCGCTTGATCGATGAAAACCGTATCTCCGGATTGTGCAAACACACGTTTCAGCAGCAAGCCATAACCGCCAGGACAATCCCCTGGGTTGATGTAGGATCTATCTATAGCCATATCAAAAACCGCATTCTGTGGTGGGCAGAAAGCGACATAAACACCGCTTGCAATCGGTTCGTCAACGATTCTGTAAAAACCCACTGGCAAGCTGGGCGTGGTATTGATATAAATCCTGCTAATTCGTGCACCAATACTCAGAACAAACAGACTAACGCTTAGGGTCAGAATTAAAACAGCCAAGATTTTGATGGGTTTTTTCATGAAATTGATTTTCATGCTTTCAAAGTAGCTCACAGTCCGGTTAATTTGTCGCTGAAACTCGGGGGGTTAACTTTTGCCCGTGCCGCAAAGGTTTCATCCTGGAAATACAAAGGCTGCGTGCCATAAATGGCTGGGAACCCGGCAACATAAATAATCATGTCGCCTGGCTTGGTGATCTTGCCGTCAGCATCTTTCATGGGGCCTGGCAGTCGCATACACTCATCCGGCGTTAATAACGCGCGCTGCGTCTCCTGTAGGGTACGGGTGACATGTCCATGCATCATTGATGAGCGGCGGCCACTGGTGGTAATCTGCTCTTTAATGACCGTGGTTTGCCCGGTCAGCTTGGATAAGTGTTCCGCTGTTTCAATCCGATTGGGTGCAAACGCGGTCTGGATGTGACAGTTGGAAGTGATCGCTTCATCATGCCCGTAGCCGGTCTCGCGACTTTTAAGTTGATTTAAGTCTTGGCAAATCAGATAGGCTTTCATGCCATAGCCTGCGATAAACGCGAGAGATTCTTGAAAGATCTCAAGTTTTCCAAGACTTGGGAATTCATCCAGCATCAATAGCAGCTTGTGTTTGTAATGCGCTGCTGGTTGACCATCTTTAAACGTGATTCTATCGGCCAGCTTTCGGATGATCATATTGATCAGAATGCGGATTAAAGGGCGCAACCGCGATTTATCATTGGGGTGTGACACAATGTATAAGCTGACGGGGTGCTCATGGTGCATGAGGTCACGGATTGTAAAATCCGATGTGCTGATGTTGTTGGCAACAATCGGATCGCGGTACAAAGACAAATACGATTTGGCTGTCGATAATACCGAACCTGCTTCTTCCTCCGGGCGATCCAGCATGTCGCGCGCACTGGCTGCAATCACGGGATGACTCTTGCCATCCAGATAATCCTGCATGGCCATTTCCATCCACAATTCTCTGATATCGCGATCAGGATCAGACAGCATGGAATCTACTGTGGATAATGTGGCAGGGGATCCTTCTCGCTCTGATTTATACAAAGCATGCAAAATGACACCTACCAGCAATGCCTGGCTGGTTTTTTGCCAATGGGTTTGTAATCCTTTACCATCCGGATCAACGATTAAGGTGGTCAGGTTTTGAACATCGGCCACTTCCATGCCGCTGCCAATCTGGATTTCACCCAGCGGATTCCAGTGTGCGCTGCTGGTTGATGCCGGGTCAAAGCGCAGCACCTTGTTTTTGGCGTGAAGCTTTCTCCAACCGGCGGTTAATGCCCATAGCTCACCTTTGAGATCAGTTATGACTGCACTCTGAGTCCAGGAAAGCAGGGTCGGTATGACGAGACTCACACCCTTGCCGGAGCGGGTCGGGGCATAACACAACACATGTTCCGGGCCGCTGTGTTTCAGATAGTGGGTTTTTCCGGAATTATCCCGCCAGCCGCCGACATAAACGGCGTCGCTCTGGTTACTTTTGCTATTCTTGCTGGTTGACAGTAGTCCTGCGGCCTCAATATCTTTTTTATCTGCCCATCTGGCTGAACCATGCAATCCCTGATTGGTCCGGGATGAATTGGCCAGTACCATTTTAATGACCAGCACCAGTATCAAGCCGATGCTGGAAAATAAAATGCCGAAACCTGCCGCCAGATCGAAGATGCCCGAATACTCGCCATACCATTTATTTGCCCATAGCAGAATTGCCCAGGGTTCATAGATGCTAAAGAAGTGCGCGCCTAATTGCGGCTGATAGTTGAATTGGAGGGCAAAATACTGGGTGGCGACTTGGAATCCGCCAATAAGGCAGACAATGGATAATGAGCGAACGATAATTTTGTCTTTTGTGATATTTCTGCTGTCTTTAGAACTCAGATTGATATTATTCATCAGAGGCTCCTTCGGGTGGTGGAGGTAAGGGATCGTTTTTGACCTACCGATTGCGCTTTATTGACCCCGTACTGTTTCATTAACTGCTGACGGTATTGTTCAAGCCGCTTGTCATCAAATGTCACGTGCATTTGGTTTTTTGCAGCCACTTCAGCGATCTCAAGTCGAAACGATTCTGTTCCATTGATCGCCAGGTGGCTACCGTACTTCTTCATGGCCACTTGTAAAACATCTACCAAGGCATCCCTTGATGTATCCGGCAGCACGATGAGCCGCTTGCCGTCATCGCGGATAGTGGTTGATCCTGCTTTATAAGTGACTGTGCCGATTTTGCTGATCGATTCCACCAGGCCATCCTTAAAGTGACTATTAGCGCCGGAGCCATCATGGCTTTGCTTTGCCGATACCTGATTGCCCTGAAATTGACCGGATCTTCTGGATCGTAAAATAGCCAGTGCTTCAGCATTACCATTTTTTGCCTCAAATGTTAGCCAATCCAGCCACCCCATTCTGGAATGACGGGCTTTAGAACTTTGATAGGCTTTCTGGTAATCGCTTTTAATGACTGCTATCGTTGTTTTGAATTGCTGATATGCAGTTGCATACAGCGCTTTTTTAACCAATCTCCCGGCTTTGATACTTTTAATGATGTTGCGCTTGAGTTTTGCTTCCCGTTTGGCGCGGTCAATTAATTGATCCCTTTTGTGTCGCAGCATGGCCCATTGAGTAGTTCGCTGTCTGGCGGAATCATTCTGCTCTTGCTGGTATCGCGCATAAAGCTCTGAAGTATCGATTCGATTCTGCAATGGTCTTGCCTGGTATTGTTTGGCGTTTTGTTGTGACGATTTTGCAGAATGCTCACTAGGTATAAAAGCGCCCAGTCTTTGAGTTAAATTCCCTTTGGATAGAGACCGATCAACTGAACTGGCCTTAACAGCCACGCCATTGTTGGCAACCAATACAAACCCGTTGCCACGTTCCTTGATTTCAAGTCCATGTCTAACTAGAATCTGATGCAAATCCTGCCAGTTGTCCGGCTGCGTCAATTCATCCAAGCACTCTCGCTTGATCCAACCCAGCAAGCTCTCCACGCCTGTCCTGGTTTCAATTTCTTGCGCTACTCTGGCTGCTTTATCATTCACGGTTTCATGATTAACTTTTGTTAAGCCATATTCCTGTTCGATTTGCTCACAAAGCTTCGCTACTTTGTTGTAGTCATAGTAAGGGTTATGGATTGTGAGGTTTTTTGGGTGAATCTTGTTGATCGCAATATGCACGTGCAGGTTATTGGTGTCATCGTGAACTACGCTGATGCGTTGATGACCGGCAAAACCCAAGACATCGCAAAATCTCTCTTCAATAGCATTCAGATCAGCAAGGGATAAACGTTCTCCTTCCGGGAAGCTCAGCACCAAATGACAGGTTTTATCTGATCTGGCGCGCTTATTCATTTCCTGTGTGTTTTGTATCTCTAACAATGCAGCTATCTGATCGTCTGAATAGCAGTTTGATACCTTGATCTGACTGACACGATCACTCTTGTCTTGAGGATTGGTCAGATACTGTATCAGCGCAGAGAAATTGCTTTTGCGCACACATTTGATGGGTATGATTTTAGCGATCATCGTATTTAAGCTGCTTAAGTAATAAATGACTATTCCAAAAGTTATTTTTTAAGCTTCATAATGACATCCAGCATCGTGCTTTGCGTATTCCGGATGCTGTCCAAGGTTAAATGCAACTGTGACTTTCCAATTAATTTTGTGCGCTTGTCATTGGTGAGCCAAAGTTTGATCAACCCACCCAGCCTGCCAAGATCCGCGTTGATTTTTAACAAAGCCTCCACTTTCCGGTTATCTATAACACTAGGTACTTGATAACCCAGACCCAGATTGCGTAAGTACTCGGCAACGGTTAATCCGGCATCCATAGCTTTACCTTTTATTTCAGTTTCCTCGATTGGCAAAACAGGAACCCTGAGCTTCTTATCTCTTTTCTCTTTCACGATTGTCTTGGGGTTCTTTTTGTCAATCATTTCAGTTTTCCTCGAAGAGCAAGATCAACGTTGAGCACAGAGTGCGAATAAGTTGTGGTGGAGATGGCCATCTCCACATATCTTGCCCGGTTCTGTGAGTTTCAAGAAATATACT
>JAFEEI010000134.1 GCA_018241205.1 Pseudomonadota bacterium
CCCTTGGGGCGGGGTCGTTCATTTCGTATTCTGATCAATATGATCATCAGAAAGCTGGCCGATAGAATCACCTTTAAAGGTGGTCAACCAGCTGCGCATTACAAACACAAGCTGTTATTGATGCTCGATGAATTCCCAAGTCTTGGAAAACTTGAAATCTTCCAGGAATCTCTCGCGTTTATTGCAGGCTACGGCATCAAAGCCTATCTGATCTGCCAGGATTTGAATCAACTCAAAAGCCGTGAAACTGGCTACGGGCACGATGAAGCGATCACTTCCAACTGTCACATCCAGACTGCGTTTGCACCTAATCGGATTGAAACAGCGGAGCATTTATCCAAACTGACCGGGCAAACCACGGTCATAAAGGAGCAGATTACCACCAGTGGCCGCCGCTCATCGATGATGCATGGACATGTCACCCGTACCCTACAGGAGACGCAGCGCGCGTTATTAACGCCGGATGAGTGTATGCGACTGCCCGGCCCCATGAAAGATGCTGAAGGCAAGATCACCAAGCCTGGCAACATGATTATTTATGTGGCCGGTTTCCCCGCGATCTATGGCACGCAGCCTTTGTATTTCCAGGATGAAACCTTTACGGCACGGGCACAAGTCAATCCCCCGAGTTTCAGCGATAAATTAACCGGACTGTGAAAGACCTAGCGCGCATGAGAATCAATTTCATGAAAAATCCAATTAAAATTCTTGCTACTTCTGTTCTGGCAGTGAGCGTTAGCCTATTTGTGCTGAGTATTGGTGCACGAATCAGCGGGATTTATATCAATACCACACCCAGTTTGCCAGTAGGTTTTTACAAAATGGTTGATGAACCGATTGTCAGCGGCGCTTATGTCGCTTTTTGCCCACCACAGGATGCGGTTTTTGATATGGCCGTGGCGCGACATTACATCAATACAGGCAACTGTCCGGGCGGTTATGGCTTGCTGCTCAAACGTGTGTTTGCACAATCCGGAGATACGGTTTCCATCGATCAAACGGGCATCTTTGTGAATGGTGAACATTTACCCAACAGCGCCCAGTTAACGGCAGATGCTGAGGGTCATCCATTACCTCAATACAAGCTTAAAGCTGTGCTCAATGATTCTGAGTACCTGCTGCTATCCGATGTGAACCCACAATCCTTTGATGCACGCTATTTCGGATTGATTGCGCGTGATCAGATTCAAAAGGTTGTTCGTCCGATTTTTACCTGGGGTCATTAATTAAAAGGAGGTAATACCATGCATAGACCACCGATTGATGCTGAAACCAATAATCCTGACATAACAGAAATCATTCAGGAAAAGCTACTCGATGCTGAGATACCGGGCTTTCAGGCTGAATTTGATCCTTTGGAGGCGGAAAGGCTGGGCGCATTTACGGAAGATGCCTTAAGTGAACAAGATGCGCTGGATAGCACGATCGATCATACAGCGGAGGTTGAAGATGAAAGAAGCTAAGAAGGCTTTTCATGAACAAGTCGCCGAGAATCTGATTGAGCAACTTAAAAAAGGCGTCGCACCTTGGCAAAAGCCGTGGAAACCCGGAGATCTGCTGGCCGTATTACCGGTCAATCCAACAACGGGTAAGCGCTACCGGGGAATTAATAGCCTGAACCTGATGAGCCGTGCGTATACGGATCCGCGTTGGTTGACCTACAAGCAGGCAGCAGCTCTTAACGCACAGGTGCGCAAAGGTGAGAAAAGCACGCTGGTGCAATACTGGAAATTTACTGATGAGCGTATCAAAGAAGACAATAGCGGAAATCCTGCTTTAAATAGTGAAGGCAATCCCATTAAAGAACAGGTGAGACTAGAGCGCCCCAGAGTGTTTTATGCCTCCGTATTTAATGCTGAGCAAATGGATAATCTGCCAGAACTTGACATTAAAGCTCCCGATTGGGACCCGCTGGAACGGGCTGAACAGATATTACAGTCATCCAACGCCGTGATTCGTCATGGAGAGGCAGACAATGCATTTTACCGGCCATCAACAGATAGTATCCACTTGCCCCACAAACACCAATTTCCGACCCCCGATCGCTACTACGCAACAGCTCTGCATGAACTGGACCACTGGACAGGCCATGAATTGCGCTTAAACCGTGATCTTTCGCATCCATTCGGCAGCCACGGTTATGCAAAAGAAGAATTGCGCGCAGAGATTGCCAGCATGTTGCTCGGCGGTGAGCTGGGGATTGGTCATGACCCAGGACAGCATGTGGCTTATGTGAATTCATGGATCAAAGCGCTGCAGGAAGATCCGACAGAGATATTTCGTGCCGCTGCTGATGCTGAAAAAATCCAGGATTATGTACTGGCATTGTCACAACAACAGGAGATTGGACAGAAAATTGCACAGAGAATTGATACGCAGGAGGCAATCAAGATGGATCAAATCAAGCAAAACGCCGCCACTTATTTACAGAATCTCTCACCTGATCTGGCAACGATAGTCTCTAGTAATATCAAACGGTTGAATGATTTGACACAGGATATGCCAAAAAAGGATCAGGATGTCATCGTTTTAGTTGCCGATGCACTCAAGTTTTTGAGAAACGGCGGCATTGATAATCTGGAGGTTGAGGAAGTCGCAGAGGACAAATTGGGCTTTAGAATTCCGGCTGACTGGAATGGACAGTTACAGATTCAGGGTAACGTGATTCAAACCGATGAAAATAGCATTGAGTCTATAGTATCCGCTGATTTACTCAATCGTGAGCCGCAATTTTGGGGCGTGACTATGCAGCGTGATGACCAGACTTTCCAATGGGTGAAAGACTGTGAATCTAAACAGGAAGCGCAAGATTTAACCAGCTTGCTTGCACTCATTGATGTCGCTGCAGAACAAAGTGAGCATGAAAAGGCCGTCAAGCTTGTCAACATCCATGAAAACCGTGTTCGAAATGATCTACTTAGTACTGAAGTATCGATATCAGGAGCCAAGACCGAGCTAAACGATGACAATGCTCGTCAATATTTGATTGTTCCTTATACGGAAAAAGATTTGGCAAAGGCTGCTGGGGCTCGCTGGGACAAAAAGGCCCGTGCCTGGTATGCAGGGCCAAAAGCAGATATCCAAACATTGCAACGCTGGCTACCTGAGAATGTTTCCAGTCGACAGGAACCTGCGATAGATCCGCACATTGAATTTGCTGATCTGCTGCGCGCTCAAGGTTGCCGGGTTGATGGCGATCATCCGGTGATGGATGGCAGCAAACACAGAATTAAAGTTATCGGTGACAAGCCGGGTGAGAAATCCGGGTTTTATGTAGCGTATCTGGATGGTCATCCTGCCGGATATTTCAAGAACAATCGAACCGGTATTGAAATTCGCTGGAAGGCTAAGGGGTATTCGTTAACGGATGAGCAGAAAGCCGAGCTGATCGCCCAAGCCGCTATCAAGCAGCAGAACAGAAAAGCCGAACAACATGCGCAGCAAGTAAAAGTTGCTGATGCGCTTCAAGAATTGCTGGCAATCGCACCTGCTGCCAGTTCAGATCATCCCTATTTGCTGGATAAGCATGCCCGGCCAGGCGATCTGAGAATCGTGCCTAGAAACACGGATGATCTACCCAATGACTCAATCATCAGAATTGGTCAAAACTGGCAGGAAGTCAAAGCGCTGCGCGAAGAATATCCTGACAGTTTGGTATTTACCGCCGGTGATTTGTTGCTGGCAGCTCAGGATATTCATGGAAAAATCTGGAGTGTGCAAACGATACAGGCAAGTGGTGCAAAGCTTTTTGTATCTGGTAGCAGAAAGGAGAATAACTTTCATGTTGTGGGAAATAACGGTCAGAGTGTAGATGCAACTATTAATACGCTACCCGCCATTGTGATTGCTGAAGGTTATGCCACAGCAGACACGTTATCCCAGGCGCTGGATTATCCTGTCATCGCCGCATTTGATTCCGGTAACTTACCCAAAGTAGCTAAGGATTTGCATGATAAATACTCGCACAAGCCAATCGTCATCGCAGGCGACGATGATTATCACCTGGAATCCACTCTTGGCAAAAACCCCGGCAAGGAGAAAGCGCTTGAAGCAGCAGCATTGGTAAATGGTGTAGCGGTATTTCCGGTTTTTGCGCTGGGTGAGCAGGTTTCAAAGAAATTAAATGATTTTAATGATCTGGCCAATAAAAGCGCGCTGGGTATTGAGGCGGTTAAACGTCAGGTCGGATCGGTTGTTGAAAAAATATCGCAGCAGGCTAAACAGGACAGCTTATTGAAGTTACAAGTCCCTATTGAACCTAAGCAGCAGGAAATCAAGCAAAAACGGGCATTGGCCAGGTAATCTTTTAAAGAGACTACAAGAATGCGCGATACTATGCTGAAGATTCCAGGAATCCCATCCAATCCTGATGAAGGTGATCTTTATGAAAAAATTCAGACTCGTCCCGGTACTACCGAAAAGCAAAAGGAAGCAGGAAGAAGTGCCTATACAGAACTGCTTGAAGCTCATGCTCGATGGGCAGGCGGCACCTTATTGGGTTGTGATTTCCCGAAAGACTTCCGAGAAAAAGGAGGAACCACCTTCCTGAATCAGCCCATCAAGTCAGGCCATGATCTGGTAATAATGGCACAAATACTTCGTGATCCGCGTTATGAGACACTAAGAATCTTCTATACCCGTATGAATCGTATTGTTCATCATACTGTTGTGAGTTCCAGATTACCGGATGCAGTCTATTTGGAAAAGATTGGTCATGCCAAATATGATCTGGGTGTTTTGGTAGAAAAGACTAGGCGACATGTTAAAGCCGATGGTTACTGGTTATTGCATAATCACCCATCGGGTAATGCTACGCCATCGAGTCAGGATATCAGGCTCACAGAAATACTTGCATCAACTGTTCCGAGTTTCAAAGGCCATGTCGTTATTAATACCAGTCAATACAGCGTCATTGATAAAGACGGTCATGTCGATTTTGTGGATTGGATGGGTAATCAGGCAGGAGGTTATCGGAATAATCATTATAAAAGTCATGCGCTGCTTTTGGAGAAAATACGTAATGCACCATAGGAATCCTGCTATGCTATTGAAAGTGACCAATATTATCTTTTAAAACTCCTAAATTTAAGTGTGAAAAAGCCCTGGATTTTAGGGGTTGGATAATGCCTTTTTTCATTGTAATTCAGTCTATTAGTAATTTTTATATGGTGCGTTACGTACCTTTATGCAGAATAACCCAAATATTTCGTTTTCAAGGGCACCGTGGGTAAACCGTATAAAGAAGAAGTGGATTTTCTGCCGCAATCAATAAGCTGGGCACTGAGCCAAGATGTCACATTATTTAATCGCGTAGCAAAAGGACACTCTGCGCGCCAGTTGGTTGTGGTTGGTTCAGGTGGTTCATATACAGCGGCATCATTCTTAGCTCAACTCCACGAGTCTTCCTACGGGGTTTTGTCCCGTGCAATCACGCCTCTTGAATACATGGCTCAACAAATTCAACCGCGCTCCAATGTTGCCCTGGCGTTTATTTCGGCAGAAGGAAAAAACAAGGATATCTTAGCTGCTGCGGATGCCGCCCTAAGCACGCAGAGTTCATCTTTTTTACTCACTCTTACGCATAACAATCCCCTTGGAAATATTTGTGACACTACTGGCTTAGCTACTGTTATAGCTTATGACATGCCTTGGATCAAAGACGGTTACTTAGCCACAAATAGCTTAGTTGCCATGATGGTACTCACAGCTCGGGCTTATCAACCCGAGGAAGGTAACTTCAAAGCCATCATGCCTGTTATTGACGATAAATGGATAGCTAACCGCCGCCAGCAGCTAAGGAACAAAAATGTATTGCAAAAATTACACCTACCACGCACAATAATTATCTTATATGGACAGGCTGGTCGTATTGCAGCGGTTGATTTGGAATCAAAATTGGCTGAAGCGTCCCTTGCCATCTGCCAACTTTGTGATTATCGTCAATTTGCACACGGACGACATTTGCAGCTTGCGTCCTCTGAACCCCCTGTAATAATTGCATTTACATCGCCACAGGACGAATTACTTTCGCAAAAGACTATAGAGTTATTCCCTTCACATGTCTCCGTCCTTGAAATTAATCTTCCTAGTGATGCCGATACATCCGAAATAATAGGAGTAATTGAAGCAATTTTGATAACAGAGGCCGTTGCTGAGGCTAGAGGCATTGACCCAGGACAACCAGAAGTCACCAAGTTTGGACGTGACATTTATAGCCTCAACATCAGTGCTTTGTTGCCAAAGCAGTTAATCAATAATTCCCCTGTAATTAGTTCAAAGTTTGGCAGTGCCGCAACCTCAGAGAATAGTATGTATATTGAGTCCGGCATGAAGTTTTGTGCGCAGCTTGAAAAGGCGAAATTCAAATCTATAGTGTGTGACTTTGACGGCACATTTTGCGACACAGCTCGACGTTTTGACGGGATTGACAAGAAGCTTGTGCCCCAACTAGAGCGTTTTTTGTCTGCTGGAATTGTCATAGGATTTGCCACTGGCCGTGGTGACTCATTACATACGAGTAAAACAGGTTTACGTAAAACAATAAATCCTGCGCTTTGGCCTAAAGTGATTTTAGGCCTTTACAGTGGTTCGTTTATTTTACCACTTGACTCACCGGTTCCAGACTCCGAGAAAGACGCTAGATTTCAAGGTTTGGTGGAGTGGCTTGAATCCACTGGACTCTTGCTGCAATTAGCAGCGAAACCAAAAATTGACGGCGGACAAATGGGGCTGAGAATCTCCAACCATTCAGCGCGTACTCGTACATTAGCGGCGATACTCTATTGGATCAGACTTACTAAAAAAGCTGGATGGAGAGCATATTGCTCGGCCCATTCAATTGACGTTATCACAGAAAATACCAGCAAAGATAAAGTTGTAAATTTCATCGCAAAACTGACTGACTCAGATCCCCAAAGCGAAATTTTACGAATTGGGGATTCTGGAGATTTTGATGGAAATGATTTTGAGCTGCTGAATGAAGGGCTAAGTCTTAGCGTTAATTCTGTTTCAGCACAACCCGACACGTGCTGGAACTTGTTACCCAAAGAGTGCCACGGCTCGGTAGGAACTCTTTATTATTTATCTTCCTTGGAAATTGTTGATGGCCGCGCTTCGTTTACCAGAAGCTTTATTGAGCAAGCAAAACGCCTTGTCAGTAGTAACTGTTAATAAGGGCTCTAAAGATGAAACCAGAATTAGCACTCAGGCTACTAGGCGGGCTGATGAAATGGGAGTTTCTGAGGGCAAACGAGGAGTTTAAATGGCTAAACTTGTTGGTTGAATACAAATACGACCACTACCAAGGATATAGTCCTGGAGCCAGATTTCTAATCAACCTGATCAATTGGCTAAAGCAATTCCCGACAGTAGAGAAAAGGGAAGTCGCATACAAATTTATTCGGGAAAGGCTGGTGTTTATTAACCAGCGTGAAATGCACCACCTGATTGATTTATCAATGCCCTTATTTGATTGCGAAGCGAGACGGCTTGTAGCTAAAGAGTTGGGCTTGAAGTTCCATGAGACTTGGAACGATGTTAATGCGGAAAGAAGATTGCGTTTGCTAAAAATTCGCACATTGTATGTGGCATTAAGTGACGGAGCTCATATAGATATTTTTCGCAGAGATAACGAAGGCGACGTATCAAACGAACAGGTCGTTCCTTTAGCTGAAATATCTCCACAAAAATGGAAAAGCCTCTCTGAGAAGCTTAGTAAAAGACTACTGGACGCAGAAGAATTTTCCAGCGAGGACGCGTTGTTCGAAAGAATATGCCTAATAGATGACTTTACAGGCTCAGGATTTACTTTGGTCAGGTTCGATAATG
This sequence comes from Pseudomonadota bacterium, assembly GCA_018241205.1. Lineage (GTDB taxonomy): Bacteria > Pseudomonadota > Gammaproteobacteria > Burkholderiales > Nitrosomonadaceae > Nitrosomonas. Next base: position 7,828 of record JAFEEI010000134.1, read on the forward strand.
ATGTATGGGATGGGAAAGTTCACAAGTTTTGTGATCAATGCGTGACTAATGGAATATTAGGCAAGTATGTAAAACAAGGATGCACAGTTCATATCCACCATTATTTGGCTTCAACTAAAGCAAATGAAACTATAACTTTGGAGCTTGAGAAGTACGAGAAAACTTCCAGTAACTTTTCTTTCGCAAAGTCTTTTTCTTATGTTCTACCTCAAGATATTGTAGTAAGTCACGATGACAATGACCAAGAGTTGGCGAGTTTAATATCAGAGTTTTATGATGCGTCGATTGAATCGGAATCCACAAAGAATAATATTCATTATGGGTATAGGCAATGCGGCCTTCCGTTAGTGCTTGACCATAACACCCCCAACAATTCGGTTGCACTCTTGTGGGCTAAATCAAAAGATTCATCTGTGTTCCAGCAAAAGATGCGGCCATTATTTCATCGCAAAGAACGCCATATAGATCACGGGAAGAAGTAATGCAAAACCCATTTAAAAAGAGGGCTGCTGAATTTATTGAAGACCCGGCATCCTTTATAGCTCTCACGAGCCCGGAGCCATTGAAGCTTTTTTTTGAAGGCGACTCTACGGTATTGTTTGATCGGCTTGTGACTGTTGTTGGCACACCGGGAAGTGGTAAAACAACGCTTGCTAGACTAATGGACATTGAAACACTTTTTACACTTTCAAGGCCAACTAGCCAAGATTCTAAAAACCTAACGTCTGCTCTTGCTAGCTATCAAATTATAAAAAACCTTCAGCCGCAGTTGCTATCTTATCGATTGCCAAGTAGCTCAAACCTGCGCGACATATGGGAGCTACCATATAGCGAAAATCTGCGATCCGCACTTCTAAGATCATTTATTCAGGCAAAAGCAATTTTAGGTTGGATGCGTAAGCTTGAAAAGCTTGAGGTCAATGTTGCTGACATTCGCATAATTACAAAAGAAGGCTACGAGACACAAAGAAATTTAATACATGCTGATAACTCTCTTGAATTTCGTAATCACGCGAGATCTATTGAAGAGGAGATTTTAAGTGTAGTTACGTCTTTGCTACCTCCTAGTGAAGAAAGCTTGCTGGGGACAATATTCACTACACGGTTTAACGCATTTGAGACAATAGAGTCTTTTGCTATACCCGGCATTCCTGGCCTAGAAGCGAGTTCCCTACTCCTGAAGCCGCTGCTTATCATTGATGATGCGCACGAATTACATCCAGCTCAGTTTCAGGATTTAACTGCATGGCTTAAGTCCCGTGAAATGAAGATCGCACGATGGTTATTTACTCGTGTAGATGCCATCGCCCATGACGATTTCAGAAAAGCACTTGTGGAAACTGATAGTCAAACAGCTTCTCCAGGAGCCACTTTGGGGCGCGACCATATCTTCAAGTTAATGCAGCGTGAAAGAAAGGACCGTAAAACATTCCGCCGCATTGCAAGGGACATATCGAGACAATATATCGAGCATATGCCTAGCTTTAGACGCAAAGGGATAGCAACGCTCGCCGATTGCTTAAGCAACGAGCCTCAACAAGTTGGCAAGGCAGACTTGAGCAAACTTCAGGAGTCTGTTGACAAGTTGGTATCCGAAATGCGGTTGCCATTGCACCAGATTGAGAAAATTCGCGACTCTTTGCCTAGTAAGCTGCATACAGATCAATTTCTAGCCGCCTATCGAATTTTATTAAACAGAGAAATGAAGCGCACACCTCAAAAAGATCTTTTTGGGCTTGAAGCCGAGCCTTTTGACGCGGATCATTTTGTCGAGTCTACTGGAACTTCTGAAGACGATGAGGACGAGAACAAAACAGCAAAGCCAGCGCTGGTCAGGGGTGCTGAAATACAGCTTATGCACCAATATAACAGGCCTTTTTTCTTTTCCTTTGACCGGCTGGCCGATGCTAGTGGCGATAATATAGAGCAATTTCTCAATTTGGCAGGTGCATTGGTGGACGGGCTGGAAACTAAAATTCTGCGAGGCAAGCTACCTAAATTAGATGCCAAGGAGCAGCATCAGTTATTGTACGAGCGCGCGGATCAAACCATTAAGGAATGGGACTTTCCAAATTGTGAGTCCGTAAGAAAGCTTGTGTCTTTCATTGCGAACAGATGTATCGAGCGGACTTTGGAGCCGAATGCACCTTTAAACGATGGTGCCAATGCTTTTGGTGTTCCACAAAAAGAAATGGACGAACTTCGAGCTACGGCTCCGGCACTCGTACCCGTGCTGCATTTTGCGCTTGCGTATAACGCTTTAACTTTGCATGAAAATTATGCGTGCAAAAACCGGACATGGTGTCTTTTTGAATTAGGAGGGCTTCCCAACATAGTCCACAGGCTAACATTAAACCGTGGCGGATTTTGCGAAGGCCACCTTAAAGACCTTGCTGAAAGCATAAGCGAATGAAACGTTTTACACTCGAAAACTGCGTTGCTCACAGTGGTGGTGACGCTGTGGAATTTGTTAAAGAACATATTTTTAATGCCAGGAAAACATTGTTTATTGGAACTGTAGGCGTAGATGCCAACAGCCTCTACTATTCAAGTATGCTAGCCAGTTCGCCTTCAATTGAGTATAAATTTCTAATTGAGAAGCGCCCTACGCTTTCTCCATTACTTGATGCTTTGGGTGCGGCTCATAAAGATTTTTTGTCGCAGAAGTTAGCCGAACATTCCGTTGAATTCGTAGAGGTTAAAATTGTCGCTGACGATGGAGCTACTGTCGCTGGACGTAACGCCGTGCGAACTGCGGATCAGTGGCTTCAACAGCCGGGGTATTCCGATATTGTTATAGACACTACGGGTATGTCTCGTGGAACTTGCTTTCCTATAGTTCAACAGGCAGTAGCAGTTGGGTTGTCGAAAGGTGTGGATGTTCATTTACTGATTGCCTCGGGTAACGAACCCGCTTTTTCAATCATTTCAGAATCAAATGATCGTGCTGAATGGATGCACGGTTTTCAAGAAAAAATGGACAGTGATAAAATGGACGGTGCCCTTAAGCTTTGGGTGCCGCAACTGAGCGAAGGGAAAGTTCAAGCAACCGCTGCAATGTATTCTAAGTTAGATCAGGTTGCTGAAGTTTGCCCCATTATCCCGTTCCCCTCGCACAACCCTCGTAGAGGGGACAATATTCTTTTTGAATATAAAGATGCTATCAGCGAGCAATGGGACAGCGGTTTACTCAACATTATTTACGCGCATGAATCTAATCCATTAGACGTTTATCGCTCGGTATCCGCGCTACACAAAATTAGAGAGGAAGTGTTTTCTGGCACAGGAGAAACGCCCATAACCATTCTTTCGCCTGCTGGGTGGCGAATAGGGAGTTTGGGAATGCTTCTTGCGTCAATCAATCTAAAACTGCCAGTTCTGTATGTGGAAACGATAGGTTATACTGTGCACGGAATACTGCCTTCCAAAGTTACCTCTCCAAATCCAGACCATGCTTGGCATGTGTGGTTGACAGGGAGTGTTTATGAAACATCCAGATCATAAATGTGTTTTCTAATAAATGAATGATAGTGCCAACAAAATAGTTGGGACGGGTCTAATCGCGCTAGATGTATTGCTGCGAGACGAGAGCACGGCGGTTTATTCTGCACTTGGTGGCTCAACGGGAAACGTTCTTGCTATTCTTGCCCATCTTAAATGGAACGGATTTCCAGTTGCTCAAATTGGAGCCGATAACGCAGGTGGCTGCATACGTGAAGAATTCAAGTCGCTAGGCTCCGACACCCGCTTCCTCATCAACAGTGATACTGTAGGAACTCCGGTTATATATCAGTGGCCGGGGGAAGAAGAAAAAACTCATCGTTTTAGTTTTGCCTGCCCTTTCTGCGGTTCCAAAAAGCGTTTCTCTGATTACGTTTGCAACCATGAATTAGTGAACGCGGTAACTGAAACAGTTACTAGCCCACAAGTTTTCTATTTTGACCGAATAACGCCCTCGGCTCTTGAACTGGCTAAAGTATATCGAGATCGTGGAGCCATCATTATGTTTGAGCCATCTGAAATACGAGGCGATGACGAGGGTATGCATAATGCATTGACACTCGCTCATATTTTAAAATATGCCGATGACCGCATATCAGACTTAGCTAAATTTGATCTTTCAAATGTTTCGGTGGAAATACAAACTCTGGGGGCGAAGGGCTTATATTTTCGCGCCCCTTCCCTAACAACGGATTGGGTTGAGCTACCAGCTATTAAAGTGCCGTATATTTCTGATACTGCGGGTGCAGGCGACTGGTGTAGTGCAGGTCTGTTGTACTATTTGTTTAGTAACGACAAGGCCATTCCATCGAGCATTTTCAGCCATAACAACCTTTGTGAAGCCCTGAGGTTTGGTCAAGCTCTCAGTGCGCTTAATTGTATGTACGAAGGTGCAAGAGGAATAATGCGCCATAGGTCAGCCATCTACATTACTCGTGCGGCTAAGGCCTTGAATAAGGCCAACCTGTTTGATTTTTCAGCGCTAGAAATTAAATCGAAAAAAACTAGTATGCAACATTATTACAAAGCAGCCGTTAATCAGAGATATCAGCCTAACAAGTTTATGCAAAACTCAAATTTATGCTGTGAGCCGCTCCAGTTTATCAATATCAATCGCTTCTAGGTTCGCCCGTTGTGGTTTTTAATAGGGAGCGTCGATTACTTTCAACAAGACGCTCTCATCCATGACGATCTGACCGCGTAGATCGTTGCCCATCTTATATTGAAACCGCTAAAGCGGAAGTTTTGCGAGTTTTAGTCGCACGGGGTGCCTTTACGTCTGATCGTACCATTTTCTTCTGCGAATACTCACGCAACTCCTCACGTACCTCCATCAACAGAATACCAAGCATGTTCTTGCCCTTTCCATTAACCTCGCCCCATGTACGGTTTACTACATTGTCGGTTTTTCCGGCCTCCACAAGTCGCATGTTGCCAGTCGATAGAAGTAGCATTTGAAGGTCTTCGTGCTGAGCAAATTTGGCACGCAGAACCTCACGCATACGATCAAATTTGATCTTAGACCAGTTGGGTACAATATCCCATGTATAGAGGCCATGTGCCGCCATAGCGGCAAGAGCAGGGCTGGGTGCGTTTAGTATCCACTCACGAACGTCTTCTTTACGCGCCTTCCCTGCCTGATACGCATGTTCTGCTGTGGGATACTCCCGGCCTTCGAATACGACAGGTGTCCGGTGCAGGTTACTGAAAATGCCATACGGTTTTTCGTTTGATCTATAAAAATGAATCTCCTCCGTACCCGTAGATTCATTATCTATCTTTTTTTGATGCTTAGTATTGTCGGCTTTGGTCATAAAATTAAGTTAGAAATTTATTAGTGGATTAGTAAGTTGCAATAAAATTGGGTACGTTTAAACAAACGGCAGAATTGTTTCATATGGTTTGCTAGTAATCATTATTGTAATGCACACGAACTAGCTAAGAATACCCATTGGTCTAGAAATTTTTATTATGTTGTTCTTTGAGCATCTATGTCTATCTATAATAATCACAATCTTATTATTATAGTAAAGAATATAATATTGGTTAATATTAAAAAGGATAGTAGAGATCCTGCGGTGCGTTACGTTCCTTCATGCAGAATAACCCTATGATGGGTTTAAAAGATTGATGTATATTTATATGGAGCCATATACATTTGAACGATGTGCAATTTTTATGACATTGACAATAAGATGTTGGTCAAAGATTTCATAGACAATTCGATAGGCGCCTTGTCTGACTCGGTACAGCGCTTTCCCTGCTATTTTTATACACCCTTCAGCTCTTGGATTATCTGATAAGCTCTCTATTTTATCCAGAATTCGCACGACATCTTGTTTTGGAATGCTGATAAAGTCTTTTGTTACAGAGCGCTTAAAAGTAATCTTATATTTTTCCATGCTGTTTCAAATCATTCAGCATTTCTTCATAGCTGATGTCTGGCTCATCTTTTCTTTTAGCGCAGGCTTCTAAATCTTCTTGATCTTCATTCATGAGTTGTCTGAGTGCTTCATCCACCAATTCAGAGACAGATCGTGAAGAAGTCACCGATTTAATTTTTAATGCTTGGTGAATAGAAGGATCAAAATAGATAGTCGATCGTTTTGATAAATTGCTCATACAAAAATTCTCCAGTAATTTAAGAAGCATTATAACGTTTTTATGATTTTAATGTTTACATGTTATGACGTTATGGTGTTATTGTTTTGTATGAGACTCTGCTATTGATAAAATATGTTATCAATTATTCCCAACAGGTATGGCTATTGAGATTATTTAAATCTATTCAATCAAATTTTCAACGATCTTTTATTCTTAAGCATATCTATTAGAGTTAATGTAGCTTTTTCTCCATCATACGTAATAGTTACATCTTTGCCAGCAACAGGCTTGCCATCAACAGCATTTAGTTGGTGCACAATGAAGTCATTCTTGACCTGCTGATAAAAAACAGCATAATAACTTCTGACACTAATTTTTGTCACAAAAAAACCATTCCACTTCGACTTCCATGAATGCGGTATCATCCCCTACCTGTGCCTTTTTACGCTGCAACGCTTCCAGAAAGTTTCGGACAATAGCTGTCTGGCTCTGCGGTATGCGCATGACTTTAGTGGGTTCACCAAATGTGCCTTGCCCGTTCGGCCGCCCTGCATTTTCACGTTTTCCGCCTCGATTTGACATGATGAAATGACCTCTGTTTGAATAGAGTAACAGAATTCAAATATACCCTCTTCATAGTGTCAACTGCGCAAACTTTAGCAACTAATAAAAATTTGGTGAAGAATGTTGCTCAATAATTAACCAATAACTCTCATCATGATCGAAGCCGAGAGTCAAAAGTAAAATTTCGAATGATTTGCATCGTTACTTTTTCCATATCCGGATGAGCTGGATTAATAACTATGTTCCTGGCTTCTGGAATTACTGCCGATGGAATGACTAAACCGAGATACTTCCTATTTAAAAGAAAATGGTCGCCATAAGCGGCGGCGGTAGACGATGCTGGAAGAGCGTCCCAACCATCCGGCAGAGTGTCTGGATGCGGATTTTCAAAAAGAGCCTGATCATCGGGTAGCGTAATCTGCACAACCACAAGGTCAAGCGGAAGAATCGAGCCAGTGTGTACCAGCTTTTCCAGAGCAGCAATCTCTAAGGTAAGACCGGCATAGATTGCTGGAATATTGGCGCTATTCCAGCGTTGCCCCATAATACTGGCGCCAAATCCTGATCGATCTAAAGCCCTATCTTTTTTGGTAATTCTCCATGCCTGCATTAAGCAACGCCACCGCAAGCGATAGCAGATAGCAGTTTCCTTACTTCATTGGCTCCAGAATCGGTGTCAAGCAGAGAAAGAGGCGATTCTCCCAAAGCCAAGTTGGGTTCGAGCATCCAACGTTTTGCTTGGTTAGGTGAAGAAAAAACCTCTTCCGCTTCAGCCTCGATTAGTGCTAGACGCGCTAATCGTTCGGATTCTACTGGCCCAAGGTTGCCGGACGATTTAATTTTTCGGGTAATGGTTGCATTTGAAACCCCAAGTATTTTTGATAACTCTGTTTGCGATATGCCGTAATACTTGGTCGCTTCGATCAAACGGGTGATATTGACACCATCTCGTATCATCCTGATCCTCTCTATGGGATTCATTTTAGTGAGAGTTGTCCCCCATTCTATAAAAGACTCTTCAGGGATGGATGCTTTGAGTGTCGCTTGTTTATGAGCTGTATTCATGGCTTACTGCCTTCAAATGACTATTAGCTTTCAGTCAAATGAGTATATCAACTATTCGACTAACGTTCAATTAATGGGTCAACTGCACAAACATCCAGGGCCAACGATCATGGATCCAGTGATATTCTGGCGGCGTCTCTTCCGTAACGACATAAACTCTTTGTTCACCATTTCTTTCAGCTACTAACCCTTGAAGAAACATGTTTGGAGCAAGCATAATCCAATAAGATTGTTTGTCGTGATCTTTTTCAATTTGCGCCGCCACCAGTGCGCGCTTCCGCATGCTTCCATTGCAATCAGTCCGGCTTCGCGTTGTGCAAAAAACTCCAGTAATTCCTGCTTGCCATACTTGACGATGTGTATCTCGCCACTCTCATGTTCGACCCAGTACAGTTGAAACACGCGCTTTGCAATATCTAATCCATATGTTATAGCATTCATTTCAGCCCCTCCGTCCGTTTGTGGAAAGATCTTATTATCTCCACCTTGGCACATGTAGATGCCGTCAGGTTCGTGAAGGAGCTCAATCCCTACTAATTACATGTGCCTCTTTCCGGGAGGAAAGCGTCCATCCCATCTCCTGTAAATCCGGGGTGATTCAGTATCAAATCACACATGAGATTTAGTGACTTTCAAAGTCAATTTGTCTCTTTCTCTATTAAATCCCCTATCTTGGAGCAAGTAGTAATTTGCATGTTGTGTCAATCGAGTATTTCTTAAACTTCTTCTTCGCCGATTTATCGCCTTCTATATCCGGCAACCGGCTGATGCCATGGCGCTGATAACAGCGATGCAGGGTTGACCGTGACAGATGCGGAATCGTGGGTTGCAGGGCATACAAG
>JAFEEI010000135.1 GCA_018241205.1 Pseudomonadota bacterium
ATTGACGAAGGGAGCGGATGGTGCAGTTCGGTGATGACATTATGGAAACTGAGGCAACACCCGCCGTCGTTTTATCCGCTGGTGTGATAAAGGGGTATGGGAGAGATTGTTGGAAGTTCTGATAGACGAACCGGATTATGAATGATTGATGATCGACGCTAGTCATAGTAAAGTGCATTCGCATGCGGCCGGTGCAAGAGGTGGCAATCACCAAAGGGGCTCTACACCAAGATACATCTGGTCCGTGGATGCGTATGGTATGCCGCTCAGAATTATTATCACGGAAAGTGCCATTCAGCTTCATGATCATGAGCAAGGAGAGATCCGGTCAGTCAAATGCTGGAAGTTGACTCAGGTAAAGCTTACTGATGAAAGATATTCCGAAAACAAACTCTGCAAAACCGTTTGCACTCGTCAAGCGGGGCATGGGGATCATAATAGCGGGTATTCTGCTCGTTGTACTGCTTACCAACGTTTGGGATTGGCGCAACAAGGGTGAAACAAAGAAACCCAGGAATAACGAAGTTATACAAGTCGTAAGTGCCGTGGTAACGCGCGCCGATGTGCCAGTCAGATTGACAGCTAATGGCACTGTGTCCGCTCAGCAAACAGTTGAGGTACGCCCGCAACTAAGCGCCACGATCAAAGCTGTACATATCAAAGAAGGGCAATTTGTACGCAAGGGCGATCGGTTATTCACACTCGATGTCCGTACTGAAGATGCCAATCTCAGAAAAACTAAGGCGCAATTGGCGAAAGCCCGTGCTGATCTAGTAAGTGCCGAGCGTAATCTTAAACGCCAACGGGAGCTATTTCTGCAGGGATTCATTTCACAGGCGGCACTCGATACGGTGCAGTATCAGGTCGACGGATTACGCGCGCAGCTTGGGTTCGATCAGGCCAGCGTGCAGGCAACGCACGTAACACACAGTTTCGGAGAGATCACTGCGCCGATTTCCGGGCGCACAGGCGCCATTCCCGTGTATCCGGGCAGCCTGGTACAGCCCAACGACACTGTGCTGGTGAGCATCACGCAGATCGACCCGATCAACATTAATTTCACGTTGCCGGAGCATGAGCTTGCGGCTCTGCAACAGGCGCTTGCCAAAGGTGAAGTGTACGTCACTGTAGCGCCGGATTCTGTCGGGCAGCAAGTGAAGATGGGGCGATTGATATTCCTCGATAATGCAGTGGATACGGCAAGCGGCAGTATCCGTCTCAAAGCAGAATTTTCCAACCCGGATAATCTCCTGTGGCCAGGGATGTTTGTCAAAGTAACACTCGCGCCGCGCATATTAGCAGGCGTCCTCACGGTTCCGGCACAGGCAGTTCAAACTGGACCGGAAATAAAATTTCTTTATGTAATCAACGAGGGCAACAAAGTGACTTCTCTGCCAGTTGCTGTCAGTTTGATTCAGGATGGATTTGCCGTAATAGCAGGAGAAGGTATTGCACCAGGTATGCGCGTCGTTGTAGAAGGTGCGCAGAATCTCAGATCAGGTAGTGTGGTAAGTGAAGCAAAGATGAGAGACAGTAAAACAAAAGCTGCCAACACAGAAGGCATGCAATGAATCTCTCCGAATTGTGTATCCGCCGCCCGGTTATGACGTGGCTGCTTTCGGTTTTCGTCATGGTGGCAGGCCTCATCGCCTACAAAGGATTACCGATTGCCGCACTGCCGAGTTACGATGCTCCCACTATCTCGGTCAGCGCAACACTCCCGGGCGCTAGTCCGGAAATCATGGCTTCTTCCATAGCTACGCAATTAGAGCGTCAATTTTCCACTATTTCCGACCTTTCTGTAATCAGTTCGACAAACACGCGGGGTATCACCACGATCACGCTTGAGTTTGATCAGGACCGCGATATTGACAGCGCTGCCGTGGATGTGCAGGCGGCTTTGTTACGCGCACAGGGCTTGCTGCCGGTTGAGATGACTTCACCACCGTCTTACCGCAAGATCAATCCGGCTGATTCTCCCATCGTTTTTCTTGCCTTGACATCTCCGTCGATGCCGCTCTCGGACCTGAACAACTTTGCCGAAAATCTTATTTTGCCAACACTATCCACCCTTCCCGGCGTGGCACAGGTTACGATCAACGGTCAGAAAAAATATGCTGTGCGCGTATATGTAAACCCCGAGGCCCTCTCGGCGCGCAATCTGACAATCGACGACATTGCCGAAGCATTGCGCAACGCTAATGCTAATTCTCCGGTCGGTACGCTCGAAGGACCGCGCCAAACCCTTATCATCCAGGCCAACCGTCAGCTTAATAATGCCGCTGCGTTCGCGAGCTTGATCGTGGCCACTGCCCCCAGTGGAAACCCAGTAAAACTGTCGGATGTAGCGCAGGTTGAAGACAGCGTGGAGACGATTAAAACTGCAAGCTGGGTTAATGATGAGCGTGCTATCACATTGTCGGTGCAGCGCCAGCCCAACTCCAATACCGTTGCGACAGTCGATGCGATCAAAGCAGCGATTCCGGAATTGATTGCTCAAATGCCACAATCCGTCCAGCTTAAGTTGACTAGCGACCGTTCAATTTCAATCCGGGATTCCATTCACGACGTTCAGGTTACGCTGGCGATCACTATCGCTCTCGTCGTGCTGGTGATTTTCTTGTTCCTGCGCAAGGCTACCATCACGCTTATTCCGGCATTGTCCTTGCCGATTTCGCTACTAGGTACAGTGGCACTGATGCGCGCCTTTGGCTACAGTCTCGATAATGTTTCTTTGCTTGCTATTACGCTCGCCGTCGGATTGGTGGTGGATGATGCCATCGTGGTTCTTGAAAACATCGTACGCCACATTGATAACGGCGTACCACCGCTGAAAGCCGCCCTGCAAGGATCCAAGGAGGTGAGCTTTACCATTATTTCAATATCTATCTCCTTAGTAGCTGTATTCATTCCAATTTTTTTCATGCCTGGAGTAATTGGGTTACTATTCCATGAGTTTGCCGCTGTGGTTGGCATTGCGGTTCTGATGTCGGCCGTGGTGTCGCTTACACTGGTACCGGTATTGGCCAGCCGTTACCTAACGCGCCAAGCGCGCGTGCGTGGCCTGGTATTGACCGCATGGTTCGAGCGTGGATTCACCAGAGTACTGATGTCCTATGAACGCGCGCTCGATTGGGCGCTGCATCACAGGCGCATAGTACTTGGCATAGCGATCGGTACTTTCATCGTCAGCGGCTTCCTGTTTATGGCTTTACCCAAAGGATTTTTCCCTAGTGAAGATATGGGTCAGGCAATCATTACGGTGGAAGCGGTGGAAGATATTTCCTTTCCCGCTATGACGGAGTTATTGTGGCATACAAGCAATGTGATTCGCGCTCATCCTGCGGTCGATACGTTGATTGTCAATGCCAGCGACAGCAACAGTGCCCGGCTGTTCATGTCTCTCAAGCCTCGCAGTGAGCGTGTACATATGAATCGAGTCATTGAAGATCTTCGTCGCGAAGTGCGCATCATTCCCGGCATCAATATTTTCATAAACCCTATCCAAAATCTCAGGCTCGGTGGCCGGCAAAGCAAAAGCCGTTACCAGTATGTGATGCGTAGCGTACGTGCCGAAGACTTGAACGCGGCTGCCGATGGCTTGATGGTGCGTATGCGCACTGCAGGAATTTTTCGCGATGTTACCAGTGATGCACAACTGAAAGGCTTGCAAACACGCCTCAATATCAATCGTGACAAAGCCAATTTGCTGGGGATACAGATAGCGGATGTTCGTTCCGCACTCTACAGTGCGTTTGGCGAACGTCAAGTCTCGACCATTTATACCTCTAGCGATAGTTACAAGGTCATCATGCAAGTGGCGGAAGAATACCGCATTGATGAGAATGCTTTCAGCAAGATTCATCTGCGCGCTAAAAATGGTGCGCTGGTACCACTATTGAGTGTTGCCTCGGTTGAGCGTGAAGCAGGTCCGGTCGCAATTAATCATGCTGGGCAACTTGAGGCAGTAACTATCTCATTCAATCTCACGCCGGGAGCGGCACTGGGTGATGCCACCAAGCTTATTGATCAATTCAAACATGAGCTGAATCTACCGGATAGTATTCTCACCAGCTACGCTGGCGATGCTGCGGCATTCCAGTCTTCGCAGGCAAGTCAGGTAATGCTGATCGTTGCCGCGCTAGTAGTAATCTATGTGCTGCTTGGCGTCCTGTACGAAAGCTATATCCACCCGATCACGATCCTTTCCGGATTACCCTCCGCCGCAGTTGGCGCATTGGTGATGTTGTGGTTGTTCAATATGGAATTATCGATCATAGCGATGATCGGCATTTTGTTACTTATCGGCATAGTTAAGAAAAATGCCATTATGATGATCGACTTTGCGCTTGATGCTCAGCGCAACGCTGGCATGGCACCGTTTCAGGCAATCCGTGCCGCGTGCCTGCTACGCTTCCGGCCGATCATGATGACCACTGTGGCGGCACTGATGGGTGCGCTTCCCATTGCCCTCGGTCTGGGAGCCGGCGCCGAACTTCGTCAACCGTTGGGCCTTTCTGTCGTCGGAGGATTACTGTTCTCGCAGGTGATCACACTGTTCATCACGCCCGTGATTTACCTTTATCTGGATTCCTTTTCCGGTAATAGTGGGCATTTCAAGTCTGAAATAGATCAAGCAGTTAAACAACGGCAAGATCAGCATGTTGAAGATGATCAATTAATTTAGCAGGCATTTTCAGTCTGCCAAAGCTGTTTCCATCTCTCAAGAAAAACTGGCAATAGCATAAGAGTGGTCTCATTTCCGCAACCACCACAGTATCAGCGTCAGCACAACGGAAATGATCAACCCCGTCATCAGCGGAAAATGAAAGCTGAAGTTCTCGCGTTCGATGTGGATATCGCCGGGCAAACGGCCAAGCGGCAGTTGCGACAACCACGGCCAGAGCAAGCCGAGCACGAGTAAAATAACGCCTAGGGTAATGAGTAATTGTTGCATCGCGTTTATCCAATTCACATCACAAATTTTGATTAATTCTGTTCCGGAAATATCAGCTTGTCCGTTGCAAAACCGAGTTCGTTCGATTTCTGCACAAAACGGTTCAGCACTTCATCGCTGACCGCCGGGGTTCTTGCCAGCAACCACAGGTACGATTTGTCGTAACTGGTGATGAAGGCGTATTGATAGGCTTCCTTATCCAGTTCGAACACGATGTACGCACCGTAAAACGGGCCGAAGAAGGACACTTTCAAATAGCCTTCCTGCGGGCTTCCGACGAAATACGCTTTACCTTCCGCTTCCTTCCATTTGTTGTCCGTGGTCGAGAAACCTTTGTTGACGACTTTGACGCCACCGTCTTCGCGCAGCGAGTACTCGGCGGTGATATTGGCTAAGCCGCGTTCAAACGCGTGATCGAGGCGGGCGATTTCGTACCATTTTCCCAGATAGCGGTTGAGTTCGAAGCCGTCAACCGGTACGACATTTTGCGGAACGGACACACACCCGCCGAACAGAACAACCAGAAGAAAAAGTGGTGAGAGTCGCATGTCAACACTCCGCCGCAGGATTTAACACTGGATAATCGGTATAACCTTCCGCACCGAAGGTATAAAACGTGGCCGGATTGGGTTCATTGAGCGGCGCTCCTGTTTTGATCCGCGCCGGCAAATCGGGATTCGCCAGGAAGCTGACACCAAAAGCCACGGCATCGACTTTGCCCGCGGCGATATCCCGAGCTGCCTCTTCGCCGGTGTAACCCATATTGCCGATCAAGACGCCGTTGTAATGCTGGCGGATCGGTGTCAGGATATCGCCGCTTTGCTGCCGGTAAACGTCGCCACGGATCACGTGCAGGTACGCCAGATGATAGCCGTCGAGGCAGGCGGCGAGCCAGGCCGACAATTCGGCCGGATCGCTGTCAATCATGCTGTTGTAGCTGCTCAGCGGTGAAATGCGCAATCCGACCCGGTCGCTGCCCCACACGGAACTCACGGCTTCGAGCACTTCCAGCGTCAAACGCGCGCGATTTTCAATCGAACCACCGTACGATCCGATGCGCTTGTTTGAGCCGTCGCGCAAAAATTCATCCAGCAAATAACCGTTCGCACCGTGAATTTCAATTCCATCGAAACCGGCGGTTAAAGCATTCCACGCAGCTTGCTTGAATCCGGCAACAATGCCGGGCAATTCGTCGTCACGCAATTCGCGCGGCACGGTGTAAGGTTTTTTTCCTTCCGGTGTGCGCACTTCATCGGCAATGGCAATAGCACTCGGCGCAACCGGTTGCACGCCGCGATTGAGCAGCGGATGACACGCCCTGCCGCCATGCCAAAGTTGCAAGAAGATTCTGCCGCCGGCGGCATGTACCGCAGCGGTCACCAGTTTCCAGCCGGTAATTTGTTCTTCGGAGTAAATTCCCGGTTCCTTCCAGAACGCTGAGTTGCCTTCGATCGCCATCGTCGCCTCAGCAATGATCAACCCGGCGCTTGCCCGTTGCGCGTAATACTGCGCCATCAAAGCGTTCGGAAGATGCTCATCGCCTGCGCGGCAGCGCGTCAACGGCGCCATGAAAATGCGGTTCGGCACGGTCAGTGCACCGATTCTGAACGGCGAAAACAATGTAACCATCCACTAATCTCCTCACATATTCAATGAGGATCATTGTAGCGTAATTTGATACGCTCCATTTTTATTGAATTTTTACAATTTTTCATGAAAAATTTCTATTATCTTTCAATAAGAAAACAAAATTTGTGAATTAATCGTGAAATATGTGTGAACTTTTTGTGAAGATTGTTATCGAATGAACTGTAAACACCTTCTTAAAAAACTTTAACAACTTCGATAAATTTCAAAAAGGAGATTTTCATGAAAACAGGTCACATTTTTGTTATTTCAGCGTTGATCATCAGCGGCACATTTTTCGGTATTTTGTCGCTGTTCAATCTGCCAGAATCGGTAACCGAATGGATCATTTCAGATATTGTTCTTGGCGCAGTGCTGTACGTAAACTATCTGGTGATTGTGATGGGAACAGGATCATCCAGAGCCAGAGTGCCTTATTCAAGCAAAAAAGTTACGGCGTAAAACTCTCCAAGCCGATGGGGTTAACGCAATTAGATTTTCGCGTTAGCCCCATCTCTTTTTAAACAATCCAAGATTAGCCTTCAGAATCAGAGTTGTTTAAAACGCTCCGAGGGCTGATCGAGCCAATGAATCAGTCCTTGCGCATTCAGCCGGATATCCGAGCGTAAAAGCTCATCCATCGCATCAAGCGGCAACCGGCAGCCATGTTTCTCCAGACGCTGTAGAAATAATTCCCGCAGAGCTGTTGCGATCACAGTTTGCCGGTCTTCTTCATCTTTTGCGCGCTGCGCGATTGCAACGTGTGCATCGAGCAAATCGTGTAGGGATTGCGCATGATGCGCCAGATTAGCGATCTGGCTGTAGTGCGTCAGATAAGCGTAACGTGGCTGATAGCGCATGATGCGGTCAATCGAGGCATGCGCCGCGGCAGGATCGAATTGCACCGGCGACGTCGTCGGAATGACAAATTCCAAGCCATCGACATCGAATTCACGGTATGAAACGCCAAACGTATCACCGGTGAAAAAAGACCGGCTGCGCTCGTCAAAAATGCAATTATGGTGGCGCGCATGTCCAGGCGTATCGAGAAATAGCAATGAACGGCCGTTGAGATCGATGCGGCTTTCATCCGGTGCTTCGATAATGCGCGTCGCGTCTATAGGGTAGATTTCACCGTACACGCGCCTAAACTCAGCTTCTCCATACACACTCATGGCGCCGGCGACCAGCCGTGCCGGATTCGCCATATGGCTGGCGCCGCGCGGATGCACGACCAGTTTGGCATTGGGAAAAAGACGCATGCATTCGCTAGCGCCGCCGGCATGATCCAAGTGGATATGTGTCAAGATGACATAAGCAACCGCCTCGACCGGAATGTTCTTTTGTTCGAGTGATGCGGCAACGCCGGGAATGGAAAACGAGGTGCCGGTATCCACCAGCGCAGCCACGCCTTTCTCGACGATCAAATGGATAGCCGCCCGTTTGGGGCGATGGAATTGTGCGTCGATGGCGCTGATGCCATGTTCAAAATCAGTCACAAGCGGTAATGACATAGCTCTCCGGTTTTTCTCAAACTTTTTTCAAATAGTAAAGCTGGATATTATTTGGACGGATATTTCAACTGTTCCAGGATGGCTGGATTCTCCAGTGTGGAAATATCCTGTGTGATTTCCTCGCCTTTGGCAAGCGTGCGCAATAACCGGCGCATGATTTTACCCGACCGGGTCTTGGGCAGATTTTCTCCGAAACGGATTTCTTCGGGTTTAGCAATCGGACCGATTTCTTTCGCCACCCAATCGCGCAAAGTATTGGCGATTTGACTCACTTCCTCGCCGTGCGGATATTTTCCTTTTAGCACGACAAAAGCGATCACCGCTTCACCTTTGATCTCATGCGGCTTGCCAACCACCGCCGCTTCCGCAACCAAGGGATGGGCAACCAGGGCCGACTCGATTTCCATCGTGCCCAAGCGATGCCCGGAAACGTTCAGCACGTCATCGACGCGCCCCATGATCCAGAAATAACCATCCTTGTCGCGGTAGGCGGAATCGCCCGCCAGATAATACTGACCATGCCCGATATCTTCCGGGAAGTACGCTTTCTTGAAACGCTCCGGATCCCCCCAGAGTGTGCGGATTTGCGAGGGAAAAGGTTTTTTGATCACCAAAAAACCGCCTTTGCCGTTTTCGACATCGTGACCGGCTTCGTCGACAACTGCCGCGAAGATTCCCGGCAATGGGAACGTGCACGAACCGGGCTTGAGCGCAACGGCGCCTGGCACCGGTGCGATCATATGGCAGCCAGTTTCCGTCTGCCACCAGGTATCG
>JAFEEI010000136.1:0-7956 GCA_018241205.1 Pseudomonadota bacterium
TTACCCGATTTTGCAAAGGTCTCAAGCTGAATCAGCAGTTCGATGTTGCCAACCGAATCAAGTTTATGTTGGTGACATAACCTACATTTGGACTCGGGAAGGCTGGCTGTATCTAGCTGTGGTCATTGATTTGTTTTCCAGAAGGTGGTTGGAGCATGAGTTCAAGAATGAAAGCGAGACTGGTTTGTGATGCATTGAGAATGGCTATCTGGCAGCACCAGTCACAAGTGAGACGATAGTACATTCGGATCACGGATCAATATGTCAGCCGGCAATACCGGCGCCGGCGGCTTCTGAAAATACATGGCCTTATCGATAGCATGAGTCGTACCAGTGATTGCTTCGATAACTGTGGCAGAAAGCTTTTTCGGCAGCCTCAAACAGGAGCGAATCCACTGGCGGAACTACCAAACCCGCCATGCAGATCAGCAAGATGTGCTGCAGTATATTTCCATGTTTTATAACAGCCATCGACTGCATTCATACTTGGGATACAAAAGTCCTAATCAATATGAAGCGGAATCAGAAATATTGAGAAAAATCGCTTAACTTGGTGTTCGGTTTTACTTGAAGTCAACTTTAGTTTTGAATTTCCCAGAATATTGCTTGCGCTTCTTACTCATCTCATTGTTCCTGCTATTATGCAATGACAGAGCTTAACAACCTGTCCTACCGGTACTACCTCATCTTCTCGCAGGCACATCGATCTCTACAGAAACTTACAGAGGCTTTCAGCCCACACTATTAAACTATTAATATTCGATCTTACTGCACGGTCAACGACCTGGAAAGTTGATTGTTAGTTTCATTAGATTCCATGAAACGGTTTACGTCATCGACGTAAGCCGTTATCGTATGAGTTCCATTTGGAATGGTGTAGGACCCGCCTCTCGTACCAATAGTAACAGACTCTCCTGCAGCTAGGGGACCGATTATATCACCCCAGGTTTTGAAGTTACCATTCACTGAATATCCCACACCGATAGTTATACCTTCAGGTGTTGCTGCAGTACCTTGGTTTTTAACTGTACTCATAAATATACCATTGGCGTAAGAAACTTGCGTAACGATAACATCTGGAAGAAGCTCAGTTGTACCACTGGTAATCACTTGGGACAGCTGATTGTTATTTTCGTTTGATTCCGCAAAGCGATTTGCATCATCAACATAAGCCGTTACTGTGTGAACTCCTTTAGTAATCGCATAGGATCCACCTCTGGTACCGATAGTAACGGAAGCTCCTGCAGCAAGAGGGCTGGTTACATCACCCCAAGTTGCGTAATTACCATCTACTGAATATCCAACCCCGATAGTTACACCTGTAGGTGTTGCTGCAGCACCCTGATTTTTTATCGTACTCGTGAAGATACCATTGGCATAGGAAACCTGTGTAACAATAACATCGGGGAAAAGTGGAGAGGGTGGGGTATTTGTTGTGCTTGTTGTGTTTGTCGTATTTACGTAAGCCCCTATATCATCTAGACCATGATTAATTTCTGGCACTAAGAAATTAGTGGAACCGGGGTCGGTAGAAATGAAAGCGACATTGTTTGTGCGTTGCCAAGAATTGTCAATCTCAATACCAGTGCCATACTTAATTTTTCCTTCCGATGCAATGTTATGAGTAATAGTGGTATCAGATCCAATTGAGTAACCACCGTTAAGGTTATTCCATGTAGTATTATTAAGCAAAGTAGCATTAACATTACCGTTATAATCAATACCAACAGCTATGTTTGAATATGATAGATTATGCTCGATGGTTGTGTCTGCGCTTGGAAAATAACCGCCTCCCTTGATACCATTGCCGTTTCCGTCAGCGATGCCATTTGAATGCGAAATATTATATCCTATATAAGTTCCAGTAGATCGCCACGCATCAATACCGTCATCTGAGTTACTGTACACAAGACAATTCTCGACACGATTATTTGCTCCGCTGGAGATAGAGATACCATCCGAATTCCCTCCATTCGCAAATTCATCACTAAAGATACCTGCTCCAGAATTGTCGTGAACAGTGCAGTTACGGATGATGTTTCGAGAGCCATAATTACCATAGGGATAATCATCATACGGACTAAATACTTGAATACCTGATAAACCACTATGATGTACGTATGCGCCGTCCAGTATATTATCCGTACCACTTATCCAAATACCTTGCATAGGCATATTTCTCACTTCGATATTTCGTAAATATATAAACTTCCCAGTCACCCCTATTATAATATTCGTACCCTTTGAGTTCTGGCCTCCGTCGAGCACTGCAGATTCGCCGGGATAGCTCTCAAAAATAATTGGAGCTGTTGCACTACCCTGATTGTAAAAATTGAGATTCTTAGAAATGGTGTATGTACCTCCTCGTAAGAATATTACGTCTCCGCTACCAGCTTTATTGACAACATTCCAAATATTACATGGTGCTAATTTTGAACATGTTGTACCAGTTCCAGTAGGAGATGCAAATAAAGTTCCTTTAGTAATATCTGTGTTTATTATAGGTTGTGGTCCAATTGTCTTGGCATTTACTCCAGTTACTGCAATTAGGCAACCACTAATAAGAAAGCCGGTTAAAAAAATTAAATTGTGTTTTTTCATGATTACTCCAAATGATGTGAACGCTTAATTGCTTAAGCAATAAACATGCCAGAAGTAATACATTCCTATTATTTAACTTGCGATCTCTCGTTAGTATCGTCATAAGAAACGAAACGCAAACAATATTCTGGGGAATTCAAAGCTAAGGTGGCATTGGCTGCGATAAGTGGTGAGGAAACGATACCGCAATTGGCAGCTCGCTATGGATTGCATCCAACACAGATCAACAGCTGGGAGCGTTAATTAATTGCACAAGCGGCCGAAGTATTTTCCAAGGATCAAGTACGGGCAAGGTGTGAGACACGCAGCACGGATGATTTGCAGCGAGTTATCGGACAATCGGAGTAAAAATAATGGAATGGACGCTCACTACCCTAAACGGCATCGAAGTGCCAAAGTAGTGGTGTAGTAAAGCCCACCGAATAGAGAGGAGCGTCCGTTATGAAGATTACAACGATTGGTATTGATTTAGCAAAAGAAGTATTTCAGATACACGGGGTAGATATGCATGGTAAAGCGGTACTACGCAAGCGACTGCGCCGTAGCGAGATGGTGAGGTTTTTCGTCAATCTCGAGCCTTGCTTGATCGGCATGGAAGCCTGTGGTAGTTCATCCCACTGGGGTTACAATGCGCGAAAATTCGTTCCTCAATGGCGAAAATTGCGCAAACACTGCTTGCATTCGATGATTATGACGACGCTTTCGACACAACACACCTCCGCTGTGGAAGAAATGGCTGCCACCCGAGCGATTCGCCAGAAAATCCTGGCCGTGCCGATTGAGCCACCACCACTTTTTTCTTAGGAGACAACAATGACGATTACCACTTTCGATAGCGTAGCGTCCAGCAGTCATTCCGGCGTAACTGCAGCCACCTACGACGAATGGAGATTCGGCAGCTACGGTAATTCTTACATCAATATCGCCAACGGCGACAACAGCTCCAGCTCCATGACCGTACCGCTGAATCAATCCGGAGGACGGTCGATTCTGCTCAACGCCGCCTCTTCTACTGGACAGTCCGATTATTACTTCAGACATTCGGACGGTTCCAACTTCCAACTGAATTCGTTCATGATCGACAATGGTAACGGTACGGGTCAATATACGTTTTCGGTGAAGGTTACTGGTTACCGCAATGGCGACGCAGCTACTTCGTCCGCAGTTATCTATCTAAATACCGACAATGACAGCCACGGCGTTACCTATACCCGTACTATCAATAGCTCTTCTTCTGAGGGTGGCCGGATGAGTTTCGACTCAACCTACAGTAATGTCGACCAAATCCGTTTAGTCGCCCAGGACTCGAGCTCCCAAGACATCAATAATCAATTGTCCATCGACGATATCGACGCTTCTCCCGCCGCGCCGCTGGCGATCATCTCGGCTACATACGACGCCAGCAGCGGTACATTGGCAGTCACCGGAACCAGTTTTCCGCAAGCCAGCGGCCCGGCTAACGATATCGTGGCCGCCAAGTTCGCCTTCGTCGGCGAAGGTGGCAGTACCTACACACTCACCGATTCCGCCAATGTCGAGATTACTTCCAGCACGGCATTTACCATCGTACTGAGCGCTGCCGACAAAGCCGCCGTCAACCAGATTGTCAACAAAAACGGTACATCCTCAACCGACGGCACCATCTATAACTTGGCTGCGGCGGAAGACTGGGCAGCCGGTACGTACGGCCCCGTCGTCATCGCCGATACCACCGGTAATGGCATCACGGTTTCAAATGTTGCGGTACCGACCATCACATCGGCCACGTACGACGCCAGCAGCGGTACAATGATGGTCACCGGAACCGGTTTTCTGCAAGCCAGTGGTGCGGCCAACGATATCGTTGCCGCCAGGTTCACCTTCACCGGCGAAGGCGGCAGTACCTACACACTCACCGATTCCGCCAATGTCGAGATTACTTCCGGCACGGCATTTACCATTGCGCTGAGTGCTGCCGACAAAGCTGCCGTCGACCAGATCGTCAACAAAAATGGTGCATCCTCAACCGACGGTACCATCTACAATTTGGTTGCGGCGGAAGACTGGGCAGCCGGTGCGGACAGCGCCGTCGTCATCGCCGATACCACCGGTAATGGCATCACGGTTTCGAATGTTGCGGTACCGGCCATCACATCGGCCACGTACGACGCCAGCAGCGGTACAATGGTGGTCACCGGAACCGGTTTTCTGCAAGCCAGTGGTGCGGCCAACGATATCGATACTTCCAAACTGACACTGACCGGACAAGGCGGCGCAACCTATACACTGACGTCGCCGGGTGTCGAGATTACTTCCGGCACGGCATTTACCATTGCGCTGAATGCTGCCGACAAAATTGCGGTCAATCATCTGCTGAACAAGGCCGGTACGGCTTCCAACGATACGACAACCTACAACCTGGCGGCTGACGATGGTTGGGCAGCCGGAGCGGATAGTGCCGTTGCGGATGCCGATTTGACTGGCAACGGCATTACCGTATCGATCCCCACTCCAAGCAGCGGTGGCGGCGGTAGTCACACTACTAACATAACCATCGACGGCGCAACCGCTACGATGACCACGCAACCGGACGGTACTGTCGTCATCGCCGTTCCGACTATTCAATCTTCCCGGCAGGACGATCCTACTTCGTTGTTCCGCGATCGTGCGGATATTCCGGTAGCACAAGACGCAAAAGGCAATTCCTTGCTGACAGTCAGCCTGCCAACCGGTACCGGATTGACTGCCGCGGAATGGCCGCAGGTGACCAGCCCAACACAAGCCGAAACAAACATGATTGCTGCGTTGGGACAAATCGGCGGTTTGAGCGGCGCCACTGCCGATGACTTGACTGCGCAAGCAAGAGCGTTCTTGGCGCCACTGCCGAGCAGCAATCCGGCCAACATTCAAACCGTAACGCCGAATGTTTCCGGTAACCAGCCGCCAGCGCTGCCGATTATCATCAGCGGCCCAGCGGTTGCGAGCACAACTAACAACTTGCTGGTGATCGATGCTCGTCAACTGCCTGCCGACACTACCATTCAACTGGATAATGTCGCTTTCGCATTGGTTGTCGGCGCTGCTCGGATCGTTGGTGGCAGCGGACAGAATTTCGTCGCGGGCGACGATCAGAATCAATTTATCGTGCTCGGCGCTGACGATGATATTTTGTCCGGTGGCGGCGGCAATGACACTGTCGGCAGTTTGGGCGGCAACGATCAAGTCTCCGGCGATGCGGGCAACGATATTGTTTACGGTGGCGCCGGCAACGATTTCCTGAGCGGCGGCAGTGGGAATGACCAGCTCAATGGCGGCTTTGGTTTCGATAGCGCTATTCAAGTGGGGTAATTATCCGATTACCGGGTTGACGTGCATGGCAACACAGTCACGCTGACGCAGGCGCAGGCGAGCGGCGAAACCGATACCCTGACCGATGTCGAATTGGTCCGGTTTGCCAGCGGCCCGAGTTTGGCGATCGCCTATTCTGACGCTGAAGCGGTTGCGCATCATCTGGTCAGAACCTGGTTGGGGCGCGATTTGACGGCTGCGGAAGGAAATGCAGTACAAAACTCGACAGGCGCAACGGCGGAGGATGTTTTAACGCTCTTCCGCAGCTTGCCGGAAACAATCAAACTGGGCTTGCAGGACAAAACCAACCATGAGCTGCTATCCGGCTGGGATACCGACCCAACAATCATCCGCATCGATGCCACGCGCGATTTTACCGGTGGCGCTGAAAACGACCAGGGCTATTTACCGCTCGGGTTAGCAATAAATGTGGACGGCGGCGCAGGTGACGACGTCTTACGCATACCAGGCAGCCGCGATGATGTGTACCTGGAGTTTTCCGGCGACCGCCTGGAACTGACACAACTCAGCGACGGCGCCATGCTTGATCTGAAAAACGCCGAAATGATCGCTTTCGACAGCGATGAAACCGTGGCAATTGCACATAATCAGACCGAAGGCATTCTGGCGCGCCTGGCGCATAGTTTTTTCGATCGCGACGCCACCGTAGCGGAATGGCAACTTGGACTCGAAACACTGCACCAGCCCTATGATGCCAACGCGATTCTGGACTGGTTTCAACAACACGCCAGTTTACAAGCGCTGTCCGATACCGATTACATCCAGACGATCTACAACCATACCCTGGGACGTTCGGCGACGAGCGATGAACTGAACCAGCAGCTCACGCAGCTTGAAAGTCATGCGATTGATCGCAACTGGTTTACGGTCGAAATCGCGCAAAGCGACGAAGCGGCCGCGCATTTGATCGGCAGCGTGATGCAGCATGAGGGTTGGATATAACGCGACGGGAAATACGGTATAAGCCTCTCAACGCGATGCCTGGAACGGGTACGCCAAGAAAATCCATCGATTGAATTCCAGTTGTTCAGTGCTTTGTCATAGCGTGCGAATGCGGCGGCCTCATCGGGTCAGTATCGAATTCTTCCAGAAAAGGCAATCAATAAAAATGAAAAAGTTTCTTTTGGGTTTAAGCCTTCTGGTAATTAGCAGCTCTTGCTTTGCCATTGTAAATTTTACCAGCAGCACCGGAACGCCCGTCATGCGGAATGTGCCGGTCGGTAGATGGAACTACAACTTATGATAGTGTCACGCTCAATTAAATCTTGCAACGGGCACCTTCACTGTTGTGGACGTCACTTTGAAAGATAATCATTTTTCAGAAGCAGCATTGGATACTACTACAGTAAATGGTGTGAAGGTTGATTTCATGGGGTGTATTCTGTCTGGAAAAAATCAAATTACTTGCAAGACAAATATTACTAAAGTGATACATCAAAACCATAACATTGTGGCCTTGTCAATAGCGGAGTAAAAAGGTACCAAATATCGGGCGAAGAGTGTACCAATTAGGTTAATAAAAAAAGAGGTTTTGACCTCTGGTTTTGCGCTTTTGATTTTCTATAGTTTGAGGTTGTCGCGCGTTCAATATCACTTATATTGATTAGCCCCCTCCTTTGCTGATTTGGATTGCACGGTCTGTTTTTGCCGTTTCTTGCTTACGGCCAGACGAAAAGATTCTCCATTCATTTCGAAAATATGGACGTGGTGGGTTAAGCGATCCAGTAACGCACCGGTCAATCGTTCTGATCCCAGAACACTGGTCCACTCATCAAATGGCAAATTCGATGTGACCAAGGTGGCGCCATGTTCATAGCGGCGGCTGAATACCTCGAATAGAAGCTCTGCCCCAACTGCTGTAAATGGCACATAGCCCAGTTCGTCGATGATCAGTAATTTGATGTTGGCCAAATGTTTTTGCAAGGAACGCAATCGCTTCTCATCACGCGCTTCCATCAATTCATGCACCAGCGCTGAAGCAGTGGTAAATAAAACACTCAGGCCTTT
>JAFEEI010000136.1:8082-18413 GCA_018241205.1 Pseudomonadota bacterium
GCAACAAAGTCGAATGTATCGAGATTTTTAATGACTGGGAATTTGGCCTGTCGTATGCGTCGTTTGGTATTGCGTTGTTCACGATCGATGCTCCAGTTCGCACAATCGTAATAAATAGCGTGCATAGTCTACCCAGAACCCTTACATCGAGAGGCTTAATCGCACTCATCGTACCGAGGTGCTGGACTGCTACGTTTCTGAAACACTTGCTGAGGTACGGCGCATGACCGAAGAATGTGGCGGTATCGCTACAACTATGAACGGCTTCATGAGTCGCTTGGCAAGCTTCCACCTATCCAATTTACTATGCAAAAACCCAATACAATAATTTCTATTTTTGCTATGAAATCTGGAAGATCCTGTGGATAGGCAATGCTGTCTATCAAGACTAGGCTATTCTGTCGATTCGGATGATTGGATCTAAAGTTCGAGGAGGTTGCAAACGCTGCGACCAAATGAAATTAGATGCCTGGCCGCTTTGGGCTATTCATCATGGTTTAGGATATCTTTGAGGTGTTCACCCAATAAGCCCCCGGCTTTGCCGGAAGTAATTTAATTCAATGCTTAATTACAGATTCTATTAAATTTTCTTCAGGATTTGATTGGAGAACTGGTTGTGCAACCGAAGCAGGGAACAGTTCTGGTTTATGTTCCAGAGCAATATCAAGCACCTGATCTATCCATTTAACTGGGTAAATCGTCAGTTGACTTTTGATATTGGCAGGAATTTCGGTCAAGTCCTTCATATTCTTGTCTGGAATAATAACTACTTTAATGCCGCCGCGATGTGCCGCCAATAATTTCTCTTTTAGACCTCCGATTGGAAGCACTTCACCTCTAAGCGTAATTTCGCCAGTCATGGCTACATCAGCTCTGACCGCGATATTCGTGAGAACTGATACCATAGCAACGCAAATGCCAATCCCTGCACTTGGCCCATCCTTGGGTGTTGCTCCTTCAGGGAGATGGATGTGAATATCATTCTTTTGGTAAAAATCTTCCGCTATTCCTAGTAGATGAGAACGACTTCGAACCACCGAAAGTGCTGCTTGGATGGATTCTTGCATCACTTCGCCCAGTTGGCCGGTGGTAATGGTTTTTCCTTTACCTGCCAACACTACAGCTTCAATAGTCAACAACTCACCACCAACTTCCGTCCACGCCAAACCAGTAACTTGTCCGACTTGGTTTTTTTCTTCGGCGACACCGTACGTAAAACGCCTTACGCCTAGGAATTTGTCAAGATTGCGGGAAGTAACGGTAATTTTATTTTTACTTTTCTTTAGCAGCATTGCTTTAACTGCTTTGCGACAAATTTTCGAGATTTCCCGTTCCATTGCACGCACACCGGCTTCTCTCGTGTAGTAGCGGGCGATATCCCGTAGTGCAGATTCTGAAACAGTCAGTTCATTTTCTTTAAGACCATGATTCTGCATTTGTTTGGTCAACAAATACCGTGTGGCTATATTCAATTTCTCGTCTTCCGTGTACCCGGAGAGCTGGATTACTTCCATGCGATCCAATAACGCAGATGGAATATTTAGCGTATTTGCTGTGGCTACAAACATCACATCTGACAAATCGTACTCAACCTCGATATAGTGATCGACAAAAGTGCTGTTTTGCTCCGGATCAAGAACTTCCAATAGAGCGGAAGATGGATCTCCACGAAAATCCATGCCCATCTTATCAACTTCATCAAGCAAAAATAATGGATTCTTGACGCCCACCTTGCCCATATTGTGTAAAATTTTCCCAGGCATTGATCCGATATAGGTTCGGCGATGGCCTCGGATCTCAGCTTCGTCGCGCACACCACCTAACGACATGCGCACAAACTTCCGGTTCGTCGCGTGCGCGATTGATTGCCCCAATGAGGTTTTACCAACACCAGGAGGACCCACCAAACAAAGAATCGGTGCTTTCAGCTTATTTACTCGTTGCTGAACTGCAAGATACTCAACGATCCGTTCCTTTACTTTTTCCAGACCGTAGTGATCTTGTTCCAGTCTCTCTTCTGCAGCTTTAAGATCTTCATTGATCTTGCTTTTCTTTTTCCAAGGCAAAGTCACCAGCGCATCGATATAGTTGCGTACCACGGTAGCCTCTGCAGACATTGGCGACATCAAACGCAACTTTTTTAATTCCGATTCGGCCTTGGCAAGCACCTCTTTCGGCATTTGAGCCGATTTTATTTTTTTCTCGATTTCATCGATATCGGCACCATCCTCGCCTTCACCTAGCTCTTTCTGTATGGCCTTTACTTGCTCATTGAGATAGTAATCACGCTGACTCTTTTCCATCTGGCGTTTGACTCTACCACGAATGCGTTTTTCCACTTGCAGGATATCCAATTCGGTTTCTAGTAACCCGAGCAAGTGCTCCAGTCGCTTAGAGACATCAAATATTTCTAGAATTTCTTGTTTCTGCTCTAGTTTTAATGGAAGATAAGCAGCAATGGTATCAGCCAACCGGCCAGCATCATCTATACCTCCAAGCGAAGTAATGATTTCCGGTGGGATTTTTTTATTGAGTTTAACGTACTGATCAAACTGATTCAGAATGGCTCGACGCATCGCTTCGACTTCAGGATTTTCGGTTACGTTGAGATGAACTTGTGTCGCTCTACCAGAATAATGAGTGTCAGAGTCGATTAATTCTTGAATTCGTGCACGGTGATTGCCTTCTACCAGAACCTTGACGGTACCATCAGGCAATTTCAGCATTTGCAGCAAGCTAGCAATACTGCATACATCATAGAGATCTTGGGGCGCAGGATCATCCTTTGATGCTAATTTCTGCGCAACCAATAGGATATTTTTATTAGACTCCATCGCCAGTTCAAGTGCTTTGATAGATTTTTGTCTGCCGACGAATAATGGAATAACCATATGCGGAAAAACCACAACATCCCGCAATGGCAAAAGCGGCAATACCAACTGTTCAGAATCTTCAACCAATGAGGTCATATTAATCCACTAAAATTTGACAACTGTTTGACAGAATATAGACACAAATCAAGAATACAAGGTAGCGTCGAGGAGCATACACTAACATGGGATGCCATCTGTAGATCGCTTAAATAAGAATATTAAATGTGCATATTTTTTGAATGAAGATCAATTAGATTTTTTAAATTTACTTAGAGCGCTTGGCAACTTTCGGTTGATCTGAGTAAATTAAAATTGGTTTAATATCATCATTGGTTGAGTTAAAATCAATTACCACCTTTGTAACGTTCTCTAATGAGGGGAGATCGTACATGATATCCAGTAGTATCTCTTCCAGAATTGAACGTAATCCGCGCGCACCTGTTTTACGAGTCAGTGCTCTTTTTGCAATTGCTTTTAGGGCCGCTTCGCGAAATTCCAGCTCAACACCGCCCTCCATATTGAACATTTTCCAGTACTGTTTAACAAGTGCATTCTTGGGTTCGGTCAATATCTGAATTAACGCCGCCTCATTGAGCTCTTCCAATGTCGCGACAACGGGCAGCCGCCCAACAAATTCCGGAATCAAGCCAAATTTTACTAAATCTTCAGGTTCTACCTGTTGTAGTACTTTATTTACATCCTTCCGGGAGTGATTTTTTACATCAACACCAAAACCAATTCCACCTTTTTCGGTACGAGCTCTAATCACTTTATCAAGACCGTCAAAAGCGCCACCGCATATGAACAAAATGTTAGTCGTATCAACCTGGATAAACTCTTGATTTGGATGTTTACGTCCACCTTGAGGGGGAACCATGGCAATAGTGCCCTCAATTAATTTCAATAGCGCCTGTTGCACCCCTTCGCCAGAGACATCGCGTGTAATAGAGGGATTATCCGATTTACGTGAAATTTTATCGATTTCATCAATATAAACGATACCGCGTTGCGCTTTTTCGGCGTCATAATTACATTTTTGCAGTAATTTCTGGATAATATTCTCTACGTCCTCGCCAACATATCCAGCTTCGGTCAATGCTGTTGCATCAGCCATGATAAAGGGAACATCTAGTAATCGCGCTAGAGTTTGAGCCAGTAGCGTTTTACCCGAACCTGTCGGACCAACTAGCAGGATATTGCTCTTCGAAAGTTCAATATCATCGGTTTCATCAGATTTTGTTACATTTCTCAGCCGTTTATAATGATTGTAAACGGCTACGGAAAGAATTTTTTTTGCAGACTCCTGCCCGATGACATATTGATCGAGTATTTGGCAGATTTCACGAGGCACAGGTAAATTCGATTTGACCAGCTTGGTCGCTTCATCGCCTTGCATTTCTTCGCGAATGATGTCATTGCACAAATCAATACATTCATCGCAAATAAAAACTGAAGGGCCTGCAATAAGTTTTCTCACTTCATGTTGACTCTTGCCGCAAAAAGAACAATACAGAAGTTTCTCGCTACTAGCTTTGTCTGGCATATCTTTATCCCACTGTAATCGAGTTTAGGTACTCGTGTTTAAATAAATATTGCACAAGCATTCCTTTAATTTGCGCTTTCTTCCCTTTGTGCCAATACTGCATCAACTAAACCATAATTTACAGATTCTGCTGCACTCATAAAATTATCACGATCAGTGTCTTTTTCTACTTCTGACACCGGACGTCCGGTATGTTTCGCCATAATCTCATTTAATCGAGCCTTTAGATATAATATCTCACGTGCATGTATCTCGATATCCGAAGCCTGCCCTTGAAAACCTCCCAGCGGTTGATGGATCATGACACGTGAATTCGGCAAACAGTACCGCTTTTCCTTCGCGCCAGCTGTCAAAAGGAGAGCTCCCATGCTGGCTGCTTGACCGATACATAAAGTGCTTACATCCGGCTTTATATACTGCATGGTGTCATAAATAGCCAAACCGGCGGATACCATTCCTCCCGGTGAGTTAATATAAAAATGAATATCTTTTTCTGAGTTCTCAGATTCAAGAAACAAAAATTGCGCAACCACCAAGTTCGCGCTGGCTTCTGTAACAGGGCCAACCAGAAATACAACCCTTTCTTTTAATAATCGTGAATAAATATCATAAGCCCGTTCACCCCGTCCGCTGGTTTCTATCACCATCGGAATTAATCCCAGATTTTTTGGTTCCAAATCACGCATATTTTCAAGCAATTGATTCATTTTAGGATATTCCCATTAGCTCGTCGAAAGTCACAGTTTTATCAATCAATTTTATTTTTCCGAGCGCCCAATTTACTACATTTTCTTCTAATGCCAATGACTCTGCTTCCTGCAAACGTTCTGCTGAAGCGTAGTGCCATTTAACAACCTGCTCTGGATTTTCATAACTTTGCGCCGCATCTTCTATGATGCTGCGTACTTGTTCCGGTGTGGCTTTAAGCGCATGCACCTTCACCAATTCAGCTAAGATCAAACCCAACTTAATGCGATACTCAGCTTTTTCTTTAAAGTGATCCGATGTCAGTGATATTTCCTTGGTTTTCACTCCGCGCGCTTCGAGATCGCTTTTCGCGTTTTGCAGCAATCGTTCTTTTTCTTGATTAACCAATATACTGGGTGCTTCGATCTGGGTTGTATTCAACAGCAATTGCATAACTTGTTCTTTAAGTTTCGATCTCACTCGTTTGAAAACTTCACGTTCAAGATCTTGCTGTATTCCCTCTCGCAATTTTGTAAGATCTCCGTCAGGAATACCCAGCGATTTAGCAAATTCTGTATCTACTTGCGGCAATACCGGTTCTTCCAGTTGATTTAGTTTGATTGCAAATGTAACGGTTTTTCCTGCAATATCTTTACCATGATAATCTTCCGGAAAAACAACATCAAATGATTTATTATCGCCAACTTGCATGCTAATCAACGATGCCTCAAAGTCTTTGAGAAATTTTCCATCTCCTAGTATCAAATGCACATCTTCAGCTTTCCCACCTGCAAAATCATCACCATTAATTGTGCCGTGATAATCAATTTTAACTCGATCACCTTTTTGGGCTGCGCGATCAACCGGTTTATAGGTCACGCGCTGTTTGCATATCATATCAAGTGTTTTATCAATGTCTTCTTCACTAACTTGCGCACTAGGCCGTTCGATACTTTGATTGCTCAAATCGCCTAATGCGATTTCAGGGTACACCTCAAAAGTTGCGCTTACGGTATAAAGAGAATCGTTATTTTCAGCTGGTTTTGCTTCAAAACGCGGATAACCGGCTACTTGTAGATTCTGTTGCTGCACTGTGTCTTTGAACTCTTTATGCACCGTATCGTTCAGTACATCTTGTTGAATCTGTGCGCCATACATTTGGGTCACAATTTTTAACGGGACTTTTCCGGGACGGAATCCATGCAATTTGACCGTTTTCGCTAGCCGGTTTAAGCGTTTGTCAATTTCATCCTGTAGTGTCTCCAAAGAAATTGTAATATCAAAACGACGTTCCAGTGCACTGAGGTTTTCTACATTTGATCCCATTCAAATTCCCGATTGATTAAATTATTTTTCAATACATTAAGATATCATCCGATAGTTTTACTCTATTACCGGACAAAAAGATTTTCGATAAATTTTGGTGCGAAAGGGGGGACTCGAACCCCCACACCTTTCGGCGTCAGAACCTAAATCTGGTGCGTCTACCAATTCCGCCACTTTCGCTAATCAATTCATTGTAACAATTATACCTTTTAATTCCCCTAACCGCAGCCGGATCATTCAATTCCTAGCTGATTAGCAGAATACGGTTTGCCCTCGGATATTTTTGCTATCCGGCCCCATCAAATAAAGATAAGTAGCCATTAAATCATTAGGACGCCGCATTTTTTGCTTAATTTCGCCCGGATGAGTAATAACGCGTTGGGGCGAATTGACAATTCCCGGCACGATAGAATTCATGCGCAAGTTGGGCAAAATTTCCCACTCATCGGCTTGTATTTTCATCAATGCTTGAGTTCCTGCGCTGGCTACAGCAAATCCTCCCCAATACGCAGCAGGATTCAATCCATGTGAGCTCATAGTCATGATTACGCTCGCATCAGGGGAAGTTTTCAACAATGGTAGACATGCTTTGGTTATCGCAAAAGGTGCGATTAAATTCACTTGCAGCAGTGACTGAAACTGTGCGGTCGATTGATGTTCGAGAGGACTCAAACCGGTCAGTAAAGCCGCGTTATGCAAGATCCCGTCAAGCCGACCCAACTGCTCCGCAATTGCTTGCGCTAGTATGGCGAAATCCTTGTCCTCGGCTTTCTCGAAATCGAGCGGATAAATAAGTGCTTGCGCTTTGCCGAGAGCTTCTATCTCATCATAGACAGCCTCCAGCTTCTTAACTTTACGTCCGTGCAAAATTACGGTAGCACCGTGATTCGCATAAGCTAACGCTGCTGCACGCCCCAATCCTTGTCCTGCACCGGTCACCAGAATAACGCGATCATGCAATAAATTCGCGGCTGGTGAGTAATTTTCTATTTTGTTCATATTTTAGAATTTATCACGAGAATATATTTTCAGATAAAAATATAACGCCGGATAAATATCTTTATTCATTTAATTGGGATTCACATCAGCATAAAAAAACAGACTCCAAAAAATATTGGAGTCTGTTTGCTATTAAAACACTGTGTGTGATGAGATAGCTTTACATATCCATACCGCCCATACCACCCATACCACCCATACCGCCCATGCCACCGCCACCGGCAGGTGCATCTTCCTTCGGCAATTCGGCCACCATGGCGTCGGTGGTGAGCATTAAAGCTGCCACGGATGCGGCGTTTTGCAACGCTGAACGGGTTACCTTGGTTGGGTCCAGAACACCCATTGCAACCAAATCGCCATATTCGCCGGTTGCTGCATTGTAGCCGAAGTTACCTTTACCTTCGGTGACTTTATTGACAACGACCGATGGCTCATCACCGCAATTCGTGACGATCTGGCGTAAAGGTTCTTCCAATGCGCGCAGCACAATCTTGATACCGGCATCCTGGTCATGATTGTCGCCTTTGGTGTTTCTCACAACCGATGAGGTTCTCAACAACGCGACACCTCCGCCTGGAATTACCCCTTCTTCTACCGCAGCGCGCGTTGCATGCAAAGCATCTTCTACACGCGCTTTTTTCTCTTTCATTTCAACTTCGGTTGCTGCGCCAACCTTGATCAAGGCAACACCACCCGCCAGTTTGGCCACACGCTCTTGCAGTTTCTCCTTGTCGTAATCGCTGGTTGCTTCTTCGATTTGTGTGCGAATTTGCTTGACACGCGCTTCAATCGCTTTGGCATCGCCAGCGCCATCAATGATGGTGGTATTTTCTTTACCCACTTCGATGCGTTTTGCTTGCCCTAAATCGTTGAGTGTTGCTTTTTCAAGCGTCAAACCAACTTCTTCCGCAATCACCGTGCCACCGGTCAAGATCGCGATGTCTTCCAGCATGGCTTTGCGGCGATCGCCAAACCCAGGTGCTTTAACCGCGCAGGTTTTAAGAATGCCGCGGATATTGTTGACCACCAGCGTAGCCAGCGCTTCGCCATCGACATCTTCCGCAATAATTAACAAAGGTTTACCTGCCTTCGCGACTTGTTCCAATACCGGTAATAAATCGCGAATGTTAGAGATTTTTTTGTCGTGCAGTAAAACAAATGGATTATCGAGCAGTGCAATTTGTTTTTCCGCGCTGCTGACAAAATAAGGTGACAGGTAACCGCGATCAAACTGCATGCCTTCGACCACTTCCAGTTCATTCTGCAATCCGGAACCGTCTTCCACCGTGATCACACCTTCTTTACCCACTTTGTCCATCGCATCCGCAATGATCTTGCCAATTTCGGTATCAGAATTTGCGGAAATGCTGCCCACCTGAGCGATCTCTTTGGCTGTCGCACAAGGTTTCGATAGTTTTTTCAATTCTCCAACTGCAGTGCTCACGGCTTTATCGATACCGCGCTTGAGGTCCATTGGGTTCATGCCCGCAGCAACATATTTCATCCCTTCTTTGACGATCGATTGCGCCAACACAGTCGCGGTAGTGGTACCGTCACCGGCAACATCGGATGTTTTGCTGGCCACTTCTTTCAGCATCTGGGCACCCATATTCTCGAATTTGTCTTTCAGCTCGATCTCTTTAGCAACTGAAACACCGTCCTTGGTAATGGTTGGGGCACCATAAGAGCGATCCAAGACGACATTGCGGCCTTTCGGACCCAACGTCACTTTCACCGCATCCGCCAGAATATTGACACCGGCCACCATTCTATGACGTGCTGAATCACCAAATTTCACTTCTTTTGCTGACATAACTATTCTCCTAATCTCTTAACAACACATTATCTTCAGTGAGTAATCTAACCGGCGCACAGAGTTAGCCTTCAATCACACCCATAATATCTTCTTCACGCATTACCAATAACTCTTCGCCTTGAACCTTCACCGACTGTCCGGCGTATTTTCCAAACAATACTCGATCGCCAACTTTGACTTCCAATGGACGCACTTTTCCATCGTCGCCGACCTTTCCTTTACCAACTGCCAATACTTCACCTTGATCAGGCTTTTCTGCTGCACTGTCTGGAATTACAATACCTGAAGCGGTTTTACGCTCATCTTCCAATCGCTTGACAACCACACGATCATGCAAAGGACGAATTTTCATACTATTTTCTCCTATAAAAATTAAAAAAAACAGAATCTATGTAATGCTTTGCACTTCATTCATACACTTTTTAAAAATCTAGATGTAAATAAAATAAATTATTAGCACTCATTGAATATGAGTGCTAATAATAGAGATTGTAACCAGAAATTTCAAGATCAAGAACTGGGTAAAATTTGTAAGTGTATGTGTGTAAGGAAGAAAATAAATCCGGAATAAAAAAGAAATAACAACGGAATTATGCCAGTACCAAATAACGCGAAAATTTAACGCTCACCACAAATAAAAAGGAACCGCTGCAACCATATTTGCCTCATGGCGGTGGACGGTTCCATTCATGGATCGCAATCTGAAACTCTACGACAAAGCACAAATTGCTTCCATGAATCCATGACAAACCACAGCGCATTGATCGATAGTAAATGATGATAAGGAGGCAACCATTTACTGTCCCTATCATAAGCCTTTTCTATATATCTATGGTTTGTTTATCTCAATATAGAATTTTGCAGATGATAGGAACCATCAGAGCTCACGCTTTGAATACTTCTATACAGTGTCGTCACAAGATGTGTTTAAATTGCGATTTCACTAACACTAACACTAACACTGCATTGACCTATGACAGAGAGTACACGGCGGCACGATCTATCGGATTCGGCTTGGGCGCTCCTTGAGGCGCATTTGCCTGGTCAAAGCGGGCAATGAGGCGGCATCGCCAAAGATAACTGGCAG
>JAFEEI010000137.1 GCA_018241205.1 Pseudomonadota bacterium
CGCGGTATTTCGCGCCGGCCAGCAGCGCGGCCATATCGAGTACCAGAACGCGTTTGTCTTTCAAACTTTCCGGCACTTCCCCGTTGACAATACGCTGCGCCAAGCCTTCGACGATGGCGGTTTTACCCACACCCGGTTCACCGATCAGCACTGGATTATTTTTGGTACGCCGTTGCAGCACTTGTATCGCGCGGCGGATTTCATCGTCGCGCCCGATAACCGGATCCAGCTTGCCTTGACGCGCCCGTTCGGTGAGATCCAGGGTGTATTTTTTCAACGCTTCACGGCTGCTCTCGGCTTCCGCGCTGCTGACCTGCTCGCCACCGCGGATGGCGTTGATGGCGCGCTCCAGCGCTGCGGCATTGGCGCCGTGTTGCTTGAGCAAAGCGCCGATTTCGCCCTTGTCTTGCAGAATTGCAAGCAGGAACATTTCCGACGCGATGAACTGGTCGTTGCGTTTTTGTGCTTCCTTATCCGCCAGATTGAGCAGATTATTCAAGGTGCGGGAAATGTTGACCTCCCCGCCGGTATTTTCCATTTTCGGCAAGCGCTGCACGCTTTGCTTGACGCTTTCCAGCAACGGCGCCGTGTTAACACCGGAGCGCTGCAGTAAAGAGAGCGTGCTGCCGTCTTCCTGTTGCAGCAATGCCAGCAGCAGATGTTGCGGTTCGATGGCTGGATTATCCTGGCCGACCGCGATACTCTGCGCGTCTGCGAACGCTTGTTGGAATTTGGTCGTGAGTTTGTCGAAACGCATGAAATTCTCCCGTGGTAGGTTATTGCTGCCTACGTGGGGGGAGAGGGGTGAAATTTCAAGAGCCGGTTATTTTGCTGAGCGGATAGCGCGGACTTTGTTTTCTTGCGGCACCAGATTAGCGAGTATCGATTCGATTTCTGCCGCAGCAACCGGCTTGCTGAAATAATAACCTTGATAGTGATTACACTGTTGCGCAATCAAGAGATCGAGCTGCTCCTCGGTTTCTATACCTTCCGCAATAACATCCATTTCCAGGCTGTGCGCCATTGCAATAATGGTGGCGACAATGGCACGGTCGCTGCGGTCGGTTGCGATATCGCGCACAAAGGTGCGGTCGATTTTGAGGGTATGAATCGGGAAGCGCTTCAGATAACTGAGGCTGGAGTAGCCGGTGCCGAAATCGTCAATGGAAATGCGGATACCCATGGCATTGAGCTGATTCAGCGTTTCCGCCACTTTTTCGATGTTATCGATCAGCATGCTTTCGGTAATTTCCAGCGTGATGTATTTTGCTGCGATGCCGGTTTCTTGCAAAATCCGGGCGATGTTATGGATTAATTCCTTGTCGCGGAATTGCCGTGCCGACAGATTGATGGCAACTTTCGGCACGTGATAGCCCTGCGCTTGCCAGGCTTTGATTTGTTCGCACACTGTTTTTAATACCCATTCGCCGATCGGAATAATTAAACCGGTTTCTTCCGCCAAGCCGATAAATTTATCCGGGGCAATCAGTTTGTGCTCGGGATGCCGCCAGCGCAGCAGCGCTTCAACTCCATGCAACTGACGATCCGGTATATCCATGATCGGCTGATAAAACAAAACCAGCTCATTGCGTTCCAGCGCATAGCGTAAATCGAAGCTGAGCGTATGTCTTTCGTGAGCGGATTTATTGAGCTCATCGGTAAAAAACTGGTAATTGTTGCGGCCGTTTTCTTTGGCGTGATACATGGCAACATCGCCGTTTTTTAACAATGTTTCGGCATTTATGCCGTCTTCGGGGAAAACCGCGATACCGATGCTGCCGCAGATATGCAATTCATTCTTGTGGATATAGTAGGGGCGCATTAATGCATCGAGAATTTTTTGCGCCACTTTGGCTGCATCCAGAGATTCTGCAATGGAATTGAGTACCACGATAAATTCGTCCCCTCCTTGGCGGGCAACGGTATCTTCGCTACGCACGCAAGTCAGCAGTCTCTCTGCGACCGCTTGCAACAGCAGATCGCCGATATCGTGACCGAGCGAATCGTTGATCGTTTTGAAATGATCCAGATCGATAAAGAGCACCGCCATATGCTTTTGGCTGCGTGTGTCATGGATCAACGCTTGTTCGATACGGTCTTGCAGCAAATGCCGGTTGGGCAGACCGGTTAATGCGTCATGCGTGGTCATTTCGATGATGCGCTTTTCCGCTTCTTTGCGTTCGAACCAACGGCTTAGATCATGTGCAATCGTATCGGTAAGATGCTGCTCATAAGGTAAGGCAAATGGAAAATCCTGCGTGTAGGATACTTTTAATTTCCCGCATGTTTGTCCATTGACAATAATCGGAGCGCTCAGGCTATTCGGAAGGTGATCTTGAAATCCGGTGGTAGCGAACTGTTTGCCTCCAAGGATAATCGAAGCGACGGCTATATCCGGGAATTGCAACGCTTGCGTTAACGATCCCAATACGTGCTGACAAGTTATCTCGCTATCTTGATCCCATTCCAGATAATTGCGCACCTGATACAGGCAATTGCTTTCCTTGAGCCGTTCGTTCAGATCAAGATCCTTTTGCTTGTGTGCGGTAACGTCTACCCGTACGGAAAGGTAACGATCTATTTTTCCGTTCGCATTGGTAAGCGGCACTATCGTTGAATCGACCCAATAGAGTTTGCCCGATTTATTGCGGTTACAGATTTCCTGATGCCAGGTTTGGCCTTTTGAAATCGTTGCCCACATTTCGGTGAAAAACGACTGGGGATGCGTGTATGAATTCAGAATGCGATGATTTTGACCGATCAATTCTGCTGGCGTATAGCCGCTGATTTCACAAAATTTCTCATTGACTTGAATGATCTTGCCTTTACGATCCGTGATTGAAATTAACGTAAGCTTGCCGATGGCATTCAAGTATGCGGTCAGCTCCGCTGAAATTTTCTCGGCGTTGTTTTTTGCTTGTATCAATTCCTTATGTGCTCTGATCGAAGCATTCTTCGATTTTATTGTTTTGTGAATGAGCGGTCTGATCAACCAATAAACCATTGTCATACCGGCAAAGACAAGCAAGATCAGATAAAACAAAATCTTTTTTAACTGATGCGGAAGATCGCCGTACAATTCTTCTTCATCCATTTTGAGCACTGCGCCCAAGCCATAGGCAACGGGTGAGTGGACTGCTACGACGTTAATTTGCCGGTAATCCTTGGCGAATTGAATGCCGTGTTGTCCCGCTAACGCAAAATGTACCGGCAACGGCTTGCCGTGCATGATGCGCTGCATGCGCTTAAATTGATCGCCATCCGCTGTCCGCAAGAAGCAATCCATATCGAGACTGTTGTCCTTGACCGGTGCGCAAAGGAGAAAATCACTTGTTTTACCGATCAACACGGCTTCTGTGAAAATCCTCGTAAGATCCGGCATGCGCTCTTCGGTTATGATCCGGCCAATATTTTGATTGCCGCTATTCTGGATGTGCAGGGTATTACGAACAAAGAGCTGGTCTTGCCACATTAATGCCGTCTGAATGCCGGATTCTGTGTCCAGTTGAATGCCTGGACTTGAGTGACTGAAATTGATCCCGGCATCCACGATGAGATTGTCTCTGTCGTCATAGATTCTGATACCGGAAAGGCGGGTTTTCACTATCTGATCGGCAGCTTTCAATAGTTCAGGGATGCCTGCATCCTCGGATTGACCGGCATAAACTTTTTCCAAGCCGTGAATAAGTGCAGTGTTAGCGGAAATTGCCCGGGCATTGGATATAGCAAGCGAAATTTGATTCTCGATCAGTTTAACGGTATTGTTTAATGCGATTTTTAGTCCTGAGGCGGCCATGGCCTCGGTCTGCGGTCGCATGACGCTGTAAACAGAGAATCCC
This sequence comes from Pseudomonadota bacterium, assembly GCA_018241205.1. GTDB lineage: Bacteria > Pseudomonadota > Gammaproteobacteria > Burkholderiales > Nitrosomonadaceae > Nitrosomonas. The sequence goes on from JAFEEI010000137.1 coordinate 3,840, forward strand.
GCCGACAGAATGAGTATGCTCAGCGTCAGCCCGCTGATAACGCGTATTTTTCTGTCATCCTGATTGATAAAAAAGTGAAACATGCTGTGTCGTATGACTATCTGCTGATCAGTAGGCTCGGGTTAAAGGAGTAAGGCGTATTATCGGGGGGTGGTTAATAGACTTAAGCTTTGTTTAGGGGGCTTTTTTCCCCTTATTCTCAGCGCGATAACAGATGATGCACGAGACCGGGCAATATTGCCCGGCAGGATAAGATTACGGGATGAAACAGCCCGTTCACGAAAACTTGGAAGATGATCGAGGAATTACGCTTTTTTCTTGAGCGGTTCGGGGTAGGGGTAAAGAATGTTCAGCGCCACGCTTTTTCCGGCGGTTTCGACAATACGCACATGTTCACGCTTGAATTCTCGGGCATGACGCAAGCCGCATGAATGGGCGATCATGTTAATCTCTTTGCTGACATTCCGGGCGTAGTTCGCGACCCGCAGATATTTTTCTTCCACCACCAAACCGTTTTGCAGCCGTACGTCGTGCGTTGTAATGCCGGTCGGGCAGGTGTTCAGATGGCAGCGCATCGCCTGGATGCAACCGAGTGAAAACATAAAACCGCGCGCGGTGTTGACAAAATCGGCACCGGCACAGAGCGCCCAGGCGCCTTCCGCCGAAGTTACCAGTTTTCCAGCCGCCACCACATAAATGCGTTTTTTCAGATCGGATTGCAATAAAGCATCGACGACGCGCGGCAAGGCTTCCGCGATCGGCAGACTGACGTGGTCCATCAATGTCTGCGGCGCTGCGCCGCTGCCGCCTTCGCCGCCGTCAATCGTCAGAAAGTCCGGTGCATAGTCGAGGCCGCGGCGGTTGATGCTGTCGCACAGTTCATTGATGAAATTCCAGCCGCCAATCGCTGTTTTGATACCGACCGGGCGGCCGGTCAATTCACGGATATAACTGATTTTGTCGAGCAATTCGTCGATATTGTTGATGTCCTTGTGGCGGTTCGGACTGATCGAATCCTGATGCACCGGGATACCGCGGATCGCGGCGATTTCTTCATGCACTTTACCCGCCGGCAGTAAGCCGCCCTTGCCGGGTTTTGCGCCTTGCGACAACTTGATCTCAAAGGCTTTGACCACTTTGCTTAACTCTTTCGCGCGTTGCGGCGAGAAATTGCCGTGCTCATCGCGGATGCCGTACTTGGCAGTACCGATTTGCATAATCAAATCGCAGTTGCCTTCCAAATGGTACGGCGCCAATCCGCCTTCGCCGGTATTCATCCAGCAACCCGCTTGCGCGGCGCCGAGTGACAATGCTCGCACCGCCGGTTTGGAAATGGCGCCATAACTCATGCCGCTGATATTGATGATGGATTTTGCTTCAAACGGTTGTTCGCAGTAGCCCTCACCAATATGCAGTGAAGGTGTCGGCAATTGATCTTCTTCTTGAATCGGGAAAGCGGCATTGACGAAAATGATCGAACCCGGCTGGCGCAAGTCGTTAGTAGAACCGAAACCGACCAGACTGCCTTTATTTTTGGCATTTTTGTAAATCCAACCGCGCGTGGCGCGGTTGAACGGCATCTCGTCGCGGTCATTAGCGAAGAAATATTGCCGGAAGTATTTGCCCTGGATTTCAAAAAAATAACGCAAGCGGCCAATGACCGGATAATTGCGCAGAATCGAGTGTTTCTTTTGCGTGACATCCTGGATGAACCAGACGACGATCAAACCGACAGCGGCTACGCCCAGCATTGCGGCAATACCGAAAAAGATCAAGTCAAAAGCGCTGGACATATATTCTCCTTATTTCGCAAGCCCATCGCTATACTAGCCGTTCGATTGGCGGAAGTGAATCACTTGCGTGCACTATAATGCATGGCTTCATGGCAGGTAAGGATAAAAAAATGCTGGATTTACACGACGAGATTCGCGCCAACGTGCAACGGGCATTACAAGAGGATATCGGCAGCGGTGATCTGACGGCATCGTTGATTCCAAGCGGCAAAGTGCTGAGTGCAACGGTTGTCAGCCGGGAAAACGCTGTTTTGTGCGGCAAACAGTGGTTTGAGCGATGTTTTACATCGCTGGCGCCCGATATGGCCATCGATTGGTTTGCCGATGACGGTGATCGGGTGCAGGCAGGGCAGAAGCTTTGTGAAATTAAAGGCCCGGCGTGCGCACTGCTGACGGCGGAGCGTTCGGCGTTGAATTTTCTGCAATTGCTATCCGCCGTGGCGACGCAAACGCGGCGGTTTGTAGATGCCGTTGCCGGAGCCGGCGCAGTGATTGTCGATACGCGTAAAACGCTGCCGGGATTGCGGCTGGCGCAAAAATACGCGGTCACTTGCGGTGGCGGGGTGAATCATCGCATAGGGTTGTACGACGGGATTCTGATCAAGGAAAATCACATCATCGCAGCGGGCGGCATCCAACCGGCTTTAAAGAAAGCGCTGGAAATTGTGCCACCAGGTGTTTTTATCCAGATTGAAGTGGAATCGTTGCAGGAATTACGGGAAGTACTAACAGCAGGTGCTCGCATGGTGTTGCTGGATAATTTCGCGCTGGATCAGCTAGCGGATGCAGTGGCGCTGACCCGCAAGCAAGCGGGGGAAGCGGTGATCCTGGAAGCATCCGGCAACATCACGCTGGATAATGTACGCCGGGTGGCGGAAACGGGCGTTGACCGCATATCGATCGGCAGTCTGACCAAGAATATCCAAGCGATCGATTTGTCGCTGCGGTTTGCCGAGCCGGAATAAAACCGGTCGTGCGCAAGCTGGCTTTTTTATTCGAGTGGCTGCTGCGTTTCCGGATTCAATACCATGATGTGCGCTTTGGTATTTTCTGAATCTGAAGCCGGTTCAAACCAGGCAAGATTCTGATGCAGTTTGACGACTTGTCCGACGATGATCAGTGTCGGGGGCGTTAAATGAGCGGTTTCTGCCAGATCCGGCAGTGTTTGCAGGGTACCGGTCACGATTTTTTGTTTTCGCGTGGTGCCCTGCTGAATGATGGCGGCAGGCGTGGCATGCGGCAGACCGTGCGCGATCAATTGCTGGCATAACACCGGCAGGCCGAGCAATCCCATGTAGATGACGATCGTCTGATTGGGACGAGCAAGATGCGGCCAATCGAGATCGATGCTGTTGTTTTTCAGATGACCGGTGACGAAAATGCACGATTGCGCGTAGTCGCGGTGCGTCAACGGAATACCGGCATAAGCCGCGACACCCGATGCCGCGGTAATGCCGGGCACGACTTGAAAAGGGATGCGGTGCGCAGCGAGCGTTTCGATTTCTTCGCCGCCGCGGCCGAAAATGAACGGATCGCCGCCTTTGAGCCGCAGTACCCGCTGGCCTTCTTGCGCCAGCCGCACCAGCAATTGGTTGATCGATTCCTGCTGTAGTGTATGGCGGTTGCGTTCCTTACCGGCGTAAATGCGTTCGGCGTCGCGGCGTACCATGTCTAGAATCGCGGGAGACACCAGGCGATCGTAAACCACGACATCGGCTTGCTGCATCAAGCGCATGGCGCGAAATGTCAGTAAATCCGGGTTGCCTGGCCCGGCGCCGACCAGATAAACCTCACCTTGCAGCGGTTTGTCTTTTTCCTGCTGCAACGATTGCAATAGATAATCTTGCGCCGCTTTATCCTTTCCGGCCAATACCATTGCCGCAAAACGGCCTTGCAGGGCTTTTTCCCAGAATATCCGCCGTTTCTCCGGGTGTGTGAAATGCTGTTTGACGTGCTCGCGGAACTTGCCCGCTATCGCGGCGAGGCGGCCGTAAGCTACCGGTATCATGGTCTCGAGCTGCGCGCGTAGTAGCCGTGCCAAAACCGGTGAGTGACCGCCGCTGGAGATGGCGATCAGCAGCGGTGAGCGGTCAACGATGGATGGCATGATAAACGTGCAAAGATCGGGATTGTCTACCACATTGACGGGAATCTGATGCTGCTGCGCGGCTACGGAAACCTGCCGGTTGGTTTCGCAGTCGCCGGTGGCGGCAATGACAAGCGCCATGTTTTGCAGCAGGTCAGGTTGAAAAATTCCCGTGTGATAGTTGATTTTTCCGTGTTCGTGGTACTCATTCAGCGTGGTGTTCAGTTGCGGCGATACCACCGAAACGTGCGCACCGGCTTGGAGCAGTAACATGACTTTACGCGTAGCGACCTCGCCGCCGCCAACAACTAAGCAAGTTTTATTTTTAATATCCAGGAAAACGGGCAGGAAATCCATGACAACTTTTTCATCCCAAAAATAAAGAAAGCGCCGATCAATTCTAAGCCAAATACCGGCTTGTGCGTTAATCAGCGCTTGCTTGCGAGACCGGAAAAGTTTCCAGCCTTGTCAGAGTTGCTTGTGATTCTATAGGCTGGATTCCAATTTAAGGACATCTTCCAGTTTGATGTTCGTTCCCGTACCTTTGAATACTGTACCCAGTTTTTTCTTGTTCAAATGCTCGATGTTGAGGTTGTAAACTTCTTTGGACAGCGGGAAATACTTCACTTCTTTTACCAGTTCCGTAGCATGCTGCATATAGAAATTAACAAATTCGGTAATTTCCGGTTTGTCTGCCGATTTGGCATTTACGTAAATAAATATCGGGCGCGATAGCGGTTTGTAGCTGTTATTTTCCACTGTTGCAGCCGATGGTTGCACACCACCGTTGCCATTGTCGATCGCCACGGCACTGATTTTTTTGCTATTTTCGATGTAATACGCGAAGCCGAAGAATCCCAGTGCGTAAATATCGCTCGCCACGCCTTGTACTAGCACGTTGTCGTCTTCCGAAGCGGTGAAATCGCCACGGCTTGATTTGGCTTTGCCGACGATAGCTTCGGTGAAATATTCGAAGGTGCCGGAATCCGCGCCGGGACCATAGAGTTTAATTTTTTTATCGGGCCATGCGGGATTGATTTGATTCCAGTTGGTCACTTTACCCTGCGCGCCGGGTTCCCAGATTTTCTTCAACTCATCGACGGTGATGGTTTTGCTCCAGGTGTTTTTGGGGTTGATCACAACGGTCAAAGCATCGAATGCAATGGGCATTTCGATGTATTGCACGCCTGCTTCCTTGCAGGCTTCCATTTCCAGTTGCGTGATGGGGCGTGAAGCATTAACGATATCGATTTCATTGCGGCAGAATTTTTTGAATCCACCGCCGGTGCCGGAGATACCCACGGTGACACGAACTGCGCCGCGCTTGGCGATCTGAAAGTCTTCCGCGACCGCTTCGGTGATGGGGAAAACGGTGCTGGAACCATCGATCTTTACGATCGGGCTGGCAAAGGCGGTTCCTGCGGTGACGGCTGCACTGAGCAGCGCAGCGGCAAGAGATATTCTGAATTTAAACGAAGTCAACATCGATATGTTCTCCAGGTGAGTCAATAAAATAGCCATGCATGATTGTTGCAACCGGTGCGCTATCTTATTGCAGAATTATGACAGGATTATGACAATACTGTTTTTCTTCTCAAGACCGGTGCGTGTGTTCATTCAGCAAGTGGTTACAGACAAGCTTGCGGTAAAAATCAATTCATGAGCTATGAACTGCCGCTGGCAGTCTGTATGGTTGCAGCGATGCGTTCGGCCCAGTGATTGATTTTATGCTTCGATTCGCCTTCCACCATGACGCGGATCAGCGGTTCCGTACCCGATGCGCGAATCAGCACGCGCCCTTTGTCATTCAGATCAGTCTCGGCTTCTGCGCGTACAGTTTGGATTGCTTTGTTGGAACTGAAATTGAACGGTTTGGGAGTTTTTACGTTGATCAAACGTTGCGGATAAAGGAAAACACCGCGCATGAATTCGGCCAGTGTTTTATTCGTATCGCGTAATGCGTACAACACTTGCAGGGCGGAAATAATGCCATCGCCCGTGGTATGTTTGTCCATGCAAATAATATGTCCGGAATTTTCACCACCGAGCTGCCATCTTTTTTCTTGCAGTGACTCCAGTACGTAGCGGTCGCCGACGTTAGCGCGAACAAATGGAATATTCAGTTTTTTGAATTGCGTTTCGATCGCCAGATTGGTCATCAAGGTACCGACAACGCCACCGGTCAGTGTCTTTTTTTGCAGGCGGTGCTTGGCGATGATATAGATCAGTTGATCGCCATCATAAATTTGGCCTTTTTTGTCGACCATCATGAGCCGGTCACCATCGCCATCCAATGCAATACCTAAGTCGGCGTGATGCTGTTTGACCGCTTTTTGCAAGGTCTCGCAATGCGTAGCGCCGCACTCAAGATTGATATTCAATCCATTGGGTTGCACGCCGATGGTGGCGACGTCTGCGCCCAATTCGTGCATAACGTGACCGGCGATATGATAAGCGGCGCCGTGCGCGCAATCGACCACTATACGCAATCCGCGCAGGTCAAGGTGGTAGGGGAAAGTGCTTTTGCAGAATTCGATATAGCGGCCGGCGGCATCGTCAATCCGTTGTACTTTTCCCAACTGCGCCGAAGGTTTGGTTTCGATCGGCGCATGGATGCCGCTTTCGATTTTATGTTCCATTTCATCCGGCAGCTTTCTCCCTTCGGCGGAAAAGAACTTGACGCCATTGTCCTCGAATAGATTATGCGAAGCCGAAATCACGATCCCGGCTTGTAAGCGCAGGGCGCGAATAAGGTAAGCGATAGCCGGGGTGGGCATCGGCCCGGATAGGATGACATCCACACCGGCGGCGCATAATCCTGCTTCCAAGGCGGATTCCAGCATGTAACCCGAAACCCGGGTATCCTTGCCGATCAGAACGGTCGGGCGCTTGCCTTGCATCAGATGCCAATCGGCAGCCACGAGAACTTTGCCGGCTGAATAGCCTAAATGCAGAATGAAATCCGGTGTGATGGGTTCTTTGCCGACACGTCCGCGAATGCCGTCTGTGCCAAAATATTTTTTAGTCAATTTGAGCGGTGTTCAATCACGATTAGAGGTGGATAAGTTGATTTCTTGTGCGGCGCAATTTCTCATGGCATGGTAAACAGCAAGCGCATCCTTGCTTGCCTTGACATCGTGCACACGCACAATTTTGGCACCTTTGACTACGGCTAGCAAGGCTGCCGCAGTACTCTCATGAATCCGGTGATCCACGCTGTTTCCGGTAATCGCTCCGAGCATGGATTTGCGCGATAAACCCGCGAGCAGGGGAGCACCGAGATCAAGCAATTGGTCCAGCCGGTTTAACAAGGTGAAATTGTGCTGAAGTGTTTTGCCGAAACCAAAGCCAGGATCAATAACCAGCCGGTCTTTCGCTATGCCGACTGCTGTTGCTGCTTGGATACGTTGCTGTAAAAAGTCTTTCACTTCATGAACGATATCGTAGTATTGCGGGTTTGCTTGCATGGTCTGCGGTGTGCCTTGCATATGCATCAAACAGACCTGTACATGACTGCTTTGCGCGACAGCTTGTAATGCACCGGGACTACATAGCGCATTCACGTCATTGATCATGAAAGCGCCAGCGGCTATGGCGTGTTTCATCACTATGGGCTTAGAGGTATCGATCGATAGAGGGATTTGAGTGTCGGCCAGCGCTTCCAGTATGGGGATAACACGTTTTAATTCTTCGTCGGCGCTAACTTGTTGACTTCCGGGGCGCGTCGATTCGCCGCCGATATCCAGAATGTCGGCGCCTTCTTCGATCAAGTTTTTAGCATGCGCAATGGCTTGCTGCGTTGAGAAATAATACCCCCCATCCGAAAAAGAATCGGGGGTGACATTAATGATGCCCATAATTAATGGGCGATTGCTTGAATGAATAAAGTTCAGATGTGTTGAAGACAAGGAGAGATTAAAGAGATTACAGAAATAAGAACGGGATATGATCTTTCAATCGTATCCCGTTTGTTCAAACTACTGATGATTAATCTGCTTCTTTAGCGATTTCTTGCGGTGCTGCGGGCTCTTTGCCGCCCTCCGTTTTTACCGCTGGAGCAGGTTGTTCATTTGTTTTCGTAGAAGACATGGATTGTGGTGGTTTGGGCGGACGTGGCGGGCGACCATTCATAATATCGTTGATTTGGTCGCTGTCGATTGTCTCCCATTCCAGCAAAGCTTGCGTCATGGCTTCAATCTTGTCTTTATTTTCTTCAATCAGTTTGCGCGCCAACGCATATTGTTCGTCAATGATACGGCGAACTTCGGCATCGACTTTTTGCATGGTCGCTTCACTTACGTTTTTATGCGTTGTGACTGAGCGGCCCAAGAAAACTTCGCCTTCATTTTCACCATAAACCATTGGACCGAGCGAATCGGACATCCCCCATTGGGTAACCATTTGCCGCGCCAAATCTGTGGCGCGCTCAAAATCGTTAGATGCGCCAGTGGTCATTTGATGCATGAAAACTTCTTCCGCAATACGGCCGCCGAACATGACCGAAATCCTTTGCAGAATTTCTTCACGTTCCATACTGAAGCGATCTTCTGTCGGCAATTGCATCGTTACACCCAATGCACGGCCGCGTGGAATAATCGTTACTTTATGCACGGGATCGGTTTTTGACAGTAATTGAGCCACTACCGCATGACCTGATTCATGGTAAGCGGTATTACGGCGTTCGTGTTCCGGCATAACCACCGAACGGCGTTCCGCACCCATGAAAATTTTGTCTTTGGCACGTTCAAAATCGTCCATATCGACCAAACGCTTGTTGCTGCGTGCAGCAAACAACGCGGCTTCATTGACCAAGTTAGCCAAATCGGCTCCCGACATACCGGGTGTACCGCGCGCCAGGATCTCTGCTTTCACATCAGGCGCTAACGGCACTTTGCGCATGTGCACATGCAGAATTTGCTCGCGTCCGCGGATATCAGGCAACGGTACGGTTACTTGACGGTCAAAGCGGCCGGGGCGCAGCAATGCCGGATCCAATACATCAGGGCGGTTAGTTGCTGCGATGACGATTACGCCCATTGCACCTTCGAAACCGTCCATTTCCACCAGTAACTGGTTGAGCGTTTGCTCCCGTTCATCGTTTCCACCGCCGAGCCCGGCGCCCCGTTGACGGCCCACCGCGTCGATTTCATCGATAAAGATAATGCACGGTGCATGTTTTTTGGCCTGCTCGAACATATCGCGCACCCGGGATGCACCTACACCCACGAACATTTCGACAAAATCCGAACCGGATATGCTGAAGAAGGGCACTTGCGCTTCACCTGCAATCGCGCGCGCCAGCAATGTCTTACCGGTTCCCGGACTGCCGACCATCAGCACACCACGTGGGATTCGTCCACCAAGTTTCTGGAATTTTGACGGGTCGCGTAGGAATTCAACCAATTCCGCTACTTCTTCCTTCGCTTCCTCGCAACCTGCTACATCGTTGAAAGTAACAGTGTTGGCCGATTTGTCCAGCATGCGCGCTTTGCTCTTACCGAATGAAAATGCGCCGCCACTACGTCCGCCACCTTGCATTTGCCGCATGAAGAAAATCCACACCGCAATCAGCAACAGCATTGGGAACCATGAGATAAAAATGCTCATCAGCATGGACGGTTCTTCCTCGGGTTTGGCTTCGACAATGACCCCGGCTTTGAGCAAATCGCTAACCATCCAAGGATCAGATGGCGCATACGTTGTAAATCGTCTGCCATCGGACTTGGTACCTTTCAGGGTACGGCCTTCAATGACAACTTTGGCAATTCTGCCTTGATTCAATTCTGTAATGAATTGGGAATACTCCATCGGTACTTGCGCCGGTTGACGTACGCTGAATTGATTAAATACGGTCATCAACACAAGTGCAATTACCAGCCAAATGGCCATGTTTTTAATTAAGTTATTCAAGATAGCTCCTTGGTTTGCACCTTAAAAATCATTGATTGGACATTCTAACTCTATTTTGTCGAATAGAACAGAATAGTTCATATAATACAAATTTGCTATCAAACTATATCCTACTCTCAGCATTTATCTTTATCGCTAAGGGGATCCATTCATTTCTCGGTAATCAGCACTATTACTTTTTTCCAAAACCTACCAGATATAATTCATTACTGCGATTTCTCGAGGCTTCTGGTTTTCTTATCACTACACTATTAAACCCTGCGCGCATATCACGAAGAAATGGTTCAAAATCCCTGCCCTGGAAAACTTTGACTAGGAAATTTCCGCCATAGTTCAGTTGTTCCATTGCGAACACCAGCGCCAATTCGGCCAAATACATGCTTCTCGCTTGATCGCTGACGACAATACCACTCATGTTGGGCGCCATGTCGGAAATGACAAGATCCGGTTGTTGTTCCCCTAGATGTTTTCTTAATTCAAGTACAGCACGTTCTTCTCTGAAATCATCTTGAATGAATTCAACACCGGGTAATGGTGCCATTTCCAGGATATCCAATGCAATTATTTTTCCTTTATGGCCTACTTTCTGACTGGCAACTTGTGACCAGCTGCCGGGAGCAGCACCTAAATCGACAACAATCATGCCAGGCTTTAATAGGCGATCCCGGTCGGCTATTTCCAGCAGCTTATAGGCAGCACGGGAGCGGTAACCCTCTTTTTGGGCTTGCTTGACGAAAAAATCATTGACATGCTCTTTCATCCACGCTTTACTGGTTTTAGCCCGTTTCATCAAGTAAAATAATATATTTAAAGAGAGTTTAATGTTAACACTGTCTATTGCGCAGCGGCGTGAACTAAAAGCGCAGGCGCACGCGCTCAATCCGGTTGTGATGATCGGGAAATCCGGATTATCCTCTGCTGTTATCGAAGAATTGGAGCGCGGGCTTACAAGCCATGAGTTGATGAAGATTAAAGTTCAAGTCGATGACCGTATTGCCAGAAATGCACTTTTCGAGGAAATTTGTGAGAAGCTGAGCGCTGCGCCGGTGCAGCACATCGGTAAGGTTTTCGTTATTTATCGTCCCAAACCGGAAGAGGTTGTCAAAAAAACCGAACGGTCTTCCCATAAAAATAAGCGCGAACCGTTCCGAACCAAACGCAGTTATCAGAATTGAGTTTTACCGGTACTTAAATATATTTGACATCCAGTATTTCATATTCCCTTATCCCGCCGGGCGCTTGAACTTCGGCAATGTCTCCCGCGTACTTGCCAATCAAAGCACGCGAAATCGGCGAGCTGATGGAAATTTTCCCGCACTTGATATCGGCTTCATCGTCGCCGACGATTTGATAGGTGACGGTTTCACCGCTTTGCAAATCTTCCAATTCGACGGTGGCGCCGAAAACACAAGCGCCATCCGCGTTAATCAGTGCCGGATTGATGATTTGAGCGCTGGAGAGTTTGCTTTCCAATTCGGCAATCCGGCCTTCAATGAACCCTTGTTTTTCCTTGGCGGCATCGTATTCGGCATTTTCGGAAAGATCGCCGTGAGAACGCGCTTCAGCAATCGCTGCAATCACTGCAGGGCGATGGATGGTTTTCATTTCGTGCAATTCTTTGCGGAGCGCTTCGGCTCCCGCCACCGTTAAGGGAATCGTGCTCATTGTGATTTTTTGCCTTTCATTTTCATCCTGTTTCTTTCTTAAAAATTAATCAAGAAAAGCTGATTGCTTATGCCTTGAATTGTACGTGTAATTTCTGCAGATTATACGCCTGCAGTTCGCGTCTGTTGGTAATGCCGACACAGGCTGCGCGTGCGCCTGCTAATGTCGTATAGTAGGTCACTTTTCCCTGAAGCGCGGCACGGCGAATTGAATAAGAATCTCTTATCGCGCTGCTTTGATTTTTCACGGTATTGATGATTAGATTGATTTCTCCGTTTTTAATCATATCGACGATATGCGGACGGCCTTCCGCTACTTTATTGACGATGATGACGTCGATTCCCGCTTCGGTTATGGCTGCGGCGGTGCCGCGCGTAGCATAAAGAGTGAAGCCAAGCCCGGCCAAGTTCCGTGCGATTTCAACCGCATGCGGTTTGTCGGATTGCCGCACACTAATAAAAATCTTACCCGCTGCGGGCAGACGGACATCGGTTGCCAATTGGGATTTGATAAATGCTTCGGCAAAAGTGGTACCCATTCCCATAACTTCGCCGGTCGACTTCATTTCCGGACCCAGTATCGTATCCACACCGGGAAGTTTGATGAATGGGAAGACCGCTTCCTTGACCGAATAATACGACGGTATGACTTCTTTGATGATGTTCTGAGCAATCAGGCTATTGCCTGTCATGCAGCGCGCCGCTATTTTAGCCAGCTGAAGACCGGTCGCTTTGGAAATGAAGGGTACCGTGCGGGATGCCCGGGGATTGACTTCGAGCACATATACGATGTCGTCTTGAATCGCAAACTGTACATTCATCAGTCCGATTACATGCAGTGCCCGTGCCATTTCGGCGGTTTGACGCCGCAATTCGTCGAGTATTTCCGGTTGCAGATTAAAAGTCGGCAGTGAGCACGCCGAGTCGCCGGAATGCACACCGGCCTGTTCAATATGTTCCATGATGCCGCCGATCAGCAC
>JAFEEI010000138.1 GCA_018241205.1 Pseudomonadota bacterium
GGGCATTTTGAGCGGATTCCCCCTCAAGCCGTCAGCAACCGCCAGTGCAGCAGGTACAGGTTGACCAAGCCCATCAGCATGTTCACCTGGACGGCATTCTTCATCAGTCCGCGGTAGCGGGTCTTGGTGAATCCAAACTGCCGCTTGATCATGTTCCACCCGTGCCCGGATTGAGGAATGCTTCCGGTTATGTTTCTTCTGGCTCCCCGGGAGATTCTGTCCGGGCTTGCGTTTGTCTTGTACACAACCAGCATATTCCCAATTGCCGAGATCCCCGTTTGTATTCATCGCTGCTGTAGCCTGCATCGCCAAAAATAACCTCGTCTTCTGCCCGCAACAGCTTGGGCAGGACGTTGTGTCCACTTCATTGGCCGCGGTAATCTAACACTGTGCACCGCCCCTGAATCCACGTCTACCCCAACATGCACTTTCATGCCAAAGTACCATTGCATTCCCTTCTTCGTTTGATGCATTTCAGGGTTTTGTGCCCGTTCCTGATTCTTGGCCGAACTTGGGGTATGAATGAGTATGGCATCCACCATCGTGCCTTTGGAAACCAGCAGCCCTTGCGCTTTGAGGTGCATATTGATCGTCTCGAGCAATAGCGCCGTCAATTCATGTTGCTCCAAAAGGTGACGGAAGTTCAGTATCGTGGTTTCATCCGGCAGGACATCGGTATCCCCGGCGAATCCCGCAAAGCGCCGCATGCTCTCGATCTCGTACAAGCCATCTTCTATCTGCCGATCAGACAGATTGCAGACAGATTGCAGACAGATTGCAGACAGATCGAACCCATTTTGCATGCAGTAGTTCCCCAGCGCCATTGGTTGGCGGCCACGCCGTCCAGTCTGGGGATAATGTGGTTCAATGTGCGACATTCAGCCAATGTGACCCATGCGCCTCGATGGTTCTTGCCGATCACGGTGTCGCCTTCCCAGTCGCCTATGCAGCTTTTCTGATCGGTAATCCCCGGGCGTTCGTCAATGCCGAGCCGGTTCTTGATCGTGCCCCGGCGCTCTTGACCGCCCGTGTAACGTTTTCTGCGGCGCAAGTGTTGCCACAGGCCGCCGCCATGGCGTTTGTCTTCATAAATGTGCACGTAGATCGTCTCATGGCTGATTCTCAATCTGCATTCCAGCGCAAGCCGGCAAGATTCGTCCGAACTCCCGAGATATCGTCGACTTGTCTATGCCCACTTCATCCGCAATTTGCGATTGATTCAATCCCGCTTTCTTCAAACCAGAAATCTGGTATCGTTGCTCTTTGGTGTGCTGCTAGTAGCGCTTCATCTGTGCTCCTTTTACTTGGTCGTTTAAGCAGCTCCGACACTACCGCAGCTTGCCTATTAACCTCCTTGCAAAAGTTGCACTTCAAAGTTGAATCTGCCAATTAATTCTTCTATTCTTGTTATGCAAAAAAATACTCCGCCGTTGTTGCGTATTATCCGCCTGATCCGCTTATTGTTTCATGTAATCTCAGGTTTATTCCAATCGATTATTTATCCCTATTTCCCCCTTCATATTCAACGGAGAATGATGCAAGGCTGGGCTAGCGGATTATTATCGATTCTCGCCATCAGGTTGCGCAGCCACGGAAGATTACCCACACTGGAAATGCCGCGAGTGCTGTTTGCGGCTAATCACGTATCGTGGTTGGATGTTTGTGTTTTAATGGCTGCGTGCCCGACTCGTTTTGTAGCCAAAGCTGAAATCAGCCGATGGCCGGTGTTAGGTTTATTAAGCCGGAATGCAGGTACATTATTCATTGAGCGTGCAAAACGCAGCGATACGATGCGTATCAATCAACAAATCAGTGATGTACTGGATAAAGGGGAACGGGTTACGATATTTCCCGAGGGTACGACAACCGACGGTACGCAAATAAACCACTTTCATGCTTCCTTGCTGCAGTCGGCCGTAACCGCCGATGCACTGCTTTATCCAGTTGCCATCCGTTATCGCGATAATGCCGGAAATATCTGCAAAGATGCAGCTTATATCGATCCTTCACTCATCTTGTCGCTGCAAAAAATTCTTAGTCTGACAAATATTGATGCAGAATTGACATTCAATCAGCCAATTCCATGTGGCATGAAAAACCGACGGGAATTGGCGCGTTTGTCTGAGCAAGCGATTGCTAGTGCGTTATCGTTGCCTATCATGCACATGGAAGTTGAAAAACTTTCCGGTCTTCCAGCCGAATAGCGGATAATTGCCCACCCCACACACAACCGCTATCCAATGCGATAATGTTATCCGTTATGTGCAATCCTAAACCGGACCAATGGCCACAAATAATAGTGGTATTTTGACTGGCCCGGTGCGGTACGTTGAACCAAGGTATGCAGCCGTCTGGGATGGATTGTAAATTCCCCTTAAAAACAAAGTTCATTTTACCATCCGGTGTGCATACGCGCATACGCGTCATCGCATTGATAATCACCCGCAAACGGATATATCCTGTCCAATCTTCTTGCCAGTAATTGGGTTCGTTACCGTACATCCGGGCAAACAATTCAGGGTAATTATCCCGGTGCAAAGCGGCTTCCACTTCGTGTGCGAGCTGTTCAGCTTGTGCGATAGACCACGATGGCAGTAATCCAGCGTGCACCATGGCATATTGATTTTCGCAATGAAATAACTTTTGCTGCCGTAACCAATGTAATAGTTCATCCCGGTCAGGTGCATCGAGAATCGGTTGGAGTGTATCGCTTGGGTGATTTCTAGCAATACCGGCTGCAACCATCAACAAATGCAAATCATGATTACCCAGAACCATGATGACAGCATCGCCGGCTTGTTTGGTATAGCGTAATAGCGCTAAGGAATCAGGGCCGCGATTGACAATGTCACCAACCAGCCAGAGTTTATCCTGCGCAGGATCAAAACGAATCAGATCAAGTAGGCTTCGGAATGCGGTGAAGCAGCCCTGCAGATCGCCAATCGCATAAGTTGCCATGAAAATAACACAAGGAAAGTGTCAGCGCAGACCCAGCACGTCCTGCATATCGAACAAACCGTTCGGTTTATCCGCAAGAAATCGAGCCGCGCGTAATGCACCCATTGCAAATGTCATACGGCTGCTGGCTTTATGAGAGATTTCCACACGCTCACCGATACCGGCAAACATGGCGGTATGATCACCGACAATATCACCGGCGCGGATGGTCGCAAATCCGATTGTTTCCGGCTTCCTTTCACCGGTTACGCCTTCTCTGCCGTAAACCGCCACTTGGCTTAAATCCCTCCTTAATGCATCGGCGATGACTTCACCCATACGCAAGGCCGTACCTGATGGAGCATCCACTTTATGGCGATGATGCGCTTCGACGATTTCGATGTCGTAACCTTCATTCAGCACTTTTGCGGCGATTTCCAGTAATTTGAACGTAACATTAACACCTACGCTCATGTTCGGCGCGAATACAATCGCGATTTCCTGAGCGGCTTCTTTCAGCAGTATTTTCTCTTCTGGTGAGAAGCCCGTGGTGCCAATGATTATCTTTACGCCCGCTTCACGGCAAGCGGCAAGATGCGCAAGTGTACCCTGGGGACGGGTGAAGTCAATTAAGTGATCGCAGCTTTTCAATGCCTGCGCATAATCGCTGACAATCGGAACGCCACAATTGGCACCGATCAATTCGCCGGCATCTTTATTCAAATAAGGACTGTCAATCTGTTCCAAAGCAGCTGCAAGCCGCATATCGGGTGCTTGCATCACAGCTTCCAGTAAGGTACGTCCCATACGTCCGGAGCTTCCGGCAATTGCGATTTTTTGCATATCCATTTTTGCGATTATAATAATTAAGGTTTGATAGAAACTGTGCTTGGAACATTGCAGAGCTCATCGGCATCGTCTACATCATCTGAATTCATTTCCGGTTGTTCTGCTTTTGCTTCAACGGGTATGGGTTTGGCTGGTTCCTTTGTGCTTGCCGGGTTAGTGCTTACCAAATGATTGTCAATATTTACCAATGCATCATTCTCAAAAAAAATGGTTAATCGCTTTTGTTCGATGAGATCGCCTTTTTTGCGGTAAAGGTAAACATAATCCCAGCGGTTGTCACGAAAAGCATCCATAATCAGCGGCGACCCTAAAACAAACAGTACCTGGGATTTGGTCATGCCGGGTTTTAATTTTTCCAGCATTTCTTCGGTTACCACATTGCCTTGCTGCACATCGATCTTGAAGAGAACATGGGGGAGCAGTGAACACCCGGTTAGCAGCAGTAAAGCGATTAATGCGGAGATTTTTGCAGCCATTTTGTTGATATTATATGTTTCCAAAGCGAACACAGCATATGATACAGTAAATAATTTTTGAGGCAGAGATAACCATGGGCAACTTCGACGATCTGAGAAGTATCGATCTCAAAAATATTGGTCTTAAAACAACACTGCCAAGACTAAAAATATTGAATTTGTTTGAGCAGAGTAGTGTGCGCCATTTGTCTGCGGAAGATGTTTACAAGGAACTGCTCAATGAAGGCGAAGACATTGGGTTGGCGACTGTGTATCGGGTTTTGACGCAGTTTGAGCAAGCGGGATTGCTGGAACGTCACCATTTCGAAAGCGGCAAAGCAGTATTTGAGCTGAAAGGGGATGGCCATCACGATCACTTAGTTTGCTTGCAGTGTGGCCGTGTAGAAGAATTCTACGACGCAGAAATCGAAAAACGCCAGATTGCGATTGCTAAAGAACGTGGTTTTACGCTGCAAGAGCATTCATTATCCCTCTATGCCGATTGCATCAAACCGAACTGCCCCCATCGTAAATAACGCTATCTTAATGACACCAACGCGCAATTTCCTGATAAAGCTTTTATTCATTCAATCTAGACGCTGGAGAAAAATTTACTGGCAGGGTTTAGCATTGATGGCGCTCGCTTGGGGACAGTTTGCGCATGCCAATGATAATAGCTTTGGCGAATGCATGATGCGACTGAAATCTCAAGCTAAAACGGAAGGTATTTCGGATAATACAGCCCATCAGGTGCTCGGCAAAGCTCGATTTTTGCCGCGAATTATTGAGCTCGACCGGCGTCAACCCGAATTCACACAGACATTTGCAAATTATTTTAATACGCGCATCAACGAAGAACGCATCCAGCGAGGACGGGAATTGTATGTTAAACATCGCGCACTGCTTGATCGGATTCAACACGAAACCGGTATTCCGGCGCAGTTTCTAGTGTCATTCTGGGGGCTGGAAACCAACTACGGCGGGCATTTTGGCGATTGGTCCGTAATTGATTCGCTGGCGACGCTTGCATGCGATACGCGCCGTAGCGCATTTTTTACTCAGGAATTGCTGAATGCCATGCGCATTGTAGATGCAGGCGATATCACGGCGGAACGCATGATCGGTTCATGGGCGGGTGCGATGGGGCATATGCAATTCATGCCGTCGACTTTTCTTCGCTACGCCAAGGATATTGATGGTGACGGACGGCGCGATCTGTGGGGCAGCATCCCGGACGCGATGGGATCCGCAGCTAATTTTTTGCGTCAACTGGGTTGGGTTTCCGGCTTGAACTGGGGACAAGAAGTGAGATTGCCGCAATCCTTTGATTACTCGCTTGCCGGACGAGATCAGATGTTGAGTTTGGCGGAATGGACCAAACTGGGTATCACGACAACCTCCGGAGCACCGCTAGCACCGGCGGAGCAAAGAGCAGCACTGCTCGTTCCTTCAGGTTATCAGGGACCGGCTTTCTTGGTAACCAAGAATTTTTATATCATCATGCGCTGGAATCGCTCCGAATTTTACGCTTTATCTGTCGGGCACTTGGCGGATCGTATCGCAGGTGCGGCACCATTGTATCGTGTGCCGCCGACTGATCCGGTAAAAATATCCCGAGAGCAGGTACGTCAGCTGCAAATGGATTTATCAGCGCTTGGCATTGATGCCGGAGAGCCTGATGGCATACTCGGTTCAGCCACTCGCAACGCAATCAGCCGTTTTCAACAGAAAACGCAGCGCATTGCAGATGGTCACTTGGATGCGGCGATTTTAATCGCCATTCGTGAAGCGGCGAGCAGCGAGTTACGATAACAACTAATTATTGGTCATAGATACGGAGCATTTCTCAATTTAATGCACCCGGTTTCAAGTCAGTAAGTGCTTGATAGCTTCCTGCTCGGCAAGTAATTCCTGGTAGCTTTTTTGCATTCTTTCTTTATCTGACTGACTGGTTTCCAATCCTTCGACGATTTTGTACCGGCCATTCTGACAAGTAACCGGAAAACTGTAAATGACACCCGGCGGTATTCCATAGCAACCATTCGAGGGAACGCCCATTGAAACCCAATCGCCTTCCCGCGTGCCAAAAATCCAGTCCTGCATATGATTAATGATCGCATTGGCCGCACTGGCCGCGCTGGATTTGCCGCGACGCGCTTCAATGATTGCCGTGCCGCGTTTTTGCACGGTCGGGATGAAGTGATTTTCCACCCATGCAGAGTCTGCAATCAGCGAAGAAACCTTGTCGTTGCCAACAACGGCATGACTTAAATCAGGAAACTGTGTATTGGAATGATTTCCCCAAACGATCATCCGCTTAATATCCGATACCGGCATCCGGAGCTTTAACGCAACTTGCGATAGCGCGCGATTGTGATCTAATCTCAGCATGGCCGAGAAGTTGCTGGGATCAAGATCGGGAGCGTTTTTTAACGTGATGTAAGCATTCGTGTTGGCAGGGTTACCAACGACCAGCACCTTGACGTTTCGTTTGGCCGCAGCATTTAATGCTCTTCCTTGCTCAATGAAAATGGGGCTATTGGCAGCCAGCAGATCTTTACGTTCCATGTTTTCTCCGCGCGGCCGTGCGCCGACGAGTAAAACAATATCCGCGTTATTAAATGCTACTTCCGGATGATCGGTGGTAATGATTTCAGACAATAAAGGGAACGCGCAGTCATACAGCTCCATGACAATCGCATCGAAAAAAGGCTGCGCATCAGTTATGTCATGTAACTGCAGAACGACTGGCTGATCCTTACCCAGCATTTCACCCGCTGCGATGCGATAGAGCAGGTTATAACAAATCTGTCCGGTAGCGCCGGTGACGGCTATGCGAATAGGCGATTTCATTTTTTTCCAATCCTCGAAAAGCCACCAATAGACTGGAAAATTGGCGGTATATATGGGGAAAAAGTAGCCAAATTATACTGGTAATCATGCGCTCACGGAAGAGCAAGTTTGCTGAAGACACTATTATTGCAATAGCGCATTGATTGCATATTGAAATACATTCATCTTAGAAAAGCAGCAATAAATGTAAAAAACGGTATTGCCGCGATTCGACGCATGAAACAAATTCATAAGAAGCTTACTCTAGCTCACCCATTCAATCTTGCATCGCGTCAAACATTGCGTATGATGCGAGACTTACATCTTGTTAGGAGAAACCATGAGGATAGTAACTTTCCCGCCACTATTTCCAACCCCGCCACGACAATCGACGAAGTCATCACGCAATTGATCGCCATCGTCGAAATGCTGGCAAGCTTGGTAGGGGGGTGCAAAGCGAATTGGCGGAAATCTGGCCTATCCTGGGGTTTTTTAATCTCTACCGGGTTTAATT
>JAFEEI010000139.1 GCA_018241205.1 Pseudomonadota bacterium
TAAAAACTGGACTTTCCTGGTTGAACTGATCAATGTGAGCAAGGAAGAAAATCCCAAACTTATCTACCCGGCTATTGTCAGAACAGAAGGTATCGGGCCAAGCCAATATGGAACAAAAGGGTTGCTCGGCGAGAAATTTGCAGATGTGGAAGAAAAGTATGATCTCTCGCAGGTAGGAGAAGGGTTTGGCGAAAAGGATGAGGATGGTGAAGACCTGGGTTTGACCGGAGAAAGTGAAAGTGATTCCGAAGAAATATAAGTATTGCTGATTCCTGCTATTTATTAAATGGCCCTTGTTGCAGATTGAAAATCCTTCACCAAAAACAGTAATTATAATTACCGGTCCGACAGGCGCCGGTAAAACAGCGGCTGCTATTCAGCTTGCCCTGCATTTCAAAACAGAAATTATTTCTGCGGATAGCCGTCAATGTTATCAAGAGTTAAATATTGGTGTAGCGCGGCCTTCCGGGGAAGAGCTAAACAGGGTACGGCACCATTTTATAGCTTCTCATTCTATTCATGAAAAAGTTGATGCGGTTGTGTTTGAGCAATATGCTTTGGAAAAAGTAAATGAATTGTTTCAGCAAAAGGATGTCGTCATTATGGCTGGGGGTACAGGATTGTATTTAAAAGCGTTTTGTGAAGGCATGGACGAAATACCGGGAATAGAGACAGCGATAAGAAAAAGGATTACTGACGAATACAAAACAAAAGGAATAGAGTGGTTGCAAAAAGAGATTGCCCGGAAAGACCCTGCGTTTTATGCTGCAGGGGAAATACAAAACCCCCAGCGGATGCTGCGTGCACTGGAAGTAGTAGAATCAACAGGCCGTTCCATTTTACAATTCCGTAAAGGAAAGAAGAAAAACAGGGGCTTCCGTATTTTTAAAACAGCAGTGGAGTTGTCCAAAGATGATTTGCAGCGCAACATTAATGTAAGGACAGACAAGATGGTTGAGGCGGGATTGGCAAATGAAGTGAAAGCATTGTTGCCTTATAAAAGCCTCAATGCCCTGCAGACAGTTGGTTATACAGAATTATTCGAATACTTCGATGGTAAAATATCTCTGGAACAAGCAGTCGAAAGGATAAAGATTAATACAAGACAATATGCCAAACGGCAAATGACCTGGTTCAGGAAGGATGAGGAAATCAAATGGTTTATTCCGGGGAAACTGGACGATATAATACGAGCGGTACAATTATAGCTGAAACAGTATTAAAAGCCGGGAACGATTCAGGAAATTTAAAAGCCCTGAACCATACGATTTCAAAGGGATAGAATTTGTCAATTTCTGGTAATATTCCCATAGTGTGACTAAGCAAGAGAAGCTCATACCCCAACACATTATAAAACTATTTAATCGTCATTGCCCGCACTAATAATGCAAAAGCCCGAACATCAATAGTCTGAAAATCAGCATTTAAATTTTTTACAATTTGCCGGGAGTGCTGTATATTTAATTGTTGTAGGCAATTTTTTGACAGACACTTCACCTTATGACAATTGAAAAAATAGAAGACGTAATTGTTCCTCATAGAATCATTGGGGTCGACACAGATTGGGAAGACGAAATATTACCAATCGTAGAAGCCTATGCAGATTATTTAGGAAAAGAAATAAGTAAAGCTACTCCGACTGACAGAATTAAAAAATGTGAGCAGTTTTTGGGAACAACCTTGCCAAATGACTTGAAACTTTTTTATTTACGCTTTGGTGCTACACGTTTGACAGAGAGACTTCTCGAAGTGCATGAATTCCAATATATCACCAAAAATTGGGGACAAAACTTGCTTGACCATTACAACGAAGAAGAACAAACTGTTTTATCAAAACTTATTGTGTTTGGAGACTATTTAGGGAATGGAAATGTGTGGTGCTTTCATAAAGAGACTAAGGAAATTTTTTTTTATAAACACGACAGTATACCCAATATTAATCAAATGTTTGGGACATTTTATGAGTATCTACAACCATTGCTTCTTTTCACTCAAGGAGAAATTGGGCAAGACATTGAAGGGCTTGAAGAAGAGATTGAAAAGTTAGTTGTTGACTTAATAGGTAAAGACAGAGTAAAAGTTTGGCAATACTTTAGTGGGTGGGACTAAAACTGCCTACAACAGGGCGGTTTGGCGGCAGTCGGGGGGACAAGAATATATTTGCAGCTTTAGATCGCTATTCCGCTATAGTTCCGGCGTGACGAACAATACCAGGCTTTTCGCTAAACATTTAACTATATATCTTTAACCGGCTTCGGTTGTCGGCTGGACGGTTTTCAAATGCCCGCCCGACCAGCCAAGCCGCTATCGTAAGCTGCCATTTTATTGAGACACTCCAATTATGCAAGAGATAATTCAATTGAAAATTTCTTTAACTCATTCAAAGCCTCTTATCTGGCGACAAATTTTTGTTACCAAGGACACTACTTTCTTTGAGTTACACCACATCATACAAATTGTTATGGGTTGGGACAATTATCATATGTTCGAGTTCGACCTCGAAGGTTATAGAATTGGCGAGGTTGACGAAGACGAAAAAAGCAATGGCTATGGTAGCGACCAAGTACTCGACTCGACAACAGTAAAACTTAGCGATGTAATCACTCAACAAAAAGACATCATTAATTACTTATACGACTTCGGCGATGGTTGGAGACACCAAATAAAAGTTGAGAAATTTCATAACATTGACAACACTTTAAAATATCCAACTTGCATTGACGGACAAATGAATTGCCCTCCAGAAGATTGTGGTGGTATCGGTTCATTTTATCATTGCATAGACGTTCTTAAAGACAAGACACATCCAGACTACAAAGAAATTTCTCAATGGTTTAATAGAAAATACAACATTGAACAGTTTGACAGAGAAAAAGTAAATCGAAAATTAAAAGGGCTTGACAAATACATTCGGAAATGGATTGGCGGCGAGTAAAAACGGCAGCTTACATGGGGTTTGGCGTATAGGCTGGCAGGACGTTGTCCTGCCCCTGCAGCAGTAATGCTATTTGGCTTTTGTTCGGGGCTCGACAAGCTATGCTCAACTTTTATTTGTTACCTTCAACATCAGTAATTTTATTGGGCTGCGGTTCCGGGGCTGGACGTTAAAACGTCCAGCCCATCGCCAAGCCCTGAACGTTGCAAGCAATGCCGTTGGACAACTTCCGGTCAGTTACAGTCAGACAAAAATTTATTATGTTTTATTGGTAAGACTTGAACCAAAGCCCACATCGGCTTGACGTTCTTTGTTCAGCTTTTGTTCGTTTTTTGTTCTTCGGTTTTTCAATTTGGCATTTGTATCGGGTGGACTTTGGTGCAAGTCTAAGCAGCAGGACACGACAAACTATTTTAATCAAAACCGTGACAACAAAATTTACTCAACGACATTGCTACAACGATTTTTAGAACTCACATCGGTAGACACAACTTTTAAACTTTAAGCACACAATTACAAACAGTATTTTTATTTTGTATCGGTTTTCGGCAGACACATTTTCATGTTTTGCTTTTTGATTTGGGGTTGGACACATTTTTTAAATTCGTAACAACTCAACTCAAAACGGTTTTCATTTTCTGTTACAGTTTTCGGTTGGACAAAATATTTTTAGACTTTTAGCTCTTTACATTTTGACAAAGTGAGTACTGAAAAACAGTTGGACTTCTGCTCTTTTTGCAAAAACTTTCGGGTGGACAACTGACTAACTTGAAGACTACAACGAAGATGGCACATGCTTGCAACATGGGGTTTGGCGTTATTGGGGCTGGACATTGTAAACATCAGCTATTTGCAAATCCCAGCTTCAGTTCGGGCTTGACGTTTTTCAATTTAGTTTATAGTTGTTATCTTCAACTTCAGTTTTTCAATTGGGCTTCAGTTGTGGGCAGACGGATTTCTATTTCCCCAACAACGCCAAGCCCTGTACGTTGCCTGCTATGCCGTGACGGGCCAAAACTTTAAAAGAACTGTGGAAAGTAGAAAATTTTGTATCTAATAATCATTACTAACTCGACACAGAATTATATGAAAATTTCATTTGGACTATTTTTAATTGTTTTGATAACATTCTTTATCAGCTGCAATCGGTCACCTGACTTGACTAAGGACGAAGTTTATAAAATCCTAAATGAAATTATTGCAGACGACAGTTTAAGATTATATACAGTTTGTTGGCAGGTTGACAATTTATCTGTTGCAAACGAATATGGTTTTAGTGACCAAGACAAAAAGTTCATTGAACGACAAAGTGAGATTTTCAAAGACTTTAGGTTTGAAACAAATCGACTAAAATTCTATTCAAGAAAGAAAAAAGGTTTCGACTTTGTTTATGTTGACACAACCTGCAAAGTGGGGATACTTACTCGTTTATCATTTCCTTTAATTTCTGCAGACAGACAAAGAGTAGTTATAGAAAACACAGTAGACTGTCATTGTATGTTAGGTGGACAAGGCGGTAAAGACTTGTACATAAAACAAAATGGACATTGGAAAATGGAAAAATCATTTGACAGATGGATTAGCCAAAATGACGACACAGAGCTTCGTAGACAAATGGCACAGCAGGCAACAATAGGTGACCGATGCACAACTAGCT
>JAFEEI010000013.1 GCA_018241205.1 Pseudomonadota bacterium
CCGGTGAAACCGTGCTGGTGCTCGATGACGAACGCAAAGCGCGTGAAATCGCGCTGTTCCGCCAAGGCAAATACCGCGACGTGAAACTTGCCAAGCAGCAGGCGGCAAAACTTGAAAACGTGTTCGATCAACAAGAAGATGTCAAAGTATTATCCCTCATCATCAAAGCCGATGTGCAAGGTTCCTGCGAAGCTTTGGCCTATGCGTTGCAGAAGATCTCAACGGACGAAGTCAAGGTCAATATCATCCATAGCGGCGTGGGCGCGATTATCGAATCCGATGTCAACCTATCGCTGGCATCCAAAGCCGTCATCATCGGCTTCAATGTGCGTGCGGATGCCAGCGCGCGCAAACTGATCGCCTCTAGCGGTGTTGATGTGCGCTACTACAATATCATCTACGAAGCGGTCGACGAAATCAAAGCAGCACTTTCCGGCTTGATGTCGCCTGAACGTAAGGAAAGCATCACCGGGTTGATCGATATCCGTGAAATTTACCGTATCCCGAAAGTCGGCACGGTTGCAGGCTGTTATGTGCTTGATGGTTTCGTGAAAAGAAATTCTTTGGTCAGGGTGTTACGCGATGGATTGGTCATTCACAGCTGCGAGCTCGATTCGCTGAAGCGTTTCAAGGATGATGTCAAAGAGGTCAGGGAAGGATTTGAATGCGGCTTATCGCTTAGAAATTTCAACGATATCCAGGTAGGCGACCAACTGGAAGTTTATGAAATCGTCGAGACCGCGCGGTCGCTATAATCCAGCACCCTGACTCAAGTATCCTATGCCGAAAGATTTTTCCCGTACACTGCGCGTTGCCGATCAAATTCAACGGGAACTGGCGGATTTGATACAAAATGAAATCAAAGATCCCCGCGTGTGCCATCATGTCACTATCACGGCTGTGGAAGTCACTCGCGACTACAGCTACTCCAAAGTCTTTTACACCACCCTATGTACACCCGAAGAAAATTTGCTGGTGGAAAAAGGACTGGAACACGCCAAAGGCTTTTTGCGCACCCAATTGGCGCACCGCATGAAACTGAGAATCACACCGCAACTCCAATTTGTTTTTGACGAATCGGTCGAACGCGGCGTACGGCTGTCGAAATTGATCGATGAAGCGATCGCGCAAGATAAAGCCACTCATCATCTCGATCCGGAAATCTGAACAAGTTTCCAGCTGCATCTAAAAATTCTTCGATAAATTTGACCAAGCCCAAAAAACGTAATATCAGCGGTGTTTTATTATTGGATAAACCCTTCGGTGCCTCATCCAATAAAGCCATTCAAATCGCCAAACATCTTTTCTCCGCAACCAAATGCGGGCACACCGGCACCCTTGATCCCATGGCAACCGGATTACTTCCGGTCTGCTTCGGCGAAGCTACCAAGTTTTCATCGATATTGCTAGGCGCCAACAAAACCTATGAAGCGACACTCAAGCTCGGTTTCCTCAGCACGACAGGTGATGCGGAAGGTGAAATTAGCCAAACATCAGCAACCGCGCCCAATCCGGCTTTCTCTGAATGTGAGCAGGTATTAAAAAACTTTACCGGCGACATCTTGCAAGTTCCGCCCATGTACAGCGCGCTCAAGCATCAAGGAAAACCGCTGTACGCCTACGCGAGAAACGGTGAAGTCATTATCAGGCCAGCACGCAAGATCACCATTTACGGGATACAAATCCGCTCATTGCAGCAGAATGAATTGCACTTAAACATCCAATGCGGCACCGGCACCTATATCCGGACATTGGCGGAAGACATCGGCAAGGCATTGGGTTGCGGCGGCGCCTATCTGATCAGTCTGCGCCGCACGGCGATTGGTGGCTTCGACATATCCCAAGCACATACGCTAGCGGCACTGGAAGAAATGGATGCTATCGCAAGGGACTCGTGTTTATTGCCAGTCGATTGTCTGCTGCAAGCCTACCAGGCAGTAACGTTGGATGATCAATCGGCATTATGGCTGCAGCAAGGCCGCACCATTGAATATCAATCGGATAGCTGTACTATGATTGCAGGAGAAATCATGCGCTTATATAACCGGCAGCACTTCATAGGACTCGGTGAAACTACCGCTGAACAAAAAATAATGGCAAAGCGTTTACTATCGAATACCTATTGGTCCACGACTATTACATAAATCTCTCACAAAACGATATCTTTAAAAGATGCAATTAAATCGTAACTTCACTAACACTGCGTTGACCTATGACAAAAAGCAGGCGGCGGCACGATCTATCGGACCTGGTTTGGTAGCTCTCTCATTGATGACCCCGGTTTGAGCAGTTGATGATTGATGCAAACCATTGTAGTGCGCCGTGGCCGACACATTCCAAACAAAATTCATGGCGAAGAAGTCAGAACGATCGTTGCTCGCAAGGAATAGGTGGTGATGGGAGAGGAGATTATCGAATTTTGCCGCGCGAATAGGACCGGCTACCAGTATCCGCGTCTCATCAAATTCAGAGACAGCTTGCCGATGATCGCGACCGGCAAAATCTTTAAAAGAGAACTGCGGTAAAATTAAAACCGTCTCATTATCGTGGGCTGCAGTTATTTGCCATTATAGGCAATCGATCTTCGTGTTACCTCCGCAAAGCAAGGCACCATACTTCAACTCGATTAGAAGACCCATAGGATGTTTATTATGGTGCATACAAAATGGGATTATCCAAATCTCCCGCAAATCCGATTCATGCCTAACATGCGCTCCGACTTGCGGTGGCCGTCTGCAGCCTTGCACGTAGCATGTACCCGGCAGTTCTTGTCCAGTCCCGCGCTTCCAATACGACAGCCAGGATTTATCTCTACACTTCAGGTGGGAAGTCTTACCTTCGTTTATAACAAATTCATCCATTGCACTTTTTCTTTTTATATAGCAACGTATAAAAAAAAAAACACTTTTTTTGAGAATACAGAAAAATATTTTTGTATTCTCAATTGAACGAAAAGTCTTCCGAATTTCAAAAAAATTTGAGTCTGATCATCAAAATTCCGCTCAATTTTCTCTTTGAGTCATCTAAAGATTTTTGGATTGGGTACAACACAACCGACCGCACCTTTTCGCAATATGATATGGCTGCCGCGCTGGCGAACTACAGTGAAGCCCAAACGTTCCAATGCCCGGATTGCTTCCATTCCCGAAACAACGGGCAGTTTAGGCATGTTCGGGAATTTGGAAGGTTGTTAGCAATGCACGAGATGTAATGGTCATTGGAAATTCTTCAAGATACAACTCGGTTGCTTCAGCCAGATTGGCTAATGCTTCTTCAACGGTTTCACCTTGCGTGGTCGTACCGGTTTCTGGATTAAAAGCGACATAACCACCTTCCGGTGCCGGTGTCAATACTGCGGATAGTTTCATGATTTTATCCTCTTTCAGTTTTTTCCAGGATTATACCCTAGAGATTAAAAATCATATTTCGTTCAGCAATATGCGGAGGTTAGGATCAAGAAAATACGCGCGGGATCGGACATACTTGCCGCGCCTAATCGCTAAAAAACCGCTCCAGCACCCTGATCATATAGTCGTGATCCTGCACACCGGCGCTTTCGCGGATGCTGTGCATGGCCCACATCGGGCAGCCGACATCGACGCTGCGGATGCCGAGTTTTGCTGAGGCAATCGGGCCGATGGTGCTGCCGCACGGCAGGTCGCTGCGGTGCGTGTAGCGTTGATGAGGAACGCCCGCTTCTTCACACCAGCGGATGAAATGCGCGATCGACACGCTTTCGGAGCTATAGCGGCGGTTGGCGTTGGATTTGATCACCGGGCCTTGGTTGACGAAAACCCGGTGATCCGCGTCATACGCGGCAGGAAAATTCGGCTGGTAGGCATGTGCCATGTCGGCGCTGATCAAAAAGCTGTGTGCCAGCGCACGTGCGCTGTCTTCGCGCTCGGTTGACGCCGCTGCATTGATACGCTGCAAGACGTCGGCCAGAAAACTGCCGCCCGCGCCGATATGGCTTTCACTGCCGATTTCCTCGTGATCGAAAAATGCGCACACCAACGTGCTTTCCGCCGAGTTCAACACGGCATCGTTGAGCAACGCTTGCAATGCGGCGTGGCAGGAAGCGAGGTTATCGATCTGGCTGTCGGCGTAAAACTCCTGATTCGCCCCCCACAACGCGCCCTTCTGCGTATCGTACACTGCCAGATCCCACGACAGTATCCGCGTGGCATCGATGCCGGACGCTTGCGCAAGCAGTTCGAGAAAATAAGGTTTCGGCAACTGCCCGGCGGTTAACTGCGCAAACAGCAGCGGCAATTCGTTCTGCTTATGCAGCTTCAAACCGTCTTCGTTGACGCCGCGATTCATGTGTATCGCTAGATTCGGCAGGCGCAGCAGCGGCTGATTGAAACGTACCAACTGGTGCGTGAGATGCTTGCCGTCGTCGAGAAAGCTGATGCGCCCGGCCAAACTCAAGTCGCGGTCGGTAAACGTTGCAAGAATCGGCCCGCCGTAAATCTCGACACCTAGCCGGGCCAGGCCATCGCTCACCGTCGCACCATTCGGCCGGATACGAAATCCCGGCGAATCGGTATGTGCGCCGACGATCCTGAGCCCCGATTCGACAGTCGAGCTGGAAGTGCTGACAACGCATGCCGTGCTGATGCTGGCGCGCGATTTGTTCCGTAGGTGGTTGACAGCGGCATTGGCTGCTTTCGGGGGCATTTCGAGTGGATTCTCCCCCTCAAGCCGTCAGCAACCGCCTGCACAGTAGATATAGGTTGTTCAGGCCCATCAGCATGTTCACCTAGACAGCATTCTTCATCAGCCTGCGGTAGCGGGGCCGGATAAATCCAAACTGCCGCTTGATCATCCGGAACACATGTTTTATCCCTGCCCGGATTGAGGAGTACTTCCAGTTTCGCTTTTTCTGGCTCACCGGGAGTTTCTCTGTTCGGGTTTGCGCTTGTCTTGCACGCACCAGCGCATTTCCAATTGCCGTAATCCATGTTTGTATTCATCGTTGGTGTAGCCCCCGCATCGCCGAAGATAATCTTGTCTTCTGTCCGCAGTAACTTGGGCAGGATGCCGATGCTTATCTATTTAAATTAGGACTTGTGAAAGGGAACCTCCAACCCGTCCCCGCACTTCCAGCACAATTGAAAATTCGCCGGATTTTCCTCGCTGCAGGACGGACATTGCACATTGCCGGTGGTGGCAGGGGTATTTTCGTAGCTGTCGATGATGTGTTTGCCGCGTTCGAAATCTTCGTCGTGCGTGATCCAGATTTCCGGGCAGGCGTGGTGGACCGGTATTTCTCCGGCCATGCCTTGCGCGTACTGGTTGAAAATTTGCGCGGGAATATAGGCGTGTTGCAGCAGATCAAGTACTATCTGCGCTTCCATCAGATTGCTGGCGGAATAAATTTTTTTCATGCAGTTAGGAATACACAATAATCAACCGGTTTATGGAATCAAACAATGTGGTTTAGAAATCTGCAAATATATCGTATTACCGGCGGCAATATAACCCCGGATAGCCTGGAAGAAACGTTGTCGCAGCATGCGCTGCAACCGTGCATGCAAATGGAGATGCAAAGCCGCGGCTGGTTGACGCCGCGCGACGAGCAGCCGAATTTTGTGCATGCCTACGGCCAGCACTGGCTGATCGCGTTCGGCGTGGAGAAGAAGCTGCTGCCGGCTTCGGTGGTCAATCAGCACGCCAAAAACCGCGTGACGCAAATGGAGCAAATGCAAGGGTACAAAGCGGGTAAGAAACAGGTGCGCGACATCAAGGAAGCGACCGTCATCGAGCTGCTGCCGCGCGCGTTTGCGCAGCGCCATAAAACCTACGCCTGGATCGATATGCTCAATAACCGGTTGATTCTGGATACGTCCAGCGCCCATAAAGCCGAGGAGTTCATCGAAGTGCTCATTAAAACGGTGCAAGGAATCACGCTGGCGCCGCTGGATACCAAGATTTCACCGTCGTCGGCGATGACGCGCTGGCTGAGCGGCGACGATCTGCCATCGATTTTTACCGTCGACCGCGATTGCGAGTTGCAGGGGATGAGCGACGAAAAAGAAACCATCAAATATTCCCATCACATTCTGGAAGCGGAGGAAACTGCGCGCCACATCCGCGCCGGTAAGAAAGCGATCAAGCTCGCCATGACTTGGGATAGCAAGATTTCGTTTGTCTTGCAGGACAATCTGCAACTGCGGCGCATCGCACCGCAGGACATTCTGAAAGAATCCACCGAAAGTGCGGAAGAATTATTTGTCAGCGATTTCACGATCATGACCGGTGAACTGAGCCAATTGATCACCGATCTGATCGATGCGCTGGGCGGTGAAGACCGCGATTGACCGGCTGCTGATGCAAACCGGTCGTGATCGCGTTTGCTTTAACTTGCGCTATTTTTTGCCTTGATCGCTGATTCCCGACAGTACGCCGCTGGTGATTTTGCCGATGATGTCCGCCGTGGCATGCGCCAGCGTGGCGCCGCTTTCCAGTTGCGCGTGCCCGACTGATGCGACTTGTTGGGCGAATGTCGCCAGTGTTTCCTTGAGCTGCGAACCGACTGCTGTGCCGTTGTTTTTGGCATGTCGGCCTAAGTCGTGCAAAACATCGGAAATCAGTCCCTGTGCTGCCGTGGCGGTTTGATGCAAGGTATCCAGGAACAGATTCTCCAATCCTTCGAGGTCGGAACGGGTGCGCGTCAATTCCTTATCGGAGAATTTCTTGGCCTGACTGGCTGCTTCTTCAACGGCCAGTTTGGATGCTTGCGCGAAACCGGCCAGCGCCGTATCGAGTCCGGCAACGGCTTCGGTGATTTGCGATTTCGCCGCCTGAGTTTGGTTGGCGGCGTGCTGCAATTGTTGCGTCGCGCCGTCGTGCACACCTTGCAGTACAGCGGTGATGATGCGCCGCAACGATTCCGGGTCGATGTTTTTTGCATTCATGGCTTTCAGCGTCAAACGATGCACCGTTTCCTTGACATGCGTGCCATTGGCGAGCGCTTCACGGATATCCGCTTCTAACGATTTGAGGTCATCGCCGGATTGATGACTGGACTGCCCGGTATTGTGATTTTCCATGATGATGCATCCTTTATAAGAAGGGTGAAAAGATAGAGTCCGTTTTCATTGTCCCCTGCTACTCGTGAGTTGGTCAAGGCCATTCATGTAAGGCCGCAGCACTTCCGGGATGGTGACGCTGCCGTCGGCATTCTGATAGTTTTCCAGCACCGCCACCAGCGTACGTCCCACAGCCAGGCCGGAGCCGTTCAACGTGTGCAACAGCGCCGGTTTGCCGTTTTCATTGCGGAACCGCGCTTGCATGCGCCGCGCCTGGAATGCTTCGCAATTGCTGCACGAGGAAATTTCCCGGTAGGTGTTTTGCGCGGGCAGCCACACTTCGATGTCGTAGGTTTTCGCCGCTGAGAAACCCATGTCGCCGGTGCACAACGTCATGACGCGGTACGGCAATGCGAGCTTCTGCAGAATTTTTTCCGCGTGACCGACCAGTTGCTCCAGCGCTTGATAGGATTGATCGGGATGAACGATATGCACCAGCTCGACTTTATCGAATTGATGCTGGCGGATCAGGCCGCGCGTGTCGCGGCCGTAACTGCCCGCTTCGGAGCGGAAGCACGGGGTGTGCGCCACGAATTTCAGCGGCAGCGCTTGCAACGGTACGATGCCATCGCGCACCATGTTGGTGATCGGAACTTCGGCGGTGGGAATGAGATGGAAGTCAGCCGCAGGCGCTTCGCCGGACGGATTCGCGCCACCGGCATGCACGGAAAAAAGATCTTCCTCGAATTTGGGCAACTGTCCGGTGCCGCGCAAGCTATCACGGTTGACCAGGTAGGGCACGTAGGTTTCGGTGTAACCATGTTCCTGCGTATGCGTATCCAGCATGAATTGCGCCAAAGCCCGGTGCAGGCGCGCCAGTCCGCCTTTCATCAAACTGAAGCGCGCACCGCTGAGTTTCGCGGCGGTTTCAAAATCGAGTAATCCTAAACCTTCACCGACACTGACGTGATCCTGGATGGCAAAGTCAAATGAACGCGGTTCGCCCCAGCGGCGGATTTGCACGTTGCCGGTTTCGTCTTTGCCTTCCGGCACACTGTCATGCGGCAGGTTGGGGACTTCCAGCAAGATTTTCTGCAGCTGCTGCTGAATCTGCTCCAGGTGATCTTCCGCTTGTTTCAAGGCATCGCCCAGATTGGCAACTTCGGCCATGATGGTGGAGACATCCTCGCCTTTGCTTTTGGCCTGGCCGATTCTTTTCGACGCCGAATTACGCTGCGCTTGCAGTTCCTGTGTTTCGGTCTGGACTTTTTTCCGTTCAGCTTCCAGGGCATTGAACGCTTCCACGGGAAAGGCGTAACCGCGTTTGGCCAGCTGCCGGGTGACAGTGTCCAGGTCGGTGCGTAATTGTTGAATTTCTAACATGCGAAAACTCCAAAATTATCGATAGATACGGATAGCTATATTTTATGCCGGGCTTTCTCATCCAGGTTGCGCAAATAAGCCAGTTTTTCCCGGATTTTCTGTTCCAGGCCGTAAGCAGTCGGTTGATAAAAACTGACTTCGGGCATATCGTCCGGAAAATAATTTTCTCCCGCGGCGTAGGCTTCCGGGCAGTCGTGCGCGTAGCGGTAAGCGTCGCCGTAGCCGATGTCCTTCATCAGTTTCGTCGGCGCATTGCGCAGATGCAGCGGAACGCGCCGCGATTTATCGTGAGCGACGAACGAACGTGCTTTGTTGTAGGCCAAGTAAGCGGCGTTGCTTTTCGGCGCGCAGGCGAGATACAGCACCGCTTGCGCCAACGCCAGCTCGCCTTCCGGGCTACCCAGCCGTTCGTAGGTTTCGCATGCATCTAATGTCAGACGCAGTGCGCGCGGATCGGCCAGGCCGATGTCTTCCGTGGCCATACGCACCAGCCGCCGTCCGATATACAGCGCATCGGCACCGCCGTCGAGCATGCGGCACAGCCAGTAAAGCGCGGCATCCGGCGAGGATCCGCGCACCGATTTGTGCAGCGCGGAAATCTGATCGTAAAACGCATCGCCGCCTTTATCAAAATTGCGTGCATTGCGCGACAGGGCATTCACGACCTTATCCTTGTCGATAGACGTGAGGCCTTCGATTTCAGCTGCCGTATGGATTTGCTCCAGCAAGTTCAGTAAACGGCGGGCGTCGCCGTCGGCGAATTCAATCAACAGTTGCCGCGCTTCAGTGGAGAATTGCAGGTTACCCAGCGCCAATTTTTGCGCGCGCTCCAGGAGCTGGGACAATTCCGCTTCCGACAACGCGGTCAGCACGTAAACCTGAGCACGCGACAGTAACGCGTTATTGACTTCAAACGATGGATTTTCCGTGGTGGCGCCGACAAAGGTGATCAATCCTTGCTCGACGTACGGCAGGAAGGCATCTTGCTGTGACTTGTTAAAACGGTGCACTTCGTCGACGAACAGAATGGTGTGCCGCCCGCTTTGCTGCAACACCAGTTCGGCTTGCTCGATGGCGGCACGGATGTCCTTGATTCCCGATAACACCGCGGATAGCGCGATGAACTCGCTGTTGAACTCGGTCGACATGATGCGCGCCAGCGTGGTTTTGCCGGTTCCCGGCGGACCCCACAAAATCATCGAATGCGGTTTGCCCGATTCAAACGCCAGGCGCAGCGGTTTTCCGGCCCCGAGCAAATGGCTTTGCCCGATGATATCGTTCAGATGCTTGGGGCGTAACTGTTCGGCCAGTGGTACTTTGGGTTGATTTGGTGAAAACAGGCCGGTTTCACTCACGGATGACGTCGGCCTTGTCGGGCGGAGTGAATTTGAACAAATCGGCGGGCAGCGCGGGGTTCTTGTCGAGATCGGAGAACGACAGAATGGTGGTCTGGCCAAAATTGTCGCGCAGTGCCATGACCCGGAGCGCGCCGTCCGGCGAGAAGCCCATCTGGATGAATTCAAATGCGCTTTCCTTGCTTTTCGGAACGGCTTCGAGCCATTCCATGTCGTTTTGCAAACCTAGCTCAACCAGCTCGAAATTGTCCTCGATGGCGCTGCTGCCTGCCAATAGTGCAGCCGGGCTGCTGCCGATGGCGATGTTGAATGGCCGCTCGGTGACTTGATTCAAATCGGGGTCGTAAAACCATACTTTGCTGCCGTCGCCGATGATCAATTGTTCATGCGGTTTTTCATAAGCCCAGCGGAATTTTTCCGGGCGTTCGAATTGCATCGTGCCTTTCGATTCTTGTATCATGCGTGCGCTTTTGTCATACAGCGTCTGGGAGAAGTTTGCACGTACCGTGCGCGTCTCCTGGATGAATTTTTTCAGGCTGGCGACAGCGGCTGCTTCAGCCCAGAACGGTATCAGGCTGCTAACGAGCAGGAGCAAAACAGAACAGCGTGAGCGAAACATAAAATTCTGACCTATCGTTGTGAATTAAAATGGGATATTGCGGCAGGAAAGTGGATCATTCGTTACGCGCCGGAGCCAGTACTTCGCGGTTGCCGTTACTTTGCATCGATGAAACCAGACCGGCGCGTTCCATGTCTTCGATGAGGCGGGCGGCGCGATTATAGCCGATGCGCAAATTCCTTTGCACCAGGGAAATCGACGCGCGGCGGGTTTTGACGACGATCGCAACCGCTTCGTCGTAAAGCGGATCGGCTTCCCCTTCCGATGGTTTTTTGATTTCTACTGGACCGTTGCCATCGTTTTCCTCATCACCGGCTTGCAAGATTTCTTCGATGTAATCCGGTTCGCCGTGTTCTTTTAGGTACTCCACGACTTTGTGCACTTCGTGGTCGGCGACAAAAGCGCCGTGCACACGTTGCGGGTAACCGCTGCCAGGCGGCAGATACAACATATCGCCTTGGCCGAGCAGGGCTTCCGCGCCCATTTGGTCAAGAATGGTGCGCGAATCGATTTTGCTCGACACCTGGAAAGCGATGCGGGTCGGAATGTTGGCTTTGATCAAGCCGGTAATCACGTCGACCGACGGACGCTGCGTCGCCAGCAGCAGATGAATGCCGGAAGCACGTGCTTTTTGCGCCAGCCGGGCGATCAGATGTTCGACTTTTTTACCGGCGACCATCATCAGATCCGCCAGCTCGTCGATCACCACGACAATGAGCGGTAATTCGTTCAAATACTCGACTTCGTCTCCGGGCGGCAGCAAAGGATTGACCACAGGTTCTTCATTTTTCGCCGCTTCCTGAATTTTTTGATTGTAGCCGCCGAGATTGCGCACACCCAGCGCCGACATCAGCTTGTAACGCCGTTCCATCTCACCCACACACCAGTGCAGCGCGCTGGCGGCTTCGCGCATGTCGGTGACTACCGGCGTTAACAGATGCGGAATACCTTCGTACACCGATAATTCCAGCATTTTCGGGTCGATCAAGATCAAGCGGGTTTGCTCCGGCGCGGTTTTATACAGCAGACTCAAAATGACTGCATTGATCGCGACCGATTTGCCCGAGCCGGTGGTTCCGGCGACCAATGCGTGCGGCATTTTCGCTAGATCGGAGACGATTGGACGGCCGCTGATATCTTTGCCCAATGCGATGGTGAGCGGTGATGCGGAGTCGGCGTAGACCTGCGAGCTGAGAATTTCCTGCAGCCGTACCACTTGCCGTTTTGGATTCGGGATTTCCAGCCCCATGCTGGTTTTGCCCGGAATGGTTTCGACTACGCGGATGCTGGCCACGGACAATGCGCGTGCCAAGTCTTTAACCAAATTAATGACCTGATTGCCTTTGACGCCGACCGCGGGCTCGATTTCATAGCGGGTGATCACCGGGCCGGGGAAGGCGGCGACTACTTTGACATCGACACCGAATTCCTTGAGCTTGCGTTCGATCAAGCGCGATGTGAATTCGAGTGTTTCTTTGGACAACACTTCGAAGTCTTTTTCCGGTTCATCCAGCAGATGCAGGGGCGGCAGCGGCGAGTCGGGCAAATCGGAGAACAGCGAAGGTTGTTTTTCCTTGACGACGCGCTGCGACTTGATGATGGTTGTCGCTGGTGGTTCGATATGCAGTATCGGTGTGCTTTCGATGCGTTTCTTTTCAGTCTCTACGATTTTTTCGCGTACTTGGGATGCGATCATACCGGCCAGTTTATCTTGCCGTGTTTCCCAGGTGTTTATTAGCAGCAACAGCAGGTTTTCAATGCTTTCGCCGATTTTTTCCACAAAGCGCACCCACGATAGACCGGTAAACTGGCTGAAACCGACCGCGATCAGAATCAGCAAGGTCATTGTCGCGCCGGTAAAACCGAGAATTTGCGACAAGTAATGACTGATGGTGCTGCCCAACATGCCGCCCGGCATTAGCGGCAGCGCGATGTTAATGGAGTAAAACCGCAGCGACTCCAATCCGCTGCTGGCCGCTAGCAGCAAGAAAAAACCGCCTAACGACAGCAGCAGGGAGTGACGGTCGAAAATACCGGCCGTATCGATGCGGCGGTAGCTCCAGGCGATTGCCGACAGGAAAAAGGCCACCCACCACCAGGCCGACGTGCCGAACAAGTACAGCAGCAAATCGGCGAGCCAAGCTCCGGCGTGCCCGCCGGCATTCTGCACTTGATTAAAATCGCCGCTGTGCGACCAGCCGGCATCACCACGGTCGTAACTGAAAAATATCAATACCAGATAAAGCGCCGCGCCCATCAACATCAGCAAACCGGATTCCCGCAATAACCGGGCGACTCTGGGTGAGAAGGAATGGCCGCTTGATTTTTTGGCCATCGGCTTGTTCATTAAACTCATGGGTAACTCGGTAGTAAATCGGTGGATTTAATGGATACGCCGGATTATATAAGAGAATGTGCAGTAATTTCTTCAATACTGCGTTTAAAGCATTTTGTTGCAGTGTTGCAGCGGCGGGTAAACGGTGCGCTGTAGCTATTTAGAATTGCAAAAAGCGTTTTCTAAAAAACTTAAACGGTATCTACCGATCTTGAACGCGACAAGATGGCGGCAACCGGGGGTTTTTCTTTATTGGCGATCTGCGGCAAAGTGGAAACCTGGTTTCCGCCATTTCGTTTCGAGACAAAAAGCGCGTCTTCCGCACGTTTGCATAATTTCAGTTTGTCATCGGCTTCATCCAGCATCGCAATGCCGATACTAATCATGATCTTGTTTTCAGCGTTTTTGTCCATTCGGGAGGAAACTTTTTTACGTATGGATTCGCACACTTTTTTCGCTTCATATAAATCCGTCTCGGGAAATAAAATGGCGAAAACGTTGATATCGATGCGGTAGAACAAATCGGTGATTCTGATATTGGTTTTAATTTCTTGCGAGATCTGTTTTATTGAGTCATTGTTATTTTTGTAATCATAATCATCGCTGAACAGCTTGAGCAGATCGATATCGATAATCGCAACGGAAAAATTGCGGTGATAGCGCCGCGAACGCAGAATCTCAGAATCCAGCTCGGTTTCGAAGGCTTGCCTGTTCTTGTATCCGGTTACCGGATCGATCGGCATCTGCGTCATCAGATTGAACATATCGTTGTTCGTTTTTTTGATCTTAATGACCATCAATGCGGAGCAGATTGTAAGTAAGAGGACCAAGCCCCGATTAAACA
This sequence comes from Pseudomonadota bacterium, assembly GCA_018241205.1. Lineage (GTDB taxonomy): Bacteria > Pseudomonadota > Gammaproteobacteria > Burkholderiales > Nitrosomonadaceae > Nitrosomonas. Next base: position 13,571 of record JAFEEI010000013.1, read on the forward strand.
GCACGGCATCCATCGGCATTACTATACCGGGAGACAGATAAAAACCAGCGATGGTGAGAATAAACGACGAAATGGCGATGAAATAAGTAAACCGGATTCCACTTACCCACAGACTGGCAAAGATGACCAATACATATGGCACCGCAGCGGCCACACCCAACGGCGTGTTTAAGTCGACAGCAAAAATGCAAAGCATTAACGCTATGATGATAAGCATATTTGCTTGAGTCGTACATTCCCTGAACAGAAGTTTCAAAGCTGCGGTTGCTGAGAGTATTGGATTGCGCATCGGTTCGAGTGTTTAAAAGAGTTGTGATGCTTACATTCTGCAGGTTCTGGAATTAATTTTACGCGTAAATATTTTTAATAATCAGATAACAATCAATTCATTGTACATTCTTTTTAAAATGAGATTGTAGAATTTTTTATAAATTTTTGCGAACAAATAAATGCCTTTTCCCGGATATTGTTGTTATTTGAAATTCTAGCCAATAATCAGCTCTCAAGTTTAATAATACGAGTTCCAGCCAGCCGGTCATGAAGGTATTGATGATCGGGATCGAACAAAGCCCAAATAAATCCGGAGCCGAAAATCAAAATGCTGATCAGTGCGAGTTGATGGTAGGAGGCAAAATTGATCGGGAAGATATAATTGACGGCAACCAGAAAGAAAACACCGGTTAAAGAAAATAGGTAGCGGGCGATAGCTTGTTTTTTCGTCAGGCCGTGGCCATCGGTTGAGACAATCCGCATCTTCCAGGTTTGCATCGCCAATGTTTGCCCGCCATGTGTCCAGAACCAGGTGAAGTAGTACCCCATAATCATAAACAGATAGAATTGAAAAAGCGGTTTGAAATAGGCCGCTTGCGCATCGCTAAAAATAAAATGAAAAATAAAGCTGGCGATAAACAAAATGGCCAATATCAGAAGAAAGTCATAAATCAGGCAAATGGTGCGCCGCCAGAATCCGGGGGTGGAATAAGTCATGTTTGGTTTTGGTAAATAAAAAGTAATGAAATTGTAATGTGTCAATGGCGAATGAGTTGCTGGTAAATCGATAAACCGCTCATTGTATGTTGAAATAGAGTTGAATATAAGCTTCAGTTATTGATAATTATTATCGTTTCCGTTATTATAATAGGGTGAATTGGCTTATTTTGAAATCGAATGTATTTTACTGTGGTGCAGGATGGTTTCAGGATTTAGCAGGTGTGAGAACAGGTGTGAGAAAAAACAAAATTGCTGATGTCCGGTGTATTTTAGATCAAGTAAGTGAGAAGTCCGTCTGATTTATTCATTCTGTAATGCACTCATTATCCCGCAAAAATATCGAGTATTTGGAGCAACGGCAGCGTTTTATCTCATTACCTGGGTTGTTGTTTGTTCTTGGTGTGCATGCCGCACTATTTTATTTTTTATGGCATCAACGTTTGATTCCGCATCCCGAGCAGGCGATGACCTTGTTTGCCGAACTGATTACGCCGCCGGCGCCGGCCGTGCCTAAAGCATTACCCGAGCCTACGCCGGTTAAATTGCAGCCTGTCAAAAAGCCTGTCGTCAAACCGAAACAAGAGCAGCTTACAGCAAAATCTCCCGTGCCAGCCGAAAAGAAACGAGCGGAGCCAGCGCCGGAACCGCCGAAGCCGGTTGAACAAGCAAAAGAATCGGCATCTGCACCTGCTGCATCGCCTAAACCAATGCCAACGGCACCCGTAGCATTATCATCCGAATTGGCGGTATCTTGCCCCAAACTGACACCTCCCGAATATCCTGCGATTTCGCGGCGTATGGGTGAAGAAGGGAAATTGGTATTGCGCGTGGAATTGGATGAAAACGGGCGTATCGATAAAGCAAAAGTTCTTAACAGCAGCGGCTATGAACGGCTTGATGCTGCTGCACTGACTGCGGTGAAGAGCTGGCAATGCAATCCATCGCTGCGCGATGGCCAGCCGGTGCGGGCGGTGGCCTTACAACCTTTTAATTTTGTACTACAAGGAAATTAATTCATGGAACAAGGGCTTGGTTTTTCCAATTTTCTCGATCAGATCGACGGCGTAGGTATGAGCGTGCTGTTGCTGTTGCTGTCGCTATCGGTTGCAAGCTGGTATCTGATCATCACAAAAAGTATCGCGAATCTGATCGCGAAGCGCCGTGCCGAAGCTTTTTTGAAACACTTCTGGAGTTTCGATTCGCTGCAAGCGGCTCATGTCGAGTTCAAGAATGCGGCGCCGGATAATGCTTTTGCGGAACTCGCCAAACTGGGTATCGATGCAGCCGCTGATTCCAAACTGCACAGCTCGCACAAATTGGCCGCCGCCGGGGGCACCAGTGAATTCCTGACACGTACCCTGCGCAACGGTATCGATCAGGAAGCAACACGCGTGGAAAATGGCCTCACACTGATTGCCACAGCCGGCTCGGCTGCGCCTTATATCGGTTTGTTCGGGACTGTATGGGGTATTTATCATGCGCTGATTCAAATCGGACTTTCCGGTCAGGGCACCCTGGATAAGGTTGCCGGTCCTGTCGGCGAAGCGTTGATCATGACCGCGTTAGGGCTGGCGGTGGCCATACCGGCGGTGCTTGCCTATAACGCTTTTGTCCGCCGTAACCGCATCTGGCTCGCGCGTCTGGAAGCGTTCGCGCATGATCTGTTCACACTGATCACGGTTGGCGATAACAATGAATTACCGGCTGACGAATCGCAATCGCAGATTGAAGCCGCAACCGGAATCGCCGATGTGGCGATGGAAAGGGGACAATAATGGCGTTCGGCAGCATGCAGGATAGCGGGCGTCAAGCGCCCATGTCGGAGATCAATGTAGTGCCGCTGGTGGACGTCATGCTGGTGCTGTTGATCATTTTTATCATCACAGCTCCGCTGCTGACGCATTCCGTCAAGGTCGATCTGCCGAGAGCGGAAAGCAATCCCAATATCACCCAGCCTGAGCATGTCGAACTGGCGGTTCGTGCCGACGGCAGTCTTTTCTGGAATGGCGAGCCGGTGTCAGTGGAACAGCTGGCGCCGCGCTTTGGTGCAACCGTGGCGCAAGCGCCCAATACGGAATTGCATATCCGCGCCGATAAGCTGGCGCATTACGAACATGTCGCACGGCTCATGAGTATTGCGGCCAAGTCCGGAATGACCAAAATCGGCTTTATTACCGACCCTTCCGAAAAGTAACAATCGTTCAAAACAGGCGATGCGGGCTCGCTGTTGCCGATCCGGTTAATCGATGCGCTGTTGGCGCGGCCGAGCAAGGTTAATGCCGCAGCGGTCATTGCACCGGCAATCCAGTACCAATCATCGAAATGCAGCGGCGCGAGGTGCAGGAATCCGGCCAGCGCCGGTGTTTGAACCAGTAACAAAGCCAATCCAATCCAATCCAATCGTTATTGCGGTGATCAACCAGGCGGCACGTGAGCGCAAGCCGCTTAGCATGACCGTGATTCCAACACTGGCGGCGGTTAAGGTCAACAAAGCCATCGCGCGGGCATGTTCGATTTCGTATCCTTCTCCAAGGCTGCGGATATAGGCGAATGTCATAATGGCGGTTACAGTGAGTCCCGCCAGTGCAATCACAAACCACTGCCAATTTGTAAAGAAGTGCAATTCCTGTGAAGGCGGCTGGTACGTCAGCTCGCCGTCCACCGTCATCTCTTGGAACACCGGCAGTGCGGTGGGGTGAATGATGAGTTCCAGCCAGACGATATGCACCGGCAAATACAACATCGGATATCCGGCCAATGGAATAATCGCGGCCATGAGCACCAGCGGCAGATGAATCATCAGCAAGTATTGAGAAGCTTAATTGCAGATTGGTGAATAATTGCCGCTCCTCGGCGATGGTGCGCACAATGCTGTGGAAATTGTCATCCAGCAATACGATGGCGGCCACTTCGCGCGCTGCGGGTACCGCGTTGTCCCATCGCGATGCCGAATCCGGCGGCTTGCAGCGCAGGGACATCGTTCACGCCGTCACCGGTTACGGCGACGATTTCGCCGTTGTTTTGTAGCGCTTGCACCAGCCGCAATTTTTGTGCAGGCGCTGCGTTGGTTTCTTGATGCGAAGCCGCTGCGGCGATTTCCAGTAAGCGCTCCGTGCGTACACTCTCTGCCGGATAGCGCTGCGTTAACCGTAGGCGGCCTTCCGTCAGCGTACCGGTTTTGCCGGAACAGATACACGATACGCGGCCAATGTTCTCGACCACGACAGCACGCCGCTTTGCCAAACGGTAGACGTCCACGCCGAGAAAGAAAGTCAGAACGACAGGAAATTCTTCGGGTGGCGCGGCGATAGCCAGTGTGACCGCGCATTTAACAAAGCATCCAGCAATCCGTGACCTTGCTCCCAGCGTACCCAAGCCAAGGCATATGACAGTGGCCGCGCCGATCAGTACGGTAACGAGATTGCCAACCGCATTTTGCAGCGGGGTGCGTGCATGAGTGCCCAGCATGGCCGAATGCACGATATCGCCATAGAGGGTTTCCGCACCGGTGAAAACTATCCGCAACCGGGCATTGCCTTGAGCAAGCGTGTACTAGCAAACAGCCAGGATTCACTCTAGTGATGTGCGCATCGCATTCTCGCCGTAATAAGGCAACAATCGCAGATTTGCGCGCAGGCTCGGCCTCTCCGGTCAACAGCGATTCGTCGCACAATACATCGTCGCTGTATTCAATCAATCATCGGCGGGACATGATTCTCCGGGTATTAACAGGACCGAATCGCCAGGAACCAGTCCGGTAGCGGCGATTCGTAGTTGCTGGCCGTATTGCGCAGGATATCTCGCCAGCCGGTCTGAGGCGTTTCAACGATGCGGTTATCGCCATATTGCTGCTGCCGTGTTTTTATTTGCTTGGAATCAAAACCGTCTTGCAATGAGCCAAGATCATTTAAACGATCTAAAGGGGCGAGACGCAGCATAGCGTTACACGTAATAGATTGTCCGGATAATTTCTACTCGAGAAAATTCGTTTTGTGTTTTCACTTCAGCACACTTATGTACAAAAAACTCGTCAAGTACTTTTTTGATGCTGAGTATCTACACTAAAGAAACAATTTTGAACTGTAACCAGAATGTCGCGATTGCTGCGAGAAGATTGGAATTATGGTTAAGAGAATGATTCGCTAAATAAAAAAACGGCTCCCGATAGGAGCCGTTTGATAAGCAATCAACCGGTTATTCCTTACCGGATTCAGCACCCAGCCTTTCTCCTGTAGTAGGATCTTTGTATAAGCTAGGTGGTTTATTATATGGTTTAGGCTCGCCACATCCGGCGAGTAAAGCTGTAGATGTAAACGCGATAAGGACGATAGCTAAAAGTGAGTATTTCATGAAAATCTCCTTTGTTATTAAAATCAAAAATTATTTATCAACAAATTTAATGTCACGTTGAAACTTAACCAGCTACAAACCACATCCCAAATCTAATCCGGCAATGAACTGCTTTTTGCAGGCAAAGACCTTTTAGAAGATCATCCGATCGTGCAACCTAGAAACCCTCTAAAACAAGATATGGTTTCAATAATGAATAAGAAAATAACTTATTCACAGTAAGGATAACATTAAAAAAAAAAGTATGGAATTGAAATGCGTCAGATATTGCTAACTCAGCAAGGCCGGAGACTCCGGCACGGGGCATAAGCGGCAGTAACTAAAAGAAATAATCCAAGTGAAAAACCGGAGGCTTATGCTATCCGGCTAACCTACGGCTTGCCGGTACGCTTGCAGGCAGCGTTCGCGCGCGATCGTATGATCAACGATTGGCGCGGGATAGGTTAAGGTATGCCAATCGCTGACCCAGGTTTGAATATAAGTGAGCTGTTTATCGAATTTTTCCGTTTGCGCGGCTGGATTGAAAATCCTGAAATATGGCGCGGCATCGACACCGCAACCCGCCACCCACTGCCAGTTGCCGACATTGCTAGCCATGTCGTAGTCCAATAATTTTTGCGCGAAATACGCTTCGCCCCAACGCCAATCGATTAACAGGTGCTTGCATAAAAAACTCGCGGTGATCATACGCACGCGGTTGTGCATCATGCCAGTTGCATTGAGCTGGCGCATCCCGGCATCGACGATGGGATAACCGGTGGTGCCTTCGCACCAGCGCTTGAATTCGGTCTCATCGTTACGCCACACAATGCGATCGTACTGCGGTTTGAAGCTGCGCTGCTGTGTGTGTGGAAAGTGCCACAATATCTGACTGAAGAATTCGCGCCAGATCAGTTCATTGCAGAAAATATCGCTGACCTGGAATGTCTGCCGGAATATTTGCCGGATGCTGACTGTGCCAAAACGAAGATGAGGCGCCAGCAGCGAGGTTCCCGCTATAGCCGGGAAATCCCGGTCACGCGCATAGTGTTGCAGTATATCGCTATCCAGCCGGTAAGCGGGAACGGTAATGGCTGAACGGGTGAAACCGATATCGGCCAATGTCACGTCCGGCAGTTTTGCTAGCTTGATCAGGTTGGATAATTTGGTTGCAGTGGTGTAAGTGGTCAATGTTGCCTGACTGTAGACCTGTTTCCATTTGCGCATGTACGGTGTGTACACGCCGTACGGGCTGCCATCCTCCTTGACGACTTCGCCTTTTTCGAACAGGACGTGATCCTTGTAGGTGTTAAAAGCCACTGATCGCGCTTGCAGCCAAAGGCGGATTGCTTCGTCTCGCTCGCGCGCATACGGTTCGTAGTCGTGATTGGTGTAGACCGCGGCGACCGGGTAGGTGCATAAAATCCGCTCGAAAACTTCCACCGGTTTGCCGTGATAAAGTGCAAGCGAGCTGCCGTGTTTTTGCTCAATTTCCGCACGCAGCGCTTGCAAGGTGTCAAAAATGAACGTGACACGCGCATCGTCTTGCGGTAATCCGGTGAGTATGACGGGATCGAAAATGAAAATGGGCAGAACCGGCCGCCCGGAGGCCAATGCATGCGAAAGTCCGGCGTTGTCATCCAGGCGCAGATCGCGCCGGAACCAGAAAACAGCAAGCGGAGCGGTCATGAAGCTATATCTTGCTTTACAGCATCGCTTTTATCGAACAGATCGGCCAAGGCTGCCGGTAAATCAATGAATTTGAATTGGAAGCCGTATTCTTCCTGTAATCGTTTCGGCACGATGTGATAGCTGTTCAACGCCAGCACGGCGGCCTCGCCTAATGCCAGTTTCAGGACAAATGCCGGAGTCGGGAAGAATGCAGGCCGCTGCAATGCCTTGCCGAACGCTGTCGCAAATTCGCGGTAGCGTACCGGATTGGGTGTCACGGCATTGACCGGGCCGTGATAGCGCGTATCCAGTGCGGCTGCAGTGTAAACCGAAACGATGTCGTCGATGTGGATCCACGGCAACCATTGCCGGCCGTTGCCAACCGGCCCGCCCAGTCCCAGTTTGAAAACCGGCAACAGCTTTTGCAGCATGCCGCCATGACCGAGCACCACGCCGGTGCGGATGCTGACCCGGCGTACACCCTTGCCCTCAATCCGCGCCGCTTCCACTTCCCAATCATGGCAAATGGTTTGCATGAAACTGAGCTGCTCTGGAACGGCATAGGATTCATCGTAAAGATCGTCGCCGGAACCCGGATAAATACCGATGGCCGAGCCACAAACGAAAGCTTGCAAGCTTTCTGGCGCGGCGGCAACCAATTTGCGCGTGCTGAGGATACGGGACGCGTAAATCTCGTGTTTGCGCGCTTTAGTCCAACGGCCATCGCCCAGATTCTCACCCATCAGATTGATGATGACCTGGCAGTCTTGCAGCGCTTCAGCAGGCACATCCTGTGTCGCGTAATCCCAGTCAAATGCCGGTACCCCCAGCAATTGACTTGCACGCGCGCCATTGCGGCTCAGTACCGTGATGTTCTGGTGTTCCTGCTGCAAACGCCGCACCAGCTGACGGCCGATAAATCCGCTTGCGCCTGTGATCAGTATGTTCATTTTTGCGTGCTCATCGACGGATTGGAGACCGGTTCAGCATACACGCATTCCCGGCTTTGTGCAGTTCGTGCGCGATGTTGCTGACGATTCAGATTTTTCCGTGCCCGCGCGCCAGATAGTCTTGCGATTGCATTTCCGTCAAGCGGGAAATGGTACGCTCGAACTCGAAGCCGACGTCGCCACCGGCGTATAGCGATGGCAGCGGCACGGCGGCGGAGCAGAGGAATTTGACGCCGTGTTCGTACAAGGCGTCGATCAAGTGGATAAAGCGCCGGGCCTGGTCGCTGTTTTCCCGGGTGAATTGCGGGATGGCGACCATGATGACGGTGTGATAGGTCCGGGCGATGGCGAGATAGTCCGCCGCGCCGAGCGGGTTGGCGCACAGGCGCTTAAACGAGAATACCGCGACGCCGCGCGCCGCTTTCGGCACAAACAATGTGCGTCCCTGCACGATCAGTTCTTCGCTCGGCACTTTGGCACGGTCTTCGACACGCCGGTCGGTCAGGCGGAAAAAGGTCGACGATAATTGCGCAGTGGTCTCCGCGTTGACCGGAAAATAATAGGTTTCCGCGCCCTGTAAGCGGTTGTAGCGGTAGTCGACCGGGCCGTTGAGCGCGATGACCTCCAGCCTCTCCTTGATATCCGCGATGAACGGCAGAAAGCGCTGGCGGTGCAAGCCGTCTTTGTAAAGTTCATCGGGCGGGCGGTTGGACGTTGCCACCACAACCACACCGAGCGCGAATAATTCCTTGAACAACCGGGTCAACACCATGGCGTCGGCAATGTCGGTGACTTGCAATTCATCGAAGCACAGCAGTGAAGTTTCATTGGCAATTTGCCGTGCCACCGGCGGAATCGGATCGTCGCCGCTACGCTGGCCATGCTGCGCCCGTTCGCGTGCGGAAAGATCGTGCCAGGCTTTGAGCCGCGCATGGATATCCAGCATGAATTCATGAAAATGCATGCGCCGCTTGGCCGGAATTGCCGCCACGCTGTAAAACAAATCCATCAGCATCGATTTGCCGCGCCCGACGCCGCCATAGAGGTAAACACCTTTAGGAGCCGGTTTACTGCCGAGCCAGCGCAACCAGCCGGCAGTCCATGTGTTGCCGCTTGGGCGGTATTCGATCAGTTCGCGATGCAGCCGCTCCAGGGCTATGATGGCGCTGGCTTGATGGGCATCCGGCTGCAACTCGCCCGCTTCGATCAGCGCATGGTATTCAGCTTCTGGGCCGGTTTTTTGCGGAGTTTGCGGCATGCTGTGGAAGGGTATGGATTATTCGCCGGAGTGCGCAAATTTTGCCTGCCCGGCGAGCCAGACCAGAATCAACACCGGCAATCCCAGCAGCGCGGTGGCGATGAAAAAGGTTTCATAACCGTAAGCATCGACAAATTCACCGCTGAAACCGGCGATGAACTTCGGCAACAGCAGCATGACCGAACTGAACAGCGCGTACTGCGTGGCC